>JALZIC010000046.1 GCA_030860455.1 Actinomycetota bacterium
GTGGCCCGGAAACCGGGTCCGAGAGTGCAATGGAGCCAAGAAGCTTCGTTGCACCGTGTGGCCCGGAAACCGGGTCCGAGAGTGCAATGGAGCTAGGGAATCGCGGTGGGCTCGGGTTCCGCCCCATTTGTCTCGGCCGGCGCTCCCGCCGGGCCACCCTTCGAGGCGCCGCCGTGGGACAGATCGGTGACCCGCTCGAGCCGCCCCCGCAGCCGTTCCAGTCGCACGCGGCCCTCCTCGTACTTGGACTGGGCGTGACCCACGTGCCTGCCGAGCGTCTCGTACTCGGTCGAGAAGCGTTCCATATCCTGTTGTAGCCGGCCGCAAAACCCGAGGATCGCCTCGGCGTTCGCTTCGATGCTCAGGCACTTCAGCCCGAATAGGACGGTGGTCAGATACGCGTACATGGTAAGCGGGGACATCGGGATGACGCGCGCCTCGATGGCGGTTTCGTAGAGAGCGCGGCGGCCGTGCGAAAGCCGGAGCACCTCCGAATAGACACCCTCGGCGGGCACATACATAACCGCAAAGTCGAAAGTCCCCTCGTCCGGGACGATGTAACGGCACGAGATGTCGTCCACATGCCTGGCAACGTCCGCTGCAAAAGCTCGTTCGGCTTCGGCCCGATCGCGTTCCTCGGTGGCGTCGCACATCCGTCTGAAGTTCGCAAGGGGAAACTTCGCATCGATACATGCCATCCTGCCGCCGGCGCGGACGACGGCGTCCACGATGACCCCGGATGTGAAGCGGTGTTGGGTGGAGAACGAATTCGGAGGCAGGACCTGACGCAGCAGCTCCTCGAGCATCGCCTCGCCCAGCCCACCGCGCGCCGTAGGCGCCCGCAACAGATCCTGAAGCGAGCTGAATTCCCGCGCCTGCTCCGCAACGGTGGTGGTCGCGCGGCGCACATCACCCAGCGTCTCGAAGATGTCGCGCGCCATATCCGCGTTGGAAGCGTGCGTGCGGACCATGCGGTCATCGATACCCTCGAGGCGTCCACCGAGCCGCACCGAGTCGCTGGCGACCCGCTCGGCCAGCCGCGTCAGCTCGTCGTGCATCCCGGCGAGCTGCGCCAGTGCCCGGCCCTGCCCCGGTGCCCGAAGGCGCACGAGAACGAAGGCCCCCACCACGCCGGCGGCGAGGCCGCCAACGACGGCAACCAGTATGTCCATGGGTTGACCCTAAGAGGGCCATGTGACAACTTCTTGGATCTCGATGCCGCCCGGGCCACCGCCGGCACTCGGCCTCCGGCGGCCTCAGACAAACCGCCCGGCTCGGCGCGCCCGCTGAGCCCGTGACGCTATCTTGAAACGCCATGGCCAACCACGTCGCTCCCAGGCGCAGCGCAGACCGGTATGTGCTCGGGCCTGCGCTTGGCCGTGGCGGGATGGCGGTGGTGTGGCGGGGCGAGGACATCCTCCTTCGCCGCGACGTCGCCATCAAGGAGGTGTCCCTTCCCGACGGCGTTGCGGCCTCCGAAAGGGACTCGACACGCTCCCGGGTCCTGCGCGAAGCGCGCGCTGCGGCCAGCCTCAACCACCCGGGTGCGGTGATGATCTTCGACGTCGTTGACCACGAGGGACAGACCTTCATCGTGATGGAGCTGCTCGACGGCCAGACGCTCGTCGAGGTGGTCGACGGCGGCGGCCCCCTCACCCCTGAGCGCACGGCCCGCCTCGGGCTGAGTGTCCTCGGGGCGTTGGAGACGGCTCATGCAAACGGGATCGTCCACCGGGACGTGAAGCCGGCCAACATCATGGTGATGCCGGATGGCCGGTCGAAGCTCAGCGACTTCGGGATCGCCACCCTGGAGGACGACACAAGGATCACCTCCACCGGTCTGGTGCTTGGCTCGCCCTTGTACATGGCGCCCGAGCAGGCCTCCGGGGCCCCCAGCACACCGGAATCAGACCTCTGGGGATTCGGAGCAACCCTCTACTACGCAGTGGAGGGAATGCCCCCGTTCGAGCGATCCGGTGTTATCCCGACGCTGGCGGCCATCATCAAGGAGGAGCCCCGTCCGGCCGAGCGCGCCGGCCCCCTCTGGCCGCTGCTGCGCGGTCTCCTTGCCAAGTCACCCCCGGACCGGCCCCTCCCCACGGAGATCAGGGCCGCCCTCGAGCACACGGCCGGCTCGGCTCGGGGCGCCGGGCCCGGCGCGCGGGAGTCCGGGGCGACGGTCCCGTTGCCAGGTCGTCTCACCGAGGGCGTCCCGGCGACTTCGCCCCGGTCACAGGAGACGACGTCCGGCGGGGCGGCTGCCGAGCCCCTTCGGCCGCCCGGCAGCCGGCGAAAACGCAACGGGATGGTCGCCGCCGGAGTCGTCCTGGCAGCGCTCGCGCTGGTGGTCGCAGCCATCTTCGGGGGGCGCGCCCTCTTCGCTCCGAGTGGCTCCGGTACTACGGACGGGGCAGCCAAGGGCAACAACAACGGCGAGGGGGCCAAACCGGGAGGAAAGAGGGCCCGGGCCCCGGACGACTGGACCGCCTTCGCGATCGGCGACACCGGCTTCGTCGTAGCCCATCCCCCCGAATGGGAAGTGATCCCGGGCGGCCACACCCAGACCGACCTACGCGATCCCATCTCGGGAACCTACCTTCGGGTTGGGTGGACCGACGACCCCGGGCCGTCGCCGGAAGGCGCTTGGGAAGATCTGTCGGCGAGCTTCAGCGCCTCTCACACCGACTATGTCGAGGTGAGGATCGACTCCACACGCTTCAAGGGCTACGACGCGGCCGAGTGGGAGTACACCTACAGCGAAGACGGAGCCCGGCTACATGCCATCGACCTTGGGTTTGTAACCGGGGAACTGGGGTTCGCCCTCAATCTCCAAA
This sequence comes from Actinomycetota bacterium, assembly GCA_030860455.1. Lineage (GTDB taxonomy): Bacteria > Actinomycetota > CADDZG01 > CADDZG01 > WHSQ01 > JACDDL01. The sequence goes on from JALZIC010000046.1 coordinate 2,835, forward strand.
CTCACGAAGAGGACTGGGAAGCATCCAAGAGGCTGTGGCGAACGCTCAAGGCATCGTTCTCCGAGGCCTAATCCTCCACGGGGCCAGGCACCAGTGGAACGAAACGCGCCGGTGTGATCAGACGCGGGGGCAGGGGGACACCGTCCCGCTTCACGATGATCACCACGTTGTCGGAGGACGCAGCCTCGTCCCGCACCGGGATGACAAGGCGGCCCCCTTCCGCAAGCTGTTCCACCAGCGCCTCGGGCACCCGGGATGCGGCGGCCGACACGACCACGATGTCGAACGGGGCCCGATCGGGCGCCCCTGCAAATCCGTCACCGTGCCGCACCTCGAAACCGGTAGCCCCGGCGCGGCGGAGATTCGCACTCGCCGCCTCGGCGAGCTCTCGCCGACGCTCTATCGACACGACGTCGGCAACAAGATGGCACAGCAGGGCGGTTTGGAAGCCGTAGCCCGTGCCCACTTCGAGCGCCAGGTCTGTCGGCCGGGGAGCGGCAGCTTCGATCATCCTGGCGATCAGGGAAGGCTGGCTGGTGGTCTGGCTCTGCGGGAGCCCGACCGGCCGGTCCCCATAGGCCATGTGCCGCGAGTCCGGCGGCACGAAGTCCCGGCGCGCCACCCGGCGGAAGGCGTCGACGACCCGCGCATCGGTTGCTCCGTGGCGCTCGATCAGCCGGACGAGTCCCTCATGGGTACGAGGCATGAGACGAAATTACCCACCCTGCGCCGCTTCGGGTCGGTTTGCGCCGTCCGGCTCCCCGCATCGCCTCGGCACAACGGCCATCCGCAGCAACAAGGCCACCTGCAACCCGGCATCCCGACCTCGGCCGTCTCCCTCCGACTGCCAGCCGTGCGCAGGTCTGGAAGATGATCGGATCAGAGCCGGTGGCTACTCCGTTGCATAGAGGTCGAGGCGCCGGTGAACCTCGATCGCACGCCGCTCGATCTCGTCGTAGCGCCCTTCCTGAGCCAGGAGTGGATCGAAGACGGCGGTGGTGAAGCCGGCGAGCTGGGCGCCGGAGTCCAGGTAGGTGAGGTAGTTCTCCGCAGTCAGCCCGCCCGTCACCATCACCGGCGTGCCTGCCAGGGGGCCAAGCACCATCTGGAGGTAGTCGGGCCCGCCGAGCTGCTCGATGGGAAAAACCTTGACCCAGTCTGCTCCGGCGCGCCGCGCCGTCAGTATCTCGGTGGGCGTCGACGCTCCCATCGCCACCGGGACCGATAGGCTGTGAGCCGCCTCGACCACCTCTGGGACCACCACCGGAGTGACGATGAACTCGGCGCCGGCGTCATAGGCCTCTTTAACCTGAGCCGGGTCCGTGATGGTGCCTGCCCCGACCATCGCTTCGATGCCTCTCGCCGCCTCGGCTATCGCATCGGTCGCCCCAGGCGTGTTCATAGTCACCTCGACCGCCTCGAAGCCCCCGCGCACGCCGGATCTGATGGCCTCCACGGCCAGGGCGGCCGAAGGCATGCGTAGAACAGCGATGACGGTGGCGTCACACAACCGTTCGATGCGCCCGCCGTAGAGCTTTTGATTCATCGCGTCAGGGTACTAAAGGCGGCCGTCTTTGCCGAAAATCGCAAACCTGTCACAGGGGCGACTTAGGCTGATACCAGAACCAAAGCGCCGGAACCGAGGGCGCTCGGGAAGCACCGGAACCGAGGGCGCAGTGGGCAGATGCAGCGGCAGGTGGCAAAGGGGGTGACGAGATGACCGAAGCAGGCGCCGGGAATAGCCCCGGGCGCGTCGGCCGCGTCCTTGGAACCGAGGATTCGACCCCGCTGAGCTTCTGGGTCGGCCTCGGCGATGACCAATACCTCCAGCTCGACGAGGTGGTGGCCACAGAACGCCCGCTACCCGGTCGCGAACCGGTGCACGTATACGGCGTCGTTTCCCAGGTGCGAGCGCTCCATGAGGGGGCGCGCTTCGATTCCGACGTCTTCCTGATCGAGGACGGCGTTCTCCCAGGGCACATCAGTGAAGCCGCTCAGGTGACCGTTACACGGGTCGAGCCCGAGGTGTTCGTCCCACCCCTTCCGGGGATCGAGGTTCGGCGCGCCGAGGGCAAGGAGCGCGACCAGGCGCTGTTCTTCGACGGAATGGAAAAGAGGCTCCCAGCCGGCCTCATGAGAGACAACGAGCCGCTCTTCGTCAACCTCGAGTTCCTCGACGGGACGCGCGGCGCGCACGTCAATATCAGCGGCATCTCAGGGGTCGCCACCAAGACGACCTATGCGACCTTTCTGCTCTACGGGCTCTTCAACTCCGGGGTCCTCGGCGCCGAGGCAGTCAATACAAAGGCGCTCATCTTCAACGTCAAAGGAGAGGATCTGCTGTTTCTCGACCATCCCAACATCCAACTCACGGACGAGGGCAGAGATCGCTACCGCCGCCTGGGACTCGAGGCGGGCCCGTTCAAGAGCACCGCTTTCTACGCCCCCCCGCGCCTCGGCGATGCGAACGCGGGGCCCGACATCAGCACTCGCACGGAGGGCGTCACCTCGTTCTTCTGGACGCTGGCCGAGTTCTGCTCGGACGAGCTTCTGCCCTTCCTGTTCGCCGACGCAGAAGACGACAGGCAGCACTACACCATGGTGATCCACAACGTCGCCGCCAAGCTCAAGCAGGCCATCGCCCTCGACGAGGGTGGGGTTCAACTCGAAGGCGTGGCCATCCGCACGTTCAACCAACTCGTCGACTTCATCAGTGGACGGGTGCAGGACGACCAGGAGTGGGCGGGCCAGGCAATCGGACCGGGAACGGTCAATGCGTTCATCAGGCGACTGCACGGAGCCGTCAGGCCCCTGGGCCGGCTGATTCGCGGCGACATCCCCAACGCCGCCAAGCACAGAGTCCAGCTCGAGCAACAGGTCACGGTGGTCGACATCCACAATCTGCCCGACCGCGCCAAGCGCTTTGTCGTCGGCGTGATCATCCGCAGAACCTTTGATGAGAAGGAACGGGCCGGCCAAGCGCGCCCTCTCCTCTTCCTGGTTCTCGATGAGCTCAACAAGTACGCACCGCGCGAAGGAAGCAGCCCTATCAAGGAGATTCTGCTAGACGTCGCCGAGCGTGGCCGGTCGCTCGGCGTGATCCTGGTCGGCGCCCAGCAAACCGCAAGCGAGGTCGAAGGGCGCATCATCGGGCAATCGTCGATCCGGGTCGTGGGACGTCTCGATTCCGCGGAAGCCGAACGCGGGCAGTACGGTTTCCTGCGCGGGGCACACCGCGAGCGGGTGACGATCATCAAGCCCGGCACCATGATGCTCAGCCAACCTGAGATCCCGGTGCCGCTCGTGCTCGAGTTCCCCTTTCCTGCTTGGGCGAGCCGCCCGAGCGAGGCCGGAAAGAATCCAACTGCGCGCCCGGCTCCCGTGGATCCGTTCGAAGGCCTGCCGCGCGCGTGAAGCTACTTCACACAGGGGACTGGCACGTGGGCAAGACGTTACGAGGGCGAAGCCGGGCCGAAGAACACCGCGCGGTGCTGAAGGAGATCGCGGCCCTGTCGGCGGCTGAGGAGGTAGACGTCGTTCTGGTGGCCGGCGACCTCTTCGACTCAGCATCACCCTCCCCGGAAGCGGAGGGGATCGTCTACGACGCTTTGTTGCAGCTCACCCAGAGTGGTGCACAGGTGGTGGTTATTGCGGGCAATCACGACAACGCTCGCCGGCTCCTGGCGGTCGAGCCGCTTCTGGCACTCGGGCGGGTGGTGGTCCGCCCACTGGTTCTGTCGCCGCAGGAGGGAGGCGTCGTCGAGATCACATCGCATGCAGGCGAGCTGGCGCGCATCGCGGTGATGCCATGGCTCTCTCAACGCGACATAGTAAAAGCGGACCAGCTGATGTCCGATGGCGCCGACACTCTTGCAAACACCTATAGGGAACGGGCGAGCCGCATCATTGGATCGTTGACAGCGGCATTCGGGTCGGACTCGGTGAACATTGTTCTGGGACACGTCACGGTTGCGGGCGCACAGACGGGCGGCGGCGAGCGCACGGCGCAAACGGTTTTCGACTACTACGTCGACGCCACCGCTTTTCCCTCGAATGCCCACTACGTTGCGCTCGGTCACCTCCACAAGCCGCAGAAGATGCCCGCCGGTGCACCGGTCCACTACTGCGGATCTCCGCTGTCTCTCGATTTCTCCGACGATTACGAGCACAAGGTGACGATGATCGTCGAAGCGTCCCCGGGCGCGCCCTGCAACACTCGGGCGGTCCCCGTTCGGGCGGGGCGCCGGCTGCGTACCCTGTCGGGGACGATCGCTGAGCTCGCCGCCCTCGCCGGCACCACGGGCGATGATCTCCTGCGGGTGAGGGTCGAAGAGAAGGCGCGCGCCGGCCTCGGCGACGAGGTGCGGGCCCTGTTCCGCGAAGCCGTCGACGTCATAGCTTCGCCCGGCGAACCGACGACTCAGGGCAGGGAAAGACGGAGCGCGTCGTCGAATCCTCGTGCTCTGTTCCGCGAGTACCTGGCCGAGAGAAACGTCGGTGACGACCGGCTGGTCGAGTTGTTCGACCGCCTGCTGGAGGAAACCTATGCGTCCGCTGCGTCTTGAGCTCCAGGGCTTCGGGGCGTTTCGTGATCCCCAGGTCGTCGACTTCGAGGGTGTCGACTACTTCGCACTGGTCGGCGCCACCGGCTCGGGCAAGTCGACGATCATCGACGCGATCTGTTTCGCGCTCTACGGCTCGGTGCCCCGGTACGACAACAGGAATCTTGTAGCACCGGCGATTTCTCAAAACCTTCTCGAAGCCCGCGTTAGGTTCGACTTTCTGCTCGGCCATATCGGCTACACCGCCGTCCGGGTGATTCGGCGCACGGGGAAAGGAGCAACCACTAAGGAGGCGCGACTGCAGAGGGGCGACGAGGTGCTAGCCGGCACTGCCGACGAGGTATCGCGCTGCGCTCATGGGCTGCTTGGGCTTCCGTTCGAGCACTTCACTCGTTGCGTGGTCCTGCCACAGGGCGAGTTCTCCCGCTTCCTCCACGACAAGCCGGGCGACCGCCAGGACCTGCTCGTGGAGCTCTTGAATCTCGGTGTGTACGAGCAGATGCGCCAGACCGCCGGTTCGATATCGGCAACGGGAAAGGGCAAGATCGCGCTCCTCGAACAGCGACTCGAGGACTTTAGCTTCGCGACGGAACCGGCACGCGCCGAGGCAGCTGAGCGAATGAATCTTCTGGGTGCACTAAAAGGACGGGTGATCGAGGCAAAGCCCGCGCTGTCCTCGCTCCTCGATGCTGCCACCACAGCCGAGACCGACCTGCAGGAGAAGGAGAGACTGCGCGCCTTGCTCGGATCTCTGTCCATCCCCCCCGGCATCGCCGAGCTCGGAGATGATCTCGGAGCCGCCGAGGCGGTTCGGGCAGCGGCGGGGATTGCGGCCGAGAAGGCCGAGAAGGCGGTGGAGGCCGCCCGCACGGCACAACGTGCCCTGCCCGAGAGAGACCCGTTGGTTAGCGCGCGCCTAGAGCACAACCGGCGCGCCGAGCTCATCGCCCTTGCCGAACCCGAACGGGCAAAGCTGCAGGAGCTCAGGGACAACGAAGCGTTCGCTGCATCCTCGTACGAGGCGGCCGAGAAACTCGTCGAAGAGGCCGTCTCGGAGTGGAACGCCGCCAAAGAAGAGCACATGGCGCAGCATCTCGCCGGCGCGCTGGTCGAGGGCGAACCCTGCCCGGTGTGCCTGCAGGCCGTGGCTTCGCCCCCGGCTCACCCGGCCGCACCCGACATCGACGCGAAACAAGCCGCGGTCAAGAGAGTCAGGGCGGATCGTGACGGAGCGCAGACGCTCCTGTCCCAGGCGCAGGGGAGGCGTCTGACCGCCGAGGGGACGCTTGCGACGCTTCAGGAACAGATAAGGGCAGCCGATGCAAAGCTCGCACAAGGGCCCGGCTCGGATGAGATCACGAAGCTGTTGGAAGCCATCGATGCAGCGGATGCGCTCCTCGAAGCGGCTACCGCTGCCGAGAAGCAGGCGCGCGCCGAGCTCCGGAAAACGGTGGAGGCCCACGAGCGCCTTAAAGACAAGGGAAAGCTTCTCGGCCGGGACTTCGACTCGGTGCGCGATGGCGTCGTCGTCCTCGGTCCCCCTCCAGCGTCCCGCACCGACCTGAGCCGCGATTGGACCGAGTTGGCCGGATGGGCAGAGGGCACCTTGCCGAAGTTGGCTGCGCATGCGGCAGCCGCCCGCGAGCGCGCCCAACAGGCGAGAGAGGAGCGCGCCCAAATCGTCGCAGAGCTAGAGGCGAGCTGTCGCGAGTGCAGCGTCGACCTGGCGCCGGCCGAGGAGGTCGAACATGCGGTTGTTGTCGCGTCCGAGCGAGCGATGGCGCACCTTCACAGGATCGGCGAGGGTCTCGAGGTCGCGGCCGGCATCCGGGATGAGATCAAGGCCGCGCGCATCGAGGGCGAGGTTGCAGGATCGCTCGCACACCATCTCAGCGCCACGGGCTTCGAGCGCTGGATCGTCAGCGAGGCCCTTGGACGGTTGGTCGAGGGGGCAAGCGTGATTCTCCTCGAGCTATCGGGCGGAAGCTACTCGCTGGCGCTGAACGAGACAGGGGACTTTCAGGTGGTCGACCACCACAACGCCAACGAGACACGCTCGGCCAAGACCCTCTCGGGAGGCGAGACCTTCCTGGCATCCCTCTCGCTTGCTCTCGCTCTGGCGGAACACCTCTCGGAATTGGCCGCCGATGGCGCCGCTCGTCTCGAGGCGATCTTTCTGGACGAGGGGTTCGGCACCCTGGACGGCGACACGCTGGAAACCGTCGCAGCCACGGTCGAAAACCTCGCAAGCAAGGACCGCATGGTCGGCATCGTGACGCATGTGCGTGACCTCGCCGACCGGGTACCCGTGCAGTATCAGGTGAGCAAAGGGGTTTCCTCGTCCGTGAAACGGGTGGCGATGTGAGCTCTCGTCCGAGAGGGGAAGGAGCTTCCGCGGTCCTCCTGGGGCTCCGGGCGACGCCGGCCGGCCCGGTGACGCCGTGAGGTTCTCGGTCGAAGCTTGGGCGCCGGAATACGGAACGTCGATGGAAACCGTAACCGGCACACAGAGCGAAACTGAGGTCGACGCGTCGATCGAGACGCCTCCGTCGCGGTGGGCACCGGCCTCCCCTGGGCCCGGATCGCGCCCCCCTGAAACGATCCTGTTCACCGACGGAGTCAGACGCGTGGACGCGAGCGTGTGGATCGAAGACTCAGCCGGAACGGCGCGCCCCGCGATCTGCGCGTCCTACTCGGCCGGCGCGGTTCGTTGCCACGGGCGCGCCGAGATCGTCGCAGCCGAAGTCCGCCGAGGTCTGTTCTGTTCCCCCAATCACGACGCGGCCGGCATCTCGACCCGCTATGCCCACTACCCCGTCTGCTCTGCGGGCGGGGACGCCCCCGAGCAGCTTTCTCTTGCCCTGCAGCTCCACATGGGCCGGTTGGAGGTGACCGTGGCGGAGTGCGCCCCTGCCGACCTCATCGTGGTGGACGGCCCCCTCACCGGACGCCTGAACATCCCCGGAGCGGTGGGCTACGTCAAGACCCACCACGTGGCCTATCTGCCGCCCGATCTCCACACCGTCGTCGGCAAGCTCGAGTCCGGGCAGCGGACTCCCGTCTTCATGATGACGTCATCCCAGTGGAGCAAGTTCTCGTGGTACGTCCGCCTCCCCGGGCCTGCGGGATCGCAGTGGGCAGGGGTGATCCGGTGCGAGTCCAACGCCGATCTCGAGGTGAAGGAAGTGGTGGAGCTGGCCGACTCGGTCACCGCCATGCTTCCTCGGTTCGCCTCGGCGGGGCACAAAGATCCACGCGCTCCCCAGAATCTGTACCCGATCGCAGGGTTGGAACGGCAGCTCCGCCGCCGCATGGGCGACCCCGCCCTCCTCTACCGGGGGCTTCGTGAAGCGGCGATGACTCTCAACCGAGAGGGCAAGCACCCCAAGGAGCCCGAGGGTTCGATTACAGGCTAGGGGCCAGCGACCGCGCCCTCGGGAAGCGTCCTACCCAGGGCCTCGGCAACCCCTTCGAGCACACGGTCGACCATCTCGGTCGTGGCGGTTCGGCCCATCAGCCCGACCCGGATGGCTTTCCCGAAGGTGGGCTCGAGCCCTCCCGAGATCATGATCCCGCGTTCGAGCAGGGCACCCTGCAGCCTGGCCGGATCCTCCGCCCATGCCGCGACCACCAAATTCGCTTCGCAGCCTGGCTGCGGCACCGGTTCGAGGCGGAGTTGCCGCAGACCTTCGCGACATCTCTTGGCGAGGTCGGCCCGTCGACCTATGCATTCCCTGAGGCCGGCCCGGTCGATGCGCTGCAGGCTCGACAGCAGGGCACGCACGAGATTCACGGGCATCGTCACCGGGTGGGGGTGCCAGGACCAGTTGGTTCGATACCAGTCCCAGGTCGCAAGGTCCAGATACCAGGACTCCGGACGACGGCTTCGCGCCTCGATGCGCTCACGCCCTCCCGGGCCAAGCGCAATCACTCCCAGCCCCGGAGGGGCCTCGAGCCCCTTTTGGGACGCGGTGACCAGCAGCTCGATACCCGCCGCATCGACATCCAGCAACTCGCCGCCGACCGATGAGATCCCGTCGATCACGCACACCGCGCCCACTTCGTGCGCAACCCCCGCAATCGCCTCCACCGGGTGCCTCACGCCGGTGGAGGTGTCCACGTGGGTGCACAGCACCCCGTCCGCCCCGGCGATGACGTCCGCCACGCGTCCGGGATCAACCGGCGCACCAACCTCCACCGGGACCTCGACCACCTGCAGACGGTGCGAGGAGGCGATCTCGATCAACCGCACTCCGAAGAAACCGGTATTGGGCACCACCACACGCTGCCCCGGTTCGAACATGTTGAGCACAGCGGCATCGAGGCACATCGAGCCCGTTCCCGGGATGAGGTAAGGCAACTCGGCCACTCCGAGCATCCGTCCCAACCTCGAGAGGGCGTCGTCGTGGATGTCAGCCCAGAAATCTCCGTAATGGGCAATGACCTGTCCGGAGAGAGCTTTCAGATCGGCCTCGTGGAGCTCGCCGGGCCCGGCGATCATGAGCTCGGGCAGCTCGGGAGGCTCCGCTGGACCAACGTTGCCCGGCATGGGGGCAGTCTACCGGCTTTCCCTTTCCCCACCGTGCCGGATCTCGTCGCTTCCCGGCCGTAGGATCTCGCATCTGAAGGGCATCGGGTGGGTGCAGGAGGTAGAGAAGGAGGCTATGACCCCAGAGACGGCCATCGTGGATCTTGCCCCCGAGGGCTTCGTGGCGGCGCGGCGGGAGATCGCAGAGGTCTACAGACGCGCGTTTGCCGACCACCAATACCCCTACCCGGACCGCGAGGTCGTTCGTTTCCGCAATGTGTTGAACCGCCACGCCGAGCGGAGCGGTTTCCGCTGCAAGATCGCCCAAGATGACCGAGGGTTGGTCGGAGTGGCTTACGGCTACACCGGGAGCGGCGGTCAGTGGTGGCACGACGTCGTCGCAGCAGCCCTGCCCTCGGATGAGGCGGAGAGATGGTTGGGAGACTGCTTCGAGGTCGTCGAGCTTCACTTGATGCCGGAAGCACAGGGACGCGGAGTTGGCGGGCGGTTGCACGATGAGCTGTTAGGCGGCCTGCCACATTCCACCGCTGCTCTGTCGACGCTGGATGCCGAGACCCGTGCTCTCCATCTCTACAAGAAACGGGGCTGGGTACCTCTTCTTACCGATTTCGCCTTCCCGGGAGGGGCGAAGCCCTTCGTGATCATGGGCCTGGATCTCACCACGAGAACCCCGGCACCCTGACCCCTGCCCGGTCAGGGTGCGTCTGTGGCCACCGGAATTCTGAACAGCGATTGAGGCGGATGGAAGCGCACCGCGCGCCGGATCTTGTATCGCAGAAAACCCCGGTTGATGTCGAGGCCGTGTTCTTGGGCGACCACCTCCCATCGGTCGATCACCCGATCCACCTTCCCGGCACGCGGAGGCCCACTCCATCCGACAGGGACGCCGCCCAGCCAGCCCCTCACCCGGTCGAAAAGGTTCTCGAAGAGCGAACCGTCGCGCCCGATCTGCATGGCCGTCTCTGCGGTCGCCGCAGCCTGCGGCCACCATCCGATCTCTTTGGGCGTAAAGCTCAAGCGCCTCAGACCCTCGTGGCCGAAGTACACGCGCGTCTGCCTTCGCTCGCGCCCGCCTTCCTGGAGCACGCGAACGGCCTCTGCTTCGGTAAGCCCGCCTACGTCGATCCCCTGGACCGAGACCCCGTGGTGGATACGTCCGGCGCTCACCCCAAGGTCGATGATCAACAGGTATACGAGGAGGCCGACAACGGCCACCAGCCCGATGACTGCGCGCGATGCGCGGGACACGACCATGGGGAAACTCTATTGGGTCGGGTTGGGTTAGGCCCCCTTCCCGAAAGCTGACGGGCCCGCCCATGCGGAGGGTCGCCGGATGCTCGCACCGGGGCCGCTTGCTGCTTCCCTGCAGCCGTGCGGTTTGGCGGCTCTAAAGAGCCATTGGCGGAAGAGCCGGTCGAGCCGGCGGCCCGACTCCTGCTCGGCCAACGCCTTGAACTGAGCCGTGGTTCCGGTTCCGCCACGCCGTTCGGATGCCCACGTGCGCATGATCTCGAAGAGCGTCGGCCCGCCCACGGCGCGGCGAAGGGCCTGCAGGGTCATGGCGCCCCGGAGGTAGACCGCTTCGAAATCGAAAAGGTTGGTGCGGCCCGGGCCGCCGGTTTTGACATCCCAGAATTCGTCGTCCTTGGGCGTCGAGCACAGTTGATTGAAGGTCTTCCTAGGGCGATCTCCGCCCCTGGATCCATCCCACAGCCACTCCGCATACGTGGCCGGGCCCTCGTTGAGCCAGATGTGCCTCCAATCACGCACAGCGACGCTATCCCCGAACCACATGTGAGCGAGCTCATGGACGACGAAAGACGTCGCGAAGGCGTTGTCGAACTCGGTGAAGATGCGAGAGTCGTACACGGGGCGAGTCTGGGTCTCGAGCGCAAAGCCAATCTCGTGGTGCTCGACGATCCCGCCGAGGGCGCCGAACGGATAGGGGCCGAACCGACGGCCGAGGAAGCGCACGATCGCCTCCTCCTTTGCCAGAGCGGGATCGGCGGCGTCGCCGACCTGGACGTCCACTGCGTCGAGAAGGGGGGTGCCGTCCGACATGGTGCGGCGCCTGAGGTCGAACTGCCCAACGGCAGCGGTTGCGAGGTAGCTTGCCATCCGGCCTCCACCGGACCAGGTCCAAGTTCTCCAGCCTCCCGAGCTGGACCTCTTGATCAGCCGTCCGTTGGACACGGCCTCGAGCCCCGCCGGGACCGTGAGGTGGATGGTGTAGGTGGCTTTGTCACGGGGGTGATCATTGACCGGGAACCAGGTTGCGGCCACCCTTGGTTGCCCGGCTATGATCGCTCCGTCGTCGGTCGGAAACACCCCCCCTTCACCCAGCGCCGTTTGCAGGAGCTTCGGGATACCGGCGTAGGTCGCCACGACATCGAACGCTCGCCCCCGCCGCAAACCGACCTCTGGAGTGATTACCAGCTCGTGATCGCGGCGCCGCTCCCAGGTCGCCGGATGGCCGTCCACGGTGATCGAGTCCAGGTTGAGCCCTTTGAAGTCGAGGTTGAAGCGGGACAGATTCTTCTTAGCCTTGGCCTCTATCCTGGCTCTGCCCACGATCCTGTCGGTGTCCGGGTCGTAGCGAATACGCAATCTGTAATGCCGGACGTGATAACCGCCGTTGCCGTCCAACGGGTAGTAACTGTCGCCGAGTCCTGGGGAACCCGGGGTGTAATCGACTCTTCGGCGAGCGTCCGCCATTCCCGCCGGCAACACAAGAACCAGTACGGTCAAAGCCGCAACGACGGCTCTCCACCGACCTCGCGCAACCCCCTGGTCCATGACGCCTCCCCTCTCGCGGCAGCATCAGCATCCGCCCGCGAAAGGCTAGCATCGGAGTTCGCGCTCGGTCTAGCAAGCGCCTCTCGCCCACAATCCGAGGGCACCGGCACGCGCCTGCCGCTGTAGAGATACGAAAAGCGCCGAGTGGCGCACGGAAGGGGGATAGGTGTACGCGTGCGCGTAGCCGTTGACTACCAGCCTCGCGTTCGCCATCTCTCCTTCCATATACACATAGCGCAGGAGCCTGCCGTAGGCGTCGGTCTCTTCGACGTCTTTCACCAGCCTCACCCGGCGCCCGTTCAGCAGGGCAGTCGCGGCGGCCGACGCTTCCTTCCCAAAGCACTCCACCGGTGATCCCGGTTTGACTGATTCGGGTGTATCGATCCCGATGAGGCGAACGCTGTAGGTCCCGCCCAGGGTGGCTCTTCCCGCACCGGGGCCGTCAACCCGGTCGATGATGCGAGCCTCCACTGTGTCGCCGTCGATCACACGCTCCACCACGGCGAGTTCATAACCGCCCGGTTCTTCGCTCAAAGTTGCAGGCGCCTGCCGCTTCAGGAGCACCCGGTGCCCCTCGCACCCAGCCAGGGCGAAGAGCACGCCCACCAGGGCTACGAGACAACGGACTCTCATTTGGGAACGTTAGGCCGGTTTCCCGGCGGCGCCCGTGAGGGACGCCACTCCTTTGCGCTGAGCCGGCAACGACCGAGGTGGTAGACCCCTGGAAAATTGCGTAAATCGGAACATGGTCGCCGCTTTTGCCTGTATGTTTCCTCTTACTGATGACGCTCCGTAATTAGAGTGGAGCGTCAATTAGAGGGAGAGGGGGCCCAGTGGCTGAGATCGAGTTCGAAAAGGTGAGCAAGAGCTTCGGGGAAGGTGAACCCGCGGTTGACGAGCTCGACCTTGAGATCAAAGATGGGGAGTTCATGGTGCTCGTCGGCCCGTCGGGTTGCGGGAAGTCCACCGCCCTGAGAATGTGCGCCGGACTCGAAGCCATAACGGGCGGCGAGGTCAAGATCGGCGGACGAGTAGTCAACGAGGTGCCTCCCAAAGACCGGGACATCGCAATGGTGTTCCAGAACTACGCGCTCTACCCGCACATGACCGTCTACGACAACATGGCCTTTGCGCTCAAGCTTGCCAAGGTGGACAAAGGCGAGATGGACAATCGGGTTAAGGAAGCGGCGCGAGTCCTCGGACTCGAGGAGTTCCTCGAGCGCAAGCCCAAGGCTCTCTCCGGCGGTCAGCGGCAGCGCGTGGCAATGGGGCGCGCGATCGTGCGAGAGCCTCAGGCGTTCCTGATGGACGAGCCTCTGTCGAACCTCGACGCGAAGCTGCGCGTTCAGATGCGCAGTGAGATCGGCCGCATCCAGGACGACCTCGGCGTCACGACTATCTACGTCACTCACGACCAGGTCGAGGCCATGACGATGGGCGATCGCGTCGCCGTCATGCGGAAAGGGAGGCTTCAGCAGGTGGGGACCCCCACGGAGCTGTTCCTGACTCCGAAGAACCTCTTTACCGCCGGCTTCATCGGCAGCCCTGCAATGAACTTCCTGACAAGCAAGCTCCACAAGGACAACGGAAGCTATGCGATCGACATAGGGGGCCAGTCGATCAAGATCGCCGAGGACGCCGCAAGGGAGAAGTCCGAACTCGCCAAGTACGACGGCAAAGAGGTAATCGTGGGAATCAGGCCCCAGGACTTCCAGGACGCTTCGTTGACCGACAATGACGTCACGGGATGCTCGCTCAAGTCGAAGATCGACCTCGTCGAGGTGCTCGGCACAGAAACGCTGGTTCACTTCAATGTCGATGCACCGATGCCTGCCACCGAGGAAATGAGAGAACTTGCTGCGGAGAGCGGTCAGGAAGACGCCGTCGAGAAGCAGGGAGAGAACTCGTTCGTGGCTCAGCTGGACCCGAAGACCCAGGTCAAGCGCGGCGACGAAGTCGACCTCTTCGTCGACACCACGCAGCTTCATTTCTTCGACCAAGAGACGAGCCAGGGCATCTACGGGGACGGGACCCGTTAGCATATACCGGCACAATCGACAGGGGGATTGCGTATGACTGCAAGGGGTGGGAGCAGCCGGGCGCGTGCGGTAACGCGCCGAAAGTTCCTCAAAACCACGGGAGCGGGTGTCGCTGGGGCCACCCTTCTGGGCACCGGCGCCTGCGCCGGCTTCACTCCGAGTGTCGAAGGAAGCGCCGGTACCCTCGTTTTCACCCACGGCCCCGACGACTCGGGGAACAAAACGAAGTGGATCGACAAGTTCAACGAGGAACAGAACGGGAAGATCGTTGTCGAGTACCGCGAGATGCCCGCCGACACCGGCCAGTATTTCGACAAGATGCGCACCGAATTTCAAGCCGGCGGAGGGACGACCGATGTCATCGGAGGCGATGTCATCTGGCCTGCCCAGTTCGCTGCCAACGGCTGGATTATGGAGCTGTCCGAGGTGTTCACCGAAGAGCGGCAGGCGGACTTCCTGCCCGGGCCGCTGGCCAGCGGCAAGTTCGATGGCGGAATTTACGGCGTCCCCTGGTA
>JALZIC010000043.1 GCA_030860455.1 Actinomycetota bacterium
GTCATCCTTTCGCCCGATACCACGATCGAGGGCATCAGAGACTCGAAGCTCTGTACCCGGCTGCAGAGGGAGCGGCTCGCCGAGCAGATCAAAGAGGAGGCCGTGGCGTGGTCGGTCGTCCGGGTCCGCCACGACCGTATCGACCGAGACGGGCTCCAGCCGTGCAATCTCCAGGCGCTCCGCCGAGCCCTGAAGACGCTCGAACACACCCCCGACTACGCGTTGCTCGACTGCTTCAAGCTCAAGCGGCTGCCTTACCCGAACCTCGGCGTCAAGAAGGCGGACTACGTCTCGAGAACCGTGGCCGCCGCTTCGATCATCGCCAAGGTCGAGAGAGACGCGGCGATGAGGCGCTACTCGAAGCGCTTCCCGGGCTATGGATTCGGCACGAATGTCGGCTATGGAACCCGTTTTCACTGGAACGCCTTGAAGGAGCATGGCCCGTGCGCCATCCACCGCAAGAGCTTCTTCGGCGTCGTGGGTTTTCCCGACGAGGATGGTGTAATCCGTCCCCATCAGGCGCGACAATTTGGTTTGGACCCAGACGAGCTAGTAGCGGAAATCGACGAGGAGAGGATCGCCAGATGAGCGTCGAGGACCTCGAGAAATACGAGGCCGAGATGGAGCTCCAGCTCTACAGGGAGTACCGAGACGTCCTCCCGATGTTCAAGTTCGTCGTCGAGACCGAACGGCGCTTCTATCTCGCCAACGAGGTCAAGGTGGACACGCGCCACGTCGGGGCCAAGGTGTGGTTCGAGGTCGAGCTCAACGACGCCTGGGTGTGGGACATGCACAGGCCCGCGCGTTTCGTCTCTCACGTGAAGGTCGTGACCTTCAGGGATCTCAATGTCGAGGAATTGGCCCAACTCGCCGAACGCGATCTCCTCCCGGAGCCGCCGACGCTCGAGAGCTAGGCCTCTCCGCGTCCGGTCTCTGAGAAAAGGCTTTTCGTCACAGCGCGTCCATAACCTTGGCGCATGGACACGCGCAGAACGCTGGGAGCGACGGGTGAGGCCCTCGCCGCCGACCTCTATCGCAAGCTTGGATTCACCATCGTGGATCGCAACTGGCGCTGTGCGTCCGGCGAGCTGGACCTGGTCGTCGCATCCGGCGACCTTCTCGTTTTCTGTGAGGTCAAGACCCGCCGTAGCGATTTCTTCGGGAGCCCCGCGGAGGCCGTGGGATTCCAGAAGCAGGCTCGCCTGAGGCGACTCGCCGCCGCATGGATGGGTGAGCACCGGCCCGGAAACGTGAACGTGCGGTTCGACGTCGTGTCCGTCCTCGTCGGCGCCAGAGAACCCCAGATCACGCACCTGCCCGACGCGTTCTGAGCTGGGTTTCGGTTTTCGTCACAGGGCCTCGATAGCGTTTGTGGTCGGCCGCGACTCACGAGACCGGATTGGACGGTCTCATGCTTGCAAAAACCGAATCCGTCGCCCTCATCGGGACCGAGGCTCACCTCGTCGAGGTCGAAGTCGATGTGGGCACCGGTGTCCCACGGTTCACGATCGTGGGGCTGCCTTCGTCGACGGTGCGGGAGGCGGATCAACGAGTTCGGTCGGCGATTCTCTCGAGCTCGGAGAACTGGCCGCAGCAGCGCATCACTGCAAACCTGGCCCCCGGAGCGCTACGCAAGGAGGGAACGCACTTCGACCTGCCGCTGGCGTTCGGCGTGCTGGCCGCGAGCGGCCGGATCAAAGCCGAGCCGCTTGAAAGGTGGATCGTGGTTGGGGAACTCGCACTGGATGGATCGGTGCGACCGGTACGAGGAACCCTGGCCGCGGCGATCGCCTGCCGCGAGAGCGGACGCAGGGGAATCATCTGTCCGGCATCGAACGCGGTCGAGGCCTCTCTGGTCGAGGGGATCGAGGTGGTGCCGGTGCGCTCGCTCCGAGAATGCATCGACTGGGCCAAGGGCACCTGGGCCCCCGACCCACCTCCGGTCAACGTCGACCGAGTCGAACCCGTCTATCCGGACATGCGGGAAGTGCGCGGACAGGGAGTGGCCAAGGAAGCACTCGAGATCGCAGCGGCGGGTGGCCACAACCTCCTCATGTGCGGTCCACCCGGGTCCGGGAAAACGATGCTCGCGAGCCGCTTGTCGGGCATTCTGCCTGCGATGTCGCTCGAAGAGTCCCTCGAAGTGACGCGCGTCTACTCCGTCGCTGGAATCTTGGGTGAACAAGCTGGTCTCGTGAGGGACCGGCCATTTCGAGCGCCTCATCATCACGCGACGCTTGCGGGAGTCATAGGGGGTGGAACAGGTTTACCGCGACCCGGCGAGGTGAGTCTCGCTCATCACGGCGTCCTTTTTCTCGACGAGCTGCCTTTGCACAGAGGAGAGGTTCTCGAGAGTCTTCGGGTGCCCGTCGAAGCAGGCCGCGTCCGCATCGCGAGAAGCGCTGGCGCGGTCACCTATCCCGCCCGATTCTCGCTGATCGCCGCGATGAATCCGTGTCCGTGCGGATACAGCGGCGACGCGAAACGGGCTTGCCGCTGCAGGGAGCATCGTCGCGAAGCCTACCGATCCAAACTCTCTGGTCCGCTAATCGATCGCATGGACTTAGGCATCATGCTAACGAGACTCACAAGAGCCGAGCTGATCGGTCCTCCCGAGGGGGAGCCTTCCGACATCATCCGAGCCCGAGTCGAGGCCGCTCGTGCACGCCAGAGCCAGCGCTGGGGGGCGAGCCTCACAAACGCATCAGTGCCAGCCGGACGATTTCGAGCAGAACTGAACCTGACTGCGGAGGTGCGCATGGAATTGGGGAGCGTCATCGACGGGCTGGCCCTGACCGGGCGGGGGGTCGACCGACTGCTCAGAGTCTCAAGAACGGTGGCCGATCTACACGGATCGAACGAAGTCACTCCAGAACATTTGGGCAGGGCACTTGGCTACCGACTGCAGAATCTTGAGGGGGTGCAACCGGCATGAAACCTCCTCCGAGAATCTCGGACTACCGCCCACTGAACCCTCGCCTGATAGCGCCTGGATCGAGTGAATGGCCGAAGCGTCTGAACGAACTTGGCCCACACCAGCCTCCCAAGAAGCTCTACACCGCTGGACGGGAGATCGATCCAAATGCCAGGACGGTGGCCGTCGTGGGAACCCGTAGACCGACGGCTGCTGGAATCGAAGCAGCACAGCTGATCGCAAAGGGCCTCGCTCAGGCCAATTTCGTCGTTGTCTCCGGTCTTGCCATTGGAATAGACGCGGCAGCCCATAGAGCCTCACTCGAGGCTGGCGGCCACACCATCGCGGTATTAGGAGGGGGCATGGACCTCAACTATCCGAAGAACAACCTCGCCCTTCGAAAAAGAATCGACGCGGAGGGAACGATTGTCACAGAGCATCCGGAAGGCGTTCCACCTCACCAGCACCACTTCCCCCTGCGCAACCGCATCATCGTCGGGCTCTCCGAAGCGGTAGTGGTCGTCGAAGGTTCGATAAAGAGCGGGGCACTGATCACCGGGCGGCTCGGTCTCGACGCGAATAGGAACGTTTTCGCGATCCCAGGCAGTATCAGGAATCCCTACGCCGCCGGGCCCAACGAGCTCATCAGGAGCATGGAGGCGACGGCGATCACCGAGGTGCAGCACATTTTCGATGAGTTGGCGCCCGGTTTGGTATGGAGCGAGGACGCCCTGCCTCTGGGGCCGGTCGGGGTGGATGACAACCAAGCGAGGGTGCTCGGTGTTCTGGACGACACCTCGGTGACCGCCGACTTCATCGTGGCCGAGACGCAAATGCCTCAGGGCCTGGTTCTGCTGACGCTATCGAAGCTAGAGATCAGAGGCTTTGCTAGGCGCTGGAACGGAGCGTACGAACTTACGACATCGGGGGCCCGAATCAGAGCTGCCCTCGCCCAACGCTCCCGATAGGTCCTCTCGAGAAGGTGGCTGGTAGTGGTGGTCGGGGTGGTATTCACCGACCGCACCGACCGCACCGACCGCACCGAATCCACAAACAGTGTCTGCGATCGTCGTTTTTTGGGAGCCACTTAGAAACCCTGAAGCGCGATGAGCGGTGTGAGGGCGGGCGACGGTCTTAGGAAGTCGATAAGAGTCTTTGGAAGTCGATAAAAGTCTGTGTAGGCTTGCATAAGGCTGTGGGAGACGCTGCGAAACACTGAGAAACCCCTGGTTTCCTTTGAGAGCCTCCGTTATCCCCCGCGCTATCAACAGCTGTTGACAAAATCGACAAGCAACCCGGCCCCTACCGGGCCAAGGGAGACGTGAATCGTGGCTGGATCGGGGCAGCAGGTGAGTCAGAGGGGATTGGTGCGAGCGGTCGAGGGGTTCCTCCAGGCCACCAGGGCCGAGCGCGACCTGTCCACCAACACGCAGGCCGCCTACGGCACGGATCTCGATCAATTTGTCGCCTGGGCGCGCCGGGGCGAGATCGCCGACTTGGACCAGATCGACAGGCGCGTGCTGCGCCGCTACGTCGCCCACATGAGCGAGCGTGGGCTCGCTCGGCGCTCGATCGCCAGGAAGATCAGCGCGCTTCGGTCGATGCTCCGATGGGCCCAGCTTCACGGCCTGCTCGAGACGAACCCCGCAGAGGACCTCGCCGCACCGAAACTCGACAAGCCACTTCCCCGGGTTCTCAAGGCGAGCGAGGCAGCCTGGCTCTGCGAGCTGCCTCCCGACGACGACCCGGTGGGGATCAGGGACAGGGCCGTGCTCGAGGTTCTCTACGGGTCCGGCCTCCGGGTGTCCGAGCTGTGCGGACTCGACCTCGACGACATGGACCTCGCCGAGAACCACGTTACGGTCATGGGGAAGGGTCGCAAGGAGCGAAGGGTGCCGCTGAGTGATCCAGCGGCCCGGGCCCTCGGGTCTTACCTCGAGGTTAGAGCGTCTCTGGGCGAGCGAACCGGGGAGAGGCCGGTTGAGAGCCGAGGAATGAGCGATCGGCACGCACTGTTCCTAAACGTGCGAGGGACCAGGCTTGGCCCCAGAAGCGTGAGGCGGATTTTGGATAGATACGTCGACGCGGAGGGGGCCCGGCACGTAAACCCTCACGCGCTTCGACACTCGTTCGCGACTCATCTGCTGGACAATGGGGCCGACCTACGTACTGTTCAGGAGTTGCTCGGGCATGAGAGTCTTGCGACCACGCAGATCTACACACACGTATCGACGGAGCGTTTGAGGACCGTTTATGAGCAGAGCCACCCGAGGGCATGAGACTCCCGAGGCGGAGAGCGGGGACGACCCGGTACTTCAGGCCTGGAACGAATACAAAGAAAGCGGGAGCTCAAGCGCTCGAGATGCTCTGATTCTCAATTACTCGCCCCTGGTCAAGTACGTTGCCGGGCGCGTTGCCGTAGGCCTCCCTGCGAACGTCGAGCAGGCCGATCTCATCTCCTACGGGATTTTCGGGCTGATCGACGCCATCCAGAAGTACGAGCCCGCGCGGGGCATCAAGTTCGAGACGTATGCCATCAGCCGCATCCGGGGGGCGATCATCGACGAGCTGAGGGCGATCGACTGGGTCCCACGCTCCGTTCGCTTCAAGGCCCGCGAGGTCGAGAAGGCCTACGTCGCCCTCGAGAACACCTTGAAGCGCCCACCGTCCGATGCGGAGATCGCAGGGGAGATGGGCATCACGATGGACGACCTGACGA
>JALZIC010000047.1 GCA_030860455.1 Actinomycetota bacterium
CAGTTGTTCATGATGACGTGCGTCTTCTCGGCGTCGTCGGCCAGCTTTGCGACCCGTTCGACCCACTCGCCCAATTCCCTGCTGTCGTAGTTGTAGCGGAAGCGTTCGTGCACTGTCTTTGCTTCCCAACCGCTCTCGTTTCGGCCGTGCATCCGCACCACGGCCAAGTCGGCTGTGGCCGCCACGACTGGCGGTATCGAGCTTGTGAAGCCCTGCGGCATGTCAACGCAAACATAGGCGAGGCCGTGACCCTCAAGGAAGCTCAGCGTCTCGTCGCGATTGTCCGGGCTCATCCAGGTCTTGTTCCTGAACTCGACGCAGATACGCATGGGCGCGGCGCGCCGGGCGCAATCGAGGATGTAGTTGCGGTTCCTCCTGCCGATCACAAACCAGGGTGGGAACTGGAACAGGAGTGCTCCCAGCTTGCCCGCGTCGTGCAGGGGCCAGAGAGCCGAAGTGAAGCGCTCCCAGATGGCATCGACTACCTCTGGCTTCAGATCCTCGGGATAGAGATTCTTCTTTCCAACCGGCACCTCGAGGTCTTTGTAGATCGCGTCCGCCTTGGTGGGGTGACCGGTCATCGACGAGAACGCCTTGACGTTGAAGGTGAAGTCCTTCGGAGTTCGTTCGACCCAGAGCTCGGAGTTCTTCTCGCTCGGGGGGAAGTAGTAGCTCGAGTCCACCTCGGTGATCGGAAACTGCGATGCGTAGTAGCGCAAGCGCTCCTCCGCCGACTTCGCCTCCTTCGGATACCAGTCGGTTTGGAGCAGCGTCTTGTCCGTCCACGCAGAGGTGCCCACCAGGATGTCGCTCATCCTCCAAGTGTTACCCGACGCGCACCTCTCGGCGCGCCGGCACTCGCGTGGGGTGGAGCCCCGCCTTTTTCGCAGCCCTCGCAAACACGCCAGCGTCGCGCAGAGCGCAGCCTTGGGGATCGTTGTTGAAGTATGCGAAGACGTCCTCCTCCGCACTCCATAATCCGGCAATGCGCTCGGCCCACGATGTCATCGCGGTCCGGCCGTAGCACGGAGCGAGCGCAGCACGGCCCGAATGCCATCGGACATAACCCCATCCTGCGGTGCGCCACAACGGGGTGATGGCACTCGAGTCGCGATCGGCAAGGCACAGTGCGGCGTCGTGCCCGGCCAGGATGGACCGCACTCTCTCCGTATACCAGGAGTCATGACGGAACTCGACTGCGATCCGGGCGCGCCGGCCGAAGCAGTCCAGGGTCTCCTCCAGCAAGCTCACATCGCACTTCAAGGTGGGGGGCAGCTGCAGTAGCACGGGCCCTAGCTTCGCCCCTAGGTGGGCAGCGTGAGACAGAAAGCGTTCGGCCGGCTCCTGAGGTTCGCGCAGGCGCTTGATGTGGGTCAGATAGCGGCTGGCTTTGACCCCCACCACGAAATCGGCCGGAGTGCGCTGTGCCCAGGCCGCGAAGGTTCCCGGGTCCGGCAGACGATAGAAGGCGTTATTCACCTCGACGGTCTGGAAACGCTCCGCGTAGTGCTCGAGCCAGGCGCCCTGGGCCATCCCCGAGGGGTAGAAACGATCCTTCCAGTGGCGGTACTGCCACCCGGAGGTCCCTACGTAAAGCGGCAAGGTGTTCTCTTTTCCCCGGGGCTCAGCCCGGCGACCGTCTCCGGCGGAACTCGGCGGCCGCCTCCGCGTGATCGACGATCGGCTCCGGATAGTCGATCGTGGAGCGTTCGAGGCCCAGGTCCCAGGGTTTGTGGACCCTCCGTCCCTCGATCTCGGCCAGCTCCGGCACGTAACGTCTCACATAGTCTCCCTGCGGGTCGAAGCGCTCGGCCTGCCGTATCGGGTTGAAGACCCGGTTGGGGCGGGTGTCGTTGCCGGTGCCGGCGACCCATTGCCAGTTGCCAGAGTTGTTGGCCATGTCTCCGTCGACGAGCAGGTCCCAGAAGTGCTGCGCGCCGAGGCGCCAGTCCACGTAGAGGTCCTTGACCAGGAAGGACGCGGTTATCAACCTGGCCCGATTGTGCATCCATCCCTCGGTCCGAAGCTGCCTCATGCCGGCATCCACGATCGGGTAGCCCGTACATCCGTCCTGCCACGCGCTAAAACCGGCGTCGTCAGATCGCCAGCTGTCGCCGTGCCCGCGATAGTCCTCCCGGGGAAGACCAGGCGTCGCGTTGTGCACCTGATGGTGGAAATCGCGCCAGCAGAGTTGCCGGACAAAGGCGTCTCCGCCGGTCCTGGACGATGCCTCTGCGGCAAGCTCGGAGGGTGACAGGCAGCCGAAGTGCAGCCAGGGGCTCAAACGGGAGCTGCCGTCACCTGCGAGGTCATCGCGCCCGCCGGCGTAATGGGCAAGTCCTTGCTCGAGCCACATCGACGCCCGCGCCCGGCCTTCGGACTCGCCGCCGGCGGGCAGGTCCGGCGAGGTCTCTCCCTCGACGAGCTCCCTGGCATCTGGGATGCGCTCCGCCTCGAGTCCCCCGGGAAGGTTCAGCCTCTCCGGCACCCCGGCGAGCGGGCGGCGGTCGACTGCCTCCCACCTCCGGAAGTAGGGCGTGAACACGCGGTAGTGGTCGCCGTCGGAAGGCAGGATCTCGCCCGGCGGGACGACGGTTATCCCAGGAAGCTTTTTGAAGCCGATCCGGCGCTCCGCGCAGGCGCGGGCCAGGCGTCGCTCGCGAGCGTGCGCGTAGCTTGAAACGTCGGCGCTCACATACAGGGCCTCGGCGCCGGTGGCCTCGACCAGAGCCATGGTCTGCTCGACCACGTCACCACGCCGGACGATCAGCCGGGCGCCGAGCCGGCGCAGAGAACGGTCGAGGTCGCGGAGGGAGTCAACCAGAAACGATACGCGGTTGGGGCGGGCGAAGTCACTCGAGAGGACGCCGTCGTCCAGGACGAAAGCCGGCACTACGTGACTTGCCTCGGCCGCTGCCGCTGCCAGAGCCGGGTGGTCTTCGACCCTCAGGTCACGAGCAAACAGGACCAACGCTGTGGTTATAGTCTCAGCCTTCAGGCGAGGCGGCGATGTGCCCGTCCGCAGCTTTTCGAGCAGGCCCTTGCGCCGCATCATCGATCAAGTTGAGTCGCTTGACCATGCGCACAACCGTGCCCCTTTCGGGGGCTGAATCGAACGTAGCCTCGTCCACGAGCTGGCCGATCAGGTGAAGTCCTCGGCCGTTCTCCGCAGCGGGTGACGGGGGTGGCCCCCCATTGACCGCCGGCTTGAATCCGGTTCCCGCATCGATGATCCGCATCTTGCACAGGTCGCCTTCGACCGAGAACTCCAGCTCGTATCGCTCACTGGAGTGCGCGTGCTCGATAACGTTCGAGCACGCCTCGGTCACCGCCAGCTTGATGTCGCGGACGCATTCGGGGTCGCAGCCAAGTGTGGAAAGGGTGAGGCCGCACAGGCGGCGAGCCAAGGGGACGCTCCTTGGCTCCCTTGTCAGTGAGACGCTGAACCGAACCTCCATAGCTCCTATGCTTCCCATGCCTCCTCCGGGAGAAACGCCTCTGGGGGAAATTGGTGACGAACGGTGCTCGGCGGTAGCCTTGGTCAGTCACTCTCCGTGAGCACAGTACGGAGCGCATCCAGGGCGCGTACGATGTCCGCGGCGTCGACATCCCGGTGGGTCACCAACCTCATGGCGTCGCCGGTCGAACCAAGCGTCAGTACGCCCCTCTGGCGCAAACCGTCGCTCACCTGCGCCCCCGGCTTGGAGAAGGGGCGGAGGTCGAGGTAGACCATGTTCGTCTCCACCGAGGCCAGGTCGACAGCGTCCGGGTGGAGCTCGAGCAGACCCTCCGCCAGGCGCCTGGCATTGGCGTGATCCTCCGCGAGGCGCTCGACGCCGGTGTCGAGGGCCACCTGTGCTGCGGCCGCAAGAACTCCGGCCTGGCGCATACCGCCACCGAGCCGTTTGCGGAGACGGCGGCCCTCGGTGATTACCTCCCGGGTGGAGCAGACCATCGAGCCGACCGGCGCGCCGAGGCCCTTGGAGAAACAAAAGGTCACCGTGTCGGCGCAACTCGCCCACTCGGCCGCCGGGGTGCCGGTCGCAACCTCTGCGTTGAAGATCCGGGCCCCGTCGATATGGACCCCTGCGTCGCGCTCTTGACATACCTTGGCGATGCTGCGCGCTTCATCGATTGGAAAGATGCGTCCTCCGGCGGCGTTGTGGGTGTTCTCGATCGCCACAACGGCGGTGCGGGGGTTGTGATCGTTGCCTCCCCGTATCGCCGCACCGACCTCATTGGCGCGGATGGTTCCCCCTTCGCCCGGGAGCTGTCGCAGGATGAGCCCGAGATGCACCGCCGGGGAGCCGCCTTCGTAGTGCAGGAAATGCGCATCGGTGTGACACAGGACCTCGTCCCCCGGACGGGTAAGCGCGCCGAGCGCAACTTGATTGCCCATCGAGCCCGTGGGCACGTAGAGGCCGGCCTCCTTACCCAGCCGGGCAGCTGCGGCCTCCTGGAGAGCATTGATGGTCGGATCGTCGCCGAACACGTCGTCCCCGACCTCGGCGTCTGCCATGGCGCGCCGCATCTCGGACGTAGGTCTTGTCACGGTGTCGGAGCGAAGGTCGATCAGTCCGTCGTACATGTGCCCGAGGATAGCGCCGGCTAACCGAAGAAGACTTCAGCAACCTCGTAGAGAGCCGGATCGAGGGTCTTGAGCGTTCCGACGGCCTCGCTCAATGGAACCCTCACGATGTTGTTGCCCTGGAGGGCGACCATCTTTCCGAAGTCACCTTCGTGGGCCGCGTCGATGGCCGCTATCCCGAAACGGGTCGCGAGCATGCGGTCGAAGGCGGTCGGGGAGCCGCCTCGTTGGACGTGGCCCAGGATCGTGGCGCGCGTCTCGAACCCGGTGCGCTGCTCGATCTCGTGTTCGAGGGCCACCCCGATGCCCCCCAGCCGGACGTGGCCGAAGGCGTCGACTTCGCTTGGCTTGGCCGTCTCCCCACTGTCGGCAGGCCTGGCCCCCTCGGCCACCACCACGATCGAGAAGGTCCGGCCCTTGCGGTGGCGGTGACGGATGTGATCGCAGACCTCTTCGATGTCGAAGGGCTCCTCCGGAACCAGGATGGCGTCGGCCCCCCCGGCGATTCCCGCATAGGTCGCGATCCACCCTGCATGTCGACCCATGACCTCGAGAACGATCACCCGATTGTGCGACTCAGCCGTCGTATGCAGGCGATCGACCGCTTCCGTGCAGATCTCGACCGCAGTGTTGAATCCAAAGGTGAAGTCGGTCGCGGTCAGGTCATTGTCGATCGTCTTGGGGACGCCGACCGTATTTACTCCCTCGGTTTGCAGCTTGTGGGCAACCCCCAGGGTGTCCTCTCCGCCAACTGCGATCAACGCCTCGATGTTCTCAGCGGCGAGACTGTCCCTGACCCGCTCGACGCCGTTTGCCTCGTTGAAGGGGTTCGTCCGGGACGACCCCAGAATCGTCCCGCCACGATGGAGGATCCCCGAGGTGTTGTCGGGGGTCAGGTAGGTGACACGGTTATCGAGGACCCCCCGCCAACCGTCCCGGTATCCGACGATCGCGTGCCCATAGCGGTTGATGCCCTTTCGCACCACCGCCCTGAGCACTGCGTTCAGCCCCGGGCAGTCGCCCCCACCGGTGAGAATCCCAAAACGCGCCATTTGTCCTCTCTCTCGCAGACCGGGCCGGGCAACTCCTCCTCAATACGCCCTGCCTCGGCGCCGACAACCGGAAGGTGAACCTAAAGCACTGTAGGTGCCTGCGCGCTCTCGGAGCGGCCGCCCTCACGGCTGCACTGGCCCTCGGGGGGGTTCCGGTGGCCGGGGCCGCCGGCCTGGACGACCTGCGGGACGAGGCTCAGGCGGTCGCAGACGAGGTGACGGAGCTGGAGCACTCCCTCGCGGCACTTGGCGCCGAGAGGATCCGCCTGGCCGCCTTGATGGAGCGCATGGGGCGGCGGCTCGCCGTCCTGGAATCCGCCAGGCATGACGCCCAGAGCGCCTTCGACAGCGCCTCGGAGCGATACGCACGGCGGGCGGTCGAGGCCTACAAGGACGGCGCCAATGAGCGGCTTGCGCTTCTGCTCTCGGCCGAGAGTATGGGCGAGATGCTGACCCTCGCCGAGGCGACCGCAGCCGGGGCGGAACAGGATGCCAGGGCGTTGAGGCGGTGGCAGCGGGCCCGCAGCGCGATCTCGGCGGCGGAGGACGCCACGGAGGAGCGCAAGACGCAGCTCCTCGAGGCGCAGGCCAGGGTCGAGGAGGTGACCTCGGAGATCGGGCTGACTCTGGCGGACAGGCGATCCGTCCTCGAGGAGCTCGTGGATCGAATCGACGATCTCGAAGCTGAAGCCCGTCGCGAGGCCGCCCGGAGAGAGGCGGAGGCGCGCCGGGCGGAGGCCCGACTGAATGGAGCAGATCAGGCCTCCGGGGAGGTAGCCGCCAGACCCTCGGATGCAGAATCGCAGGCCGTCTCCCCCACAGAGCCGGTCACGGCGGGATTCATAGACACGGGGGTTACCTTCGAGGGGATCGCCTCGTGGTACGGGCCGGGTTTCGAGGGCCGGCCGACCGCCAGCGGTGCCATCTTTCACGCGGACGGTCTCACTGCCGCCAGCTTGGACCTGCCGCTCGGAACGTGGTTGAGGGTGACGCGCGGAGCCAGGAGCGTGGTCGTGCTCGTCAACGACCGGGGCCCCTACATCGAGGACCGGATCCTCGATCTCAGCCACGGGGCAGCGGAGATTCTGGGCTTCACGGGCCTCGCCTGGATTTCGGCGGAGATCGTCCTCCCACCCAGGTGACACGCCGGCGGGAGGTCCCTTCCCTCAAGTGCTCAGGAGCTTTGTCAGCTTTACGGTCGTGCCTTCGGGGTCGGTCTCTATGGAGACTTCGTCCATCAGCTTGCGCATCAGCTCGATCCCGTAACCGCCGGTCGCCGGCTCGGTCAGGTCGATGGGCTCCCATCTATCCGACCACCTTCGGGCCGAGAAGTCACGAACGGTGAAGCGGGCCGACTCCGGTTCAATGATCCAGGTGACATTGGGTTCATGCTCTCCGGCCTCCGCGTCGCTCTGTCCGTGCTTGAGAGCGTTGGTGCACGCCTCGGTGACCGACACGAGACACTCGAAAACCAAGAACGGGTCGGCGCCGACGCGGCCGAAGTCGTCACGGATCTTGCGGCGCAGATCTCCCAGGGCGCCCTTGTCCGTCAGCGGAAAGTTGGACTCACCTGGATCCCTATCTTCGATCCTCGCCTCCTGCAAATAGGTTGCTGTTACTCGACCAACCAACAGCGCGACGCTCTGGGGATAACAGTGTCAACTACTCTAAACAATTCAAGGTGGCCGCACCGGGGCCCGCCTCGACCGAGTCCAGGAAAGCGTGAGCCCATATGCCCTCTGAAAACGTCGTGCTCAAGGGTCACATCATCGAGTCGCTCATCCTGCCCCGTGCCCTTGACGAGATCATCGAGCTCGGGGCCGGGTTCGAGATCGTCGACCTCGATATCGGAACCAGACATGAGGACACGTCTTACGCGCGGATCAAGATCACCGCCGCTTCGGAGGATCTTCTGGTTCGGCTGATCGAGCGCCTCCGGCAGCACGGGGCCAACCCCGAGACCGTGGAAGACGCGACGATCGTCGAGGCGGACCGTGCTGGCTGCTTTCCACCCGGCTTCTATTCCACAACCAATCTCGAGACCGAGATACGGATAGACGGCGTTTGGCAGCGCGTGCAGCGCCCCGAGATGGACTGTGGGGTGGTGGTCGAAGAAGGCGGTGCCCGCACAGTTGCGATGAGTGACGTGCATGAGGGCATGCCCATCGTAATGGCCGGGCTCGGCATCAGGGTCCTGCCGTTGGAGTTGCCGTCGCCACAAGACCGGCAGGTATTCGAGTTCATGACTTCGACCGTATCCAGCGAGAAACCCAAGACACTGCTCGTCGATCAGGTCGCAGACCGGATGCGGGTGGCGAAGGCCGAGGGACAGAGACTTCTATGGGTCGCCGGCCCGGCGGTCGTGCACACCGGAGCCGGCCCCGATGTAAGTGCGCTGATCCGCGCCGGTTACGTCGATGCCTTCTTCGCAGGGAACGGAGTCGCGGCTCACGACATCGAGTCCAACATCTACGGGACCTCACTTGGCGTGTACATGGCGCAGGGCTTACCTGCGGAGAGCGGTCACGAACATCACATCCGGGCGATCAACGAAGTCAGGCGCCACGGCTCCTTCCAGGCGGCGATCAACGCCGGAGTCTTCAATGACGGCATCGTCTATCACCTCATCAAGCACGGCGCCGACTACCTCTTCGGGGGCAGCGTCAGGGATGACGGGCCGTTGCCCGATGTCGTTACCGACATGGTCGAGGTGCAGAGACGCTTGAGGGAGATCATCTGGGGAGTCGGCGACAAAGAACCCATCGGCTTCTGCATCGTGTTGGGCACCATGCTCCACGGCATCGCAACCGGCAACTGCCTTCCGGCATCGGTCCCCTTGATCTGCGTAGACATCAACCAGGCAACCGTGACCAAGCTGATGGACCGGGGCTCGTGGCAGTCGATGGGAATCATTACCGACATCGGGCTTTTCATCAGCGGGTTGGCCGAAAGGCTTGCGCCCGACGAGCTCGAGAAAACCGACCAGGAACAAGAGGTGCGCAAAGCAGGGGCCCGCACGCCGCACTAACGAGGAATCCGTCGAGTGGGTGAGAGATGTGAACTATTCACACTCACCACCCACTCGGCGGAAGAACTGGGTGGAACTAGCCTTCGCTGGCTCCGCTCTCGTCGGCGCCCTTCTTGGCCACCTGAGCCTGCGCGAGCTGGCGATTGACGTGCTCCCAATCGAGGTTGTCGAAGAACGCTTCGACGTACTCTTTGCGGCCGTCGGGCGTCGCCCCGAAGTCCCCTACGTAGGCGTGCTCGTAGACGTCCAACGCGAGGACAGGGACCATGTTGTAGACCGCCCACAGGTTCTGGGTGTCCATGATGTAGTTGAACAGAGACCCGTCATTGAGGTCGAAGCCGAGCATGACCCAGCCGCGCGCCGCGGATGCTGCCTTACGGAACGCAGCCTTCCACATGTCGACACTGCCAAGCTCCTGGGTGATGTAGTCCGCGACCGGCCCGGTGGGGTCGCCACCGTCGCCGCCGAGGTGCCCGAAATAGAGCTCGTGGTTCTTGAACCCCAAGAGGGCGAAAGTGTAGTCGACGGACACGGACCGCAGCGGCGAGTAGACCTGGTTGCCCTCGATCTCGTTGTAGTCGAAATCCCTCAGGATCTTGCGGCACTCGTTGGACTTCTTCGCGTACCCCTCGTACAGCTTGTAGTGATTGTCCATAGTGGTCTTGGAGATGCCACGGAGCTCCTTGCTAAATGCTGGGAACTCGCGCGCTTTGAGATCGGTCCAAGGCATACAGAACCATCCTTTCACTCGTCGTTTGGTTGCCTCCTGCTTCTTACCGTACCCAGGGCAAGCTCCCTAACACCGGCGGGCCGTGCCCGCTTATGCGCCGGTCGTAGCCGTGGTCCGGCGGGCCACGCCGGCTTAAAGGCCGAGCCGCTTCAGAAGGGTGTCTTTGAGGGTCGGCTCACCGGCCTCGGCGAGCTCGTAGGAAACTTTGACGGCCGGCTTGTCGATATCGCAGACCTTGCGCAGGTCGACGGGTGTGGCGATCAGGACGACGTCGGCGTCGGAGGCGTTGATCGTGTCGCTGAGGTCGATGCGCTGCCTCTCCGAGTAGCCCATGGCCGGCAGCAATGTCCCGATCTCCGGGTAGGTCTTGAACACGTCCCGGATGGTTCCGGATGCCCAGGGCCGGGGATCCACCAGCTCGGCGGCACCCGCCCGCTGCGCAGCAACGACCCCGGCCCCGTATGCCATCCCGCCGTGGGTCAACGTCGGTCCGTCTTCGACGGCCAGAACCCTCTTGCCCTCCAATGACACATCGTCGTGCACCGTGATCGGAGAGTGGGCCTCGACAATCGTGGCGTCTGGGTTGAGCGTCCCGATGGTCGAACGAAGGGTAGCGACATCCTCGGGACGGGCAGAATCCACCTTGTTGATAAGCACGATATCGGCCATTCTCAGATTCGCTTCGCCCGGGTGATAGGTGGTCTCGTGACCGACGCGCAGGGGGTCCGTTACCGTGATCTGCACATTGGGGAGATAGAACGGCAGGTCGTTGTTGCCGCCGTCCCAAACGACGACATCGGCTTCCTTCTCGGCGCTCCGGAGTATCTCGGCGTAGTCGACGCCCGCGTACACGATCGAACCTTGCTCGAGGTGCGGTTCGTACTCCTCGCGCTCCTCTATGGTGCAATCGGCCGCGAGCAGGTCGTCATAGGTTTCGAACCGCTGACATATCTGCTTCGTAAGATCACCGTAGGGCATGGGATGTCGCACGACCGCTACCTTCTGGCCTGCGCCTTTCAAGATTCGCACCACCGCTCGGGTCGTCTGCGACTTTCCCGACCCGGTACGCACGGCCGCAACGGCGACCACCGGAGCCTTGGACTCCAACATCGTCGAACGCGGGCCGAGCAGCCGGTAGTCGGCTCCGGAGGCAAGCGCACGCGAGCCGAGATGCATTACGACTTCGTGTGAAAGATCCGAATAGCTGAAGACCACCTCGTCGACCTCGAACTTATCGACGAGGTCCTCGAGTCCATCCTCGAGATGGATCGGGATGCCCTCCGGGTACAGGGCCCCGGACAACTCCGGTGGATAGAGACGGCCGTCTATGCCGGGTATCTGCGCCGCAGTGAAGGCGACGACCTCATAACGCTCGTTCTCGCGATAGGCGACGTTGAAATTGTGGAAGTCACGTCCTGCGGCCCCCAGGAGCAATACTCTGGTTCGATCATGGTGTCTGGGCGTCATCGAGCGGCAGCCTACACCGAGCTATCTGTGGGAATACCAGCGTCGAGGGCTCGTCGTAGACCTCGCACGGCCTGGCGAATGCGCTGCTCGTTCTCAACCAAGGCGAACCTTACGTAACCATCCCCGAGCTGTCCGAATCCGACACCGGGAGAAACGGCCACTCTTGCTTCTCGGATAAGAAACTTTGCAAACTCGAGTGAGCCCATGTGAGCGAAAGGCTCCGGGATGGGGGCCCAGGCGAACATCGTTGCAGGCGGCACCGGCATGTCCCAGCCGATTCGTCCGAGACCCTCACACAACGCGTCCCTGCGGCTGCGATATACCTCCCGGATCTGTTTGGGGACCTCCGTGCATTCATTCAGCGCAATGATCCCGGCGATCTGAATCGGCTGGAACACCCCGTAGTCGAGGTAAGACTTGAGCTTTGTCAGCGCACCGACTATCTCGGGGTTGCCGACGGCGAATGCAAGCCGCCAACCCGGCATCGAGTAGGATTTCGACATCGAGAAAAATTCGACACCAACCTCTTTGGCTCCCGGCACCTGCATCATCGAGGGAGCACGCTCGGCATCGAACACAAGGTCGGCATAAGCAAGATCGTGCACGACCATCACCTCTCTCGACTTGGCGAAGTCGATCAGCTGCTCGAAGAACTCCAGCCCCACTACCGAGGTGGTCGGGTTGTGAGGGAACGAGCAGAGCACCACGCGCGGTTTCGGTTCGGAGCGCTCGTAAGCCCTCACCAGATCGGCGAAGAAGTCGGATTCGAGCTCGAGCGGAACCGTCGTCACGTTGGCGCCCGAGAGAATCATCGCGTAGGTATGGATTGGATAGGTGGGTTCGGGCACGAGCACGGAGTCGCCCGGTTCGAGCAGCACCCACGCAAGGTGCGAGATTCCTTCCTTTGCGCCGATAGTCGCGGTGGCCTCGGTGTTCGGATCCAAGGTCACCCCCCAAGAGCGCTCATAGAGATCGCAGATCGCGCTGCGCAGCTTTGGGATGCCCTTCGAGGACGAATACCGGTGGTTTCGTGGGTTGTCCACGGCCTCTTTGAGCTTTTCGACCACGGCGTCGGGAGTGGGGATATCGGGGTTTCCCATCCCCAGGTCGATCACGTCCTCCCCCGCCTGGCGCGCCGCAAGCTTCAGGTCGTTGACGATGGAGAAGACGTACGGCGGAAATCGCTCGATCCGTCTAAATTCCATAGCCTCAACCTAGCAGCCGCTCCCTTTGTGCCTGCCCTTCGTGGCTACGGAGCACCCCTCCCTCCAGGCACGGCTCCTTCCTTCCACGCGGCCGACGGCGATGGGCTACGGAGCACCCCTCCTTCCAGGCAACGCAGGCTTTAAGTGCCATTCCAGGAGGGGTGCTCCTTCGCTCCCCGGCGCGATACGGAAAGGTTCGGGACTTCGGGTGCCGTTCCGGGAGGGGTGCTCCTTCGCTGGGATGACAACCATCTGTGGTGCGGCTGCGAGGGCCATGTAATTTGACTCCCTCGCGTGTGGGAAACCCGTCGAGGCTTTCGCTTCACGGTGACAAGAGTGTTCACCCTCAGTTAAGCGACGGGGCTTATGGATTATGGGGGACCCTGAGCTCTCACTTGTTTTACGTGTACTAGGGCCTGTGTTAGTTCGCTTATCCAGTCCTTTTCGTGGCGGGCTACCAGGCGAACGCACCAGGCGAGCGCGTCGCTTCGGCTTCGGGCTACGCCTGCTTCCACCAGGGTGTCGAGGACACCTCGCTCCCCCAGCCTCAGCCTCGTCATCACCGGAACGCTCAAGGTAGTGAACAGCTCGGTGGTGCCTCCGCAGACGGCGCCCCAGGAGACGCTCCGGCCGAAGAGATGCTCGGCCTCGGCGGCGATCCGCACCCGCCCCTCGCGCGTTCTGGCCCTGAGGTCCTGAATCGAGGCGGCCTCGGCCAACGCCCACTCGTGATCCCCGGCCCGGGCGGGAAGAGCGGGTCTCGCCAACTCCCCTATCACCAGGATCTCGTCCCGGTCCGAGCGAACGTAGGGAGGGGCCGTGAACCATCCCGCAGGGACGCGTTGCGTGAACCAGGACTCAAGGTCATGAGAGGTGTTGCGGGAGGATTGCACCGTCTGATTACAGTATTACAAGGCGGCCTCAGGTATTGGGGTCGTCGAGGTCGGGGGTGCCTCCGTCCAGCCGGACGAGGTTCCCGAGAACCACCCGTCCGTCCTCGATGTCCGCATCCATCGTCACCACACCGGCGTTGCTCAACCCCCGTATGCGAGCGGCGCGCCGGTCGTCGTAGCCGAGCGCCTCGGCGCTGAGCCAGCGGATCGCCGCGCCGTGGCTGACGATCACCACAGTCTCCCCCGGATGGGCCCGGACCGCGCGCGCCACCCCGTGCAGCATGCGCCGGCGCACCTGTGCGGGAGACTCGCCGCCCGGGCGCGCCGAATAGTGGCGGGCAGGCCCCCACAGCTCCGGCCACCGCCGTTTGATCTCGTCGGTCGAGAGCCCCGTCCACTCGCCCTGATCGACCTCCCGGAAGTCGGGATCCTCGGAAACCCCCAGATCGTGCCGCCCCGCGATGGGCTCGGCGGTGTGGACGGCCCGGCTGAGGTCGCTGGAAAGAACCGCGTCTATGTCGAAGGAGGCGAGCGTGGCCGCCACGATCTCCGCCTGGCGGCGCCCCTCCTCGTTGAGGTCGATGTCGGCCATTCCCTGGGCGAGTCCCTTCAGGTTCCAGTCGGTCACCCCGTGCCGGACTACAAGGAGCTTCGTGCGGCCCATTTCCATTTCAGCCGCCTGCCCCATCGAGGAGCGGTGCGACCTCGGCGGCGAGAAGCTCGATGCACTCCGGGTCCATCGGGGACGGCAACGACGCAATCAGGTGGGTGGCCCCCGCCGCGGCCAGGGCCCTCAGGGAATCGGCGATCCCCTCGGGAGCACCGACCAGCAGACCGGATGGGTTGCGCCCGCCCAATCGCCTGCGTGCGTCCCTCTCGGACGTCCCGAGGATGACCCCGCCCGCCCACGAGAGCTCGAAGAGACGCCCGGCGACGCCGGTCCGGACCTTCGCCGCCGATTCGGCGAAGACCTCCACCGGCACGCCCCAGGCGTTCCACCCATCGGCCGACCTCCCGGCGAATTCTGCGACCCATCCGGAGTTTCCGCCCACCCACAGCCTCGGAGCCTCGGCCACCCGCGGGCTCGGCGGCAGACCGGTGAGGTGCACAAAATCGTCGTCACTCGTGACCGTCCCGGACCGTGTCGTGGACGCATCGAGAAGCTGCCGGAGGGCTCCCACGGTCGAAACGAGCTGCTCGCGGCGGGCCGTCCCCGACCAGTAGGGCAGCCCGTAGGCCTCGTTCTCGGCCCGGCTCTTGAGATCACCGCTCCCGATCCCCAGGATGACCCTCCCAGGGGCGATGGCGCCGGCTGTGGCCGCCATCTTGGCGAGGACGACGGGATGACGCAGCGATGAACGCGTGACCAACGTCCCGATGGCCAGGCGCGGGATAGCACCGGCCAGGTAGGCGAGGGTTGTCCACGCCTCCAGGACCGGCACGTCCTGGGCCCGGCGCCCGGTGGATCCCCGGCTCTGGGCCGAGGCGCCGACGGGGGCCCCTTCCTCCCTCGCCTGAGGAGGAAGGGGCCAGAGATGGTCGAACACCCAAACCGAGTCCAGCCCGGCGGCCTCGGCGCGCCCGGCGCCCTCCAGAACCGCGTCCCGGTCCCCGGTAAACTGAGGCAGCGTCACCCCCAGCTTGACCCGGCTCATCCGGCCTCTCCCACCCGGGTGGTATCGGGTTCCAGGGGCCGAGTCACGTGGCGTTGACCATGAGGTAGCGAACCACGAACTCCGACACCCCCGCCGTCAGGATGGCCACGTAATAGAGGCCGGTGGCCGACTGAATCGAGCGGATGGCGACGCACCGGCGCGCCGCCCACACCACCATTCCGGTGAACCCGAGCAAGACGGCCCATATCAGGAAGAAGGCCAACCCGAAGGAGTCACCCGCACCGGGGAGGCCGAAAGCTGCTCCAGCCGTGGACGCTCCGGTGAGCCGTCCGGATCCCAGAACTCCGGCGGCGCCGGTCACTCCCGTAGCGACCAGGCAGAGCAGGGTGAGGCGCGCCAACGCCCAGGTCTTCAGGCCCGGCTGATTCAGATACCAATGCCCAAGCATCATCCCGTTGCTGACCGACCCAAGTAGCGCCGCCCCAGCGACCAGCTGGAGGGCCGCCAACGGCTGGGGCCAGGCCGGGACGCCCGCCGCCGAGAAGATGAGTGCGAGAGCTCCGACGGTTCCCGCAAGCGCGCCCATCACCGCCCCGGGGACGTCGGTGCGGGAATACTGGACCGCAACGTAGAGGGCGATGGCGGCCACGAGGACGCCCACCGTCCAGTCCTGGGCCGGCAACGTCTCAACCGAGCGATAGGCCACCGCGGCCAATCCCCCGAGAATCAGCGTGGCCCACGCAGTGATGCGGAAGTGCCCCCGTCGGATGACGGCCCACGATTGTGTCCAGGCGGCCACCGCAAGCCATCCCGTCGTCCATTCCAGAAGGACAAGAGCCGCCACGGCGCCCGCGCCTCTCACAGGGCGCGCCCGGCCCCTTGGGTCACGTGGTCCGCCCCTAGTGCTCTGTCCCGTGGGCAGCGTCTGCGCCGCGAGCACCCCGGGGGGCCGGGGACGAGGTGAGACGGGTGTCTCCGGACTTGGGCTCCCGCCGACCGAGCCACGGCAGGTGCTGGGACGACAGGGTGCAGTTGGGAGAGGCGCGCCGCGGCACTAAAAGGGCATGAAGCGCTGCCAGCGGCCCCGCAGGGGAGCGGTCGCCACCTCCAACACCTCACGCACCACCTCGAGCACGTCGTCGTCGCCCTCCCAATGCTCGCGCACGATGTCCTCCGGAACCCGGTTGAGGATCTGGTCGAGGGCGAACGCCACCAGCACCAGGTCGTCCGCTTGCCCGATAAGGGGGATGAAGTCGGGAATGATGTCGAAGGGCAGCAGAAGATAGCCGGCGACCACTGCGACGATTGCCTTGTTGCGCGGAGGGACCCTCGGGTCACGCAGCAAGGCGTAGAGCAATTTCAGCAGCTGTGGCAGGAACATCCACAGCTCCTTCAACCTGCCTAGCCCCGCTTGCTCTTCATGGCCCCCGTCTGACGCCGTCATATTTGCCTCCCTAGAGCCCTCTATGCCGCCTGATCAAAAGCCAGTGCGGCCGCTCCGATAATGCCCGACTCCGCGCCGAGTGAGGTCACATCGACCCGAATGGGTCTCCGGCGCTGCAGCGTGGTCATTTTCACGAGTTGGTCGCGCGCCGGGCCAAGGTAGGGCTCGCCCACCTTGATGATCCCGCCGCCAAGCACGATCACCTCCGGGTCGAAGATGTTGATGACGTTGGACATGCCCACCCCGAGTGCTTGTCCTGCCCGCTGGAGGACCCGGCACGCGGTCTCGTCGAATCCCGCTGCCGCTCTGGCGACATCGCGCGCGCTGATGTCCTCTACCGACGCCGCGAAGCTCACGATCGCGCTGTCGGGATTCTCGGCGACTCCCTCTCGTGCCAGCCGGGCGATCGCACGCCCGGCCGCGAGCTGTTCGAAACACCCCTTCAACCCGCAACCGCAAAGGGGGCCGCTCGGATCCACGACGGTGTGACCTATCTCGGCGCCTGCGCCGGTTGCGCCACGCACGAGCTCGCCGTTGACGATGAAGCCACTCCCGATCCCGGTTCCGACTGTCAACAGCGCCAAGTTCTTTGCACCCTGCGCCGTCCCGAAGATCTTCTCGCCCCAGGTTGCGGCATTGGCGTCGTTGTCGACGATCACCGGCAGACTGAACTGGCCCCTCAACGCCTCGGCCACCTTGGGGTCGTCGTAGACGAGGTTGGCGGCGAAGATGACCGTGCCGGACCTCGAATCGATGAAGCCTGCGGCGCCCACGCCGATGCACCCGATGGCCACGCCGAGCTCGCCGGACCGTTCCAGAAGCTCGTGCACGGTGGCGAGAATCGACTTGGTGCCAGCATGGACATCGGTGTCGTGCTCGACACGGCAGAGAAGCGCCCCCTTGGTGGTGACGATGCCTCCCTTCACCTTGGTTCCACCGATGTCGACGCCGATCGCCGCATGAGTCTCTGACATAGGTTTGAAGGATACGGGCGGAAGGCAGTGTTGTCCCGCCTGTACCCACACGGGGGCCTCGCCCGGGGGGCCTCGGCGCTCCCGGCTGAAAACTGACACCGGTGCGGGCGCGTGATGCCGGGTTCGGGTCGGGTACGCAAACCTGCCTACCGGCCCATGGCTTTGAAGGGCCCCGGGCTGGAAGCTGGCACCGGTCGGGCGCGTGATGCAGGGTTCGGGTCGGGGACGCAAACCTGCCTACCGGCCCATGGCTTTGAAGGGCCCGCGCTAGGGCGCCGGCGAGCTCTGGTGGGGCCACGATCTCTTCGTGGCACGGAAGTATCCGGTGTTGACACACAGGGTCCGGCCGATGTGCAGCATGGAGGTCAGCGGCTGATGGACATGGCCGAAGTAGGCGCGACGGGGCTGAACGTCGGTGATGTACTCGAGGATGTCCTCACTCCCTCGCTCGATCCTCCCGGCGCGTGTGTCGTAACACAACTCAGGGACGGCGGGAGGAATGTGGGAGCACAGGAGATCCACCTCTCCGAGCCCTTCGAGCTTGGTCCGCATCTGCTCGTGGGAGACCTCCCCCGCGATCTTGAGAGGCGAGGGTAGAGCTCCGCCCACGAAGCCGAAGCGCTCGCCGTCCAGCACGAACACCTTTCCGTCGGCTTCGGTGACGGCCGGAGATCTGAGGGCGAAATCATGGGCGGTGTCGGGTGAATCGACATTGCCCAGAATGAGATAGGTAGGATCGACGAGCGCGCTGAACACCTCCTCGTATTGCGACGTCATGCGTTCGGCGACGGCGCGCCGAACCTCTTCTTCGCGACCTTCGGAGCGCCTGTTCATAATCTCTCTCGCCTCGACGGCGCGCCCCTGGGTGCGCAGGCGAACGACCTCGGCGACGGTGTCGACTGCAAAGACTTCGGTAAGGATCCCCGTCATGGACGTGTAATCCAAAAAGTTGATGAGGTCCCCCAAAAGGACCAGAGTGGAGCCCTCCGGAACCGCCTTCCTCAGAGCGTCGGACGCGCCGTGGAGGTCGGAGACAATGTGAATCGGCATCGCGAAATGCTACGGCCACGGACACCCAAGAGAGGATCGGCGCCGCCCCCGGATCCATGGACAGGGATCGCAGTCAGAGCTCGAGAACGGGCGCCACTCGGAGCAAGGGAGGGAACACCGCTGTGAACCTGGTCTGCGTGCACGGCGGCGTGTCGGGCCGCGAGCGAGAGGAGGTCCCCTCTCTGCAGGGGAGCCGGCGCGCCGGACTGCGTGCGGCAACTGCGCTCGACGCAGTCGAGGCCGCCGTGCGCAGCCTCGAGGACAACCCCGCGCTGAACGCCGGGCTCGGCTCGGTGCTGAACCGCCGGGGCCAGATCGAGCTCGATGCCGGCCTGGCGGACGGAACCGCCGGACGCTTCGCTGGGGTGGCGGGGGTGCCGGTGCGCCATCCGATATCGCTGGCTCGCCGGGTGCTCGAAGACACCCCTCACGTCCTCCTCTTCGGAGAGGCGGCGATCGAGGTGGCCGAGGGGGTGGAGCGGCTCGAGAGCTCGACACCCGAACAATACGAGCGCTGGGCTCGGGCGGAGGCCTCGGGTGAGCTGCAGCTCGATCGTTACGGTGACTCCGAGCATGTCGACACGGTGGGAGCCGTGGTCGTGGACGGCGCCGGCCGCATCGCCGCCGGGTCCTCGACCGGAGGGGTGTTCGGTCAGATGCCCGGCCGCATCGGGGACTCGCCGATCTTCGGAGCGGGGATCTACGCCTCCGCGGAGGTGGCGGTCGTGGGAACCGGAGTTGGCGAGCTCTTTCTCGAGACGCTGGCATGCTTTCGCGCCGGAGAGTTGGTGGAAGGCGGGCTCGACCCCCAGGGCGCCTGCGAGAGGGTGATTGGATATCTGGGAGGGGTCAAGCCGGTGGAGGCCGGCCTGCTTGCGATCGACGGCAAGCGCAGAGTGGGCGCAGCCTTCCGGGGAGGCTCCTGGGCGGTGGAGGGACCCGACGGCCCCCTGACCCCGAAACGCCTCGCCTGACCTCCGGTAAAGTTGGAGCGTCAGTAGGGCGCCC
This sequence comes from Actinomycetota bacterium, assembly GCA_030860455.1. Classification (GTDB taxonomy): domain Bacteria; phylum Actinomycetota; class CADDZG01; order CADDZG01; family WHSQ01; genus JACDDL01. The sequence continues at coordinate 19,056 of JALZIC010000047.1, forward strand.
CCCCCGGAGAAAAGCCTGCCCTCGCTACCTTTGGGGATTTACTGCACCATCTGAAGGCTAGACCCCAAAGGTGCGCACCAAAGAGCCGATTCGATCGTTGACACGACATTTTCTCTGCGGTGTACCACCTGGTGGTGCGTGAAGTGCAGCACGCTCCAGCCAAGGCCTTGAAGGGCATTCCGGCGGGCCAGGTCGCGCTCCCACACCTGCCGGCCGGAGTGATAACGATATCCGTCCGCCTCGATTGCTACCCGTTGCTTTGGATACGCAAAATCAACTCGTGCAACGAAGTTGTTACCGGAACGGATCACGTATTGTCGCTCAGGCGGCGGAAGCTCGGAGTCTGCGATCAGCCGGTGTAGGCGAGTCTCAAGGCCGCTTTCAGGGACGGCTTGCCCGACGGGACGCTCTGCAAGCAACTGTCGGAGCACGTTGCTGCGCGCCTTCCCCTTTGTACCCACCTCATTCAGACGCCATTGCAATCTCGGCACGGTTGTGATTCGCCGTCTGAGAGAAGAATCGAGCGCCAGTTCGAGCCGTGCTACGGGAATCGTTGCAGCAAGATCCAAAAGAGTGCGCTCGGGTTTGGTAATGGGGGTGACGCTAGTCTCGATATCGCACGGCGGCCATGACGTGACGCGATGAACAATGACCCCTGGCAACCTGCGCACGTCGCGAGTGGTCGAAACTTCAAGGGGAGTCCCCTCGATGCCTTCCATCGCCCAAAGGCGCGCTGCTGCTTGGTGAGATGCAAACGTACCCTCGCCCGCAGATAAACAGGCAGCGACAAGTGATTGATGCCAGCTCGAAGGGAGGTCGTCATTCGATAGGTGCCACGATAGACGTGCTCGATTCGGCCGGCCCTAACGGCATGACCGATCGCACCGTCTGCAACCCCGCGTTCCCTAGCCTGTCGTCGAGAAAAGACGCCCAGCTGCCTGGCCGTCAGATCGCTGAGAGTTGCCTCGAGGCTTGCTCCGCGCAGATGTGGGGGCACGTTACCGAAAATAGTTGAGCGTTAGAGAGCCACTGGGTGAGCAAGATCACACCGCCCCCGCGCGAGCGGTGATGCCCGTTTACCTTTGGGGATTAACTGCGCCATATCAGTGCTGAGCCCCAAGGTTCCGATCGTGGGGGGCGGTTGGGCGGCGCTGGGGGGCGGTTGGGCGGCGCTGGGG
>JALZIC010000055.1 GCA_030860455.1 Actinomycetota bacterium
TTTTGTTGGATTTCGCGCCGCGATGAACGTCTGTTCGTATGAGAAGAGGCTCTGAAAACAGCCGTTGACCTGCACATTCGCGTTGTGGGCGGTGACGGGTTCGAACCGCCGACCCCTGCGTTGTAAGCGCAGTGCTCTCCCGCTGAGCTAACCGCCCTTCGGAGAGACAGAGTACCTGGTCAGGGCACATTTGAAGAGGGGAAATCCACCCCGTTCGATGTGTGCGTTTCTGGCCCAAGTCCTAGGCTTTAGCATCTCAAATAACCGCTCCTCGATCTGTGGGTCAAATAGGCATGGAGCGGCTCAACATCCAGGATTACGGAGGTACTACCCAGTGGATATGGAAGTCACCGCATGGATGTCGCTCTACAAGACCATGCATGCGGAGAGCGACAAGCGCCCCTTTTCGAAGGCGACGCTCAAGCGCATCGGCGGTTTCGCTCGCCCGCACCGTGTAGCGCTTACCTGGTTCCTGCTCCTGAGCATCGTGACTGCTGTGCTTGCGGTCGCTACCCCGCTGCTGGCGGGCCGGGTCGTCGACGCGATCGTCGAGAGCTCGCCTCTGGAGGTTGTGGTGCGGCTTGCGGCGCTGATCGCTCTGATTGCGGTGGTGGAGGCCGGACTTGGGCTGGTGATCCGATGGCTCTCCGCCAGCATAGGTGAAGGTCTGATCCTCGACTTGCGCACCGCAGTGTTCGATCACGTGCAGCGCATGCCCATCGCGTTCTTTACCCGCACGCAGACCGGCGCGCTGGTCAGCCGATTGAACAACGACGTCATCGGCGCGCAGCGGGCGTTCAGCGACACTCTCTCGGGCGTCGTCAGCAACCTCGTGACGCTCCTCCTCACCTTCGCAGTCATGGTCAGGATCTCCTGGCAGGTGACGCTGCTGGCGCTGCTGTTGCTCCCGGTCTTCGTCGTCCCGGCGCGCCGAATGGGTAGCCGGCTGGCGATGCTCGAACGCGAGTCCGCCAACCACAACGCAGCAATGGGCACGCAGGCGACCGAGCGCTTCTCGGCCCCCGGAGCCATGCTCATCAAGCTCTTCGGACGGCCCAAGCAGGAATCGGATGAGTTCGCCCAGCGAGCCCGGCGGGTTCGAGACATCGGAGTGCGAACCGCCTTGGTGCAGTGGGTTTTCGTCACCGCCCTGATCCTGGTTTCGGCACTTGCGCTTTCGATCGTGTACGGCCTCGGCGGCTTCTACGCGTTGAGAGGACAGTTGGAGCCCGGAGATGTTGTCTCGCTGGCCCTCCTATTGACTCGTCTGTACGCACCTCTGACCGCCCTCGCAAGTGCACGGGTAGAGGTGATGAGCGCACTCGTGAGCTTCGAGCGGGTCTTCGAGATTCTCGACCTGAAGCCTTTGATCGCCGACAAGCCGGGCGCCCGGCAGGTCCCCGACGGTCCAGTTTCGGTGGAATTCGAAGAAGTGCGCTTCGCCTACCCGTCGGCGGACAAAGTATCCCTAGCGTCGCTCGAAGATGTCGCGCAACTCGATACGCGCGGTGGGGTCGAGGTCCTTCACGGAGTGTCTTTCCGCGTGGAGCCGGGGCAGATGGTGGCTCTCGTGGGAACGTCGGGGGCCGGAAAATCAACGATGGCACAGTTGTTGCCCCGCCTCTACGACGTAGATGACGGCGCGGTGAGTTTGTCTGGTGTAAACGTCAAGGATTTAACCGCCGAGTCGATACGCGACACACTTGGAATGGTCACGCAGGACGGCCACTTGTTCCATGAGTCCGTGCGTGCGAACTTGCTGTTGGCCGAGCCGGAGGCGTCGGAGGAAGAGTTATGGGAGGTGCTGCGGCGCGCTCGGCTCGAGTCGTTGGTTCGGTCTCTTCCCGACGGCCTCGACACCATTGTCGGCGAGCGCGGCTACCGCCTCTCGGGTGGTGAACGCCAGCGCTTGACGATCGCTCGCCTGCTGCTCGCCCGGCCCCGCGTGGTGATTCTCGATGAAGCAACCGCTCATCTGGACTCCACCTCCGAGGCGGCGGTGCAGGCGGCCCTTGCCGAGGCGCTGGCCGGCCGGACCTCCGTGGTCATTGCCCACCGCCTCTCCACCGTTCGCGCCGCCGACTTCATCCTCGTCGTCGAAGATGGACGGATAGTGGAGCGGGGCACGCACACCGAACTGCTGGCCGCCGGCGGGCGTTACGAAGAGCTGTATCGGACCCAGTTCAACCAGCCCTCCGCTCCGGAAACGGTCGTCGACTCGGTAGCCTGAGCCCGTAATCCTGTGAGCTCCTCAGTTCGATGAATTCGGACGTCGCTTGGTTATCCGCTCGTAGTTGAGGCGAAACAGTTCGATAACGTCGCCCACGTCCCAATCGGACCTGATGCGTCGGCTCAACCAACCCGTATGGGGCAGCACATGGTGTGGCTCCGCCCGTCCGGAGGCGATAAGCGAATCGCGGACCGCTTTGGGGAACGGCAGATCGGCCAACGAATCGCCGTGAATATGTCCGAGCTCCACGCGACCGAGCCGGAACTCAACGCCGCCGAAACGGTGGGACCGGCTCGTGATGCCATCCCACGAACCCACTTCTCGAGAGATCCTCTCCGATGCATGTGCCATGGATTGCACAACCCCTGCCCCAACCTCCATGTTCCTTCGCCCGTCTTCCCAAATCATTTGCCCAAAGCGGACTGGGGACGGCTCAGTCCTGTAGCCATTCCTTGATCTGGACCGGCGCAACAAGAGACGAAAAATCGCCGAGGTCTCGCATCTTCCTGGCAGCATCGGCCATGGCACCGATACCGACCCAGGTCAGCGCACCTCCGACGCTGATCCTCCGACCGCCCGCCGCGACTATTTCATCCTTGGTCAATCCCGGATGGGCGAGGACGTTGAGCGGCCTGGTTACGGCTTCGCAAACCGCCCGGATCTCGGCCCCATTCCTGAGGCCGGGGGCGTAGAGAACGTCGGCACCGGCTCGCTCGTAGGCCCGCAATCGGGCGATGGTATCGTCAAGGTCCGGGTTGCCTCGAATGAGGTTCTCGGCTCGAGCGGTCAGCGTAAATGGAAAGCCAACTTGCCCGGCCGCCTCGCACGCTGCGGCTACACGCTCCACCGCATGCTCGAACCCGTAGATGTCGCCTTTGGGATCGTAGTCCTCGATCGAGCCCCCAACCGCTCCTGCTTCCGCTACCCGGATGATGGCCAATGCAGCGTCGCCGGGGTCGGGTCCGTAACCGTTCTCCAGATCGACGGAGATCGGAAGGCTTGTCGCCCTATCGAGCATCCGGCAGTGATCCAATACCTCCTCGAGCGTTGCCCCGCCGTCCGGACGACCCAGCGTGAAGGCCATTCCAGAGCTCGTGCTTGCAAGAGCCTCGAACCCCAACGCCTCCAACACCTTGGCCGAGCCCGCGTCCCACGGATTCGGGATGAGGAATGCCTCACCCGCGTGCAGTGCTCGAAAGGTATCTGCTTTCTGTTCTTGCGTGGGTCGCAGACCACCACCTCCAGTTTGAGCTACGTGGCTTGAGGTTGCCTGTCGATCTCAGAGGCGAGCTCCTGCAAGACATCGCGGACCGCTTCCAGCTCCCTTGGAGCAAGGTTGCAAAACACTCGCGGTGGCTCGTACAGACGCTCTTCGAGCTCCGCTTTAGTGCGCACACCATTGGGGGTCAAGGCCACGGTCTTCACGCGCCGATCGCCTTCCAAACCGCCCCGCTCGACCAGGCCGCGTTCCTCGAGCCGGTCCACGAGCCATGTCATCGTCGAGGCATCACAGGAGAAGGACTGAGCCAGCGCGCCCATCGCGCGGGGATGCCCGGGATCAAGTGTCAGCAGGGCCTTGACGTGTCCCGGCGTCAAGCCGAGATCTTGGGCGATGCCTGCGACCCTCCCGAATTGGCTCATGGCCACATCAAGGAGAAGCCTCCACACCTCTGCGGCCGCCAGGGTCTCCCTAGAGCTCATCGCGCGAGTATACTTGAATCACACAGACTGTGTGAGTCTCCAACCTTCCGGAAGCCCAATCATTTGACAACTCCAACTACCTCTGGGAGACTTCTCCGCATGCCTGACGCAATGAGAGTCGAAGGGGTGGCCAAAGGCTTCGGTGAGGTGGTGGCGCTCGATGGCGTCGACTTCGAGGTCGCCTCCGGCACCGTTTTCGGCCTGCTTGGCCCTAATGGGGCCGGGAAGACCACCATAGTTCGTGTACTCGCGACCATTCTCAACCCCGATCGAGGGAGAGCCGAGGTCCTGGGACTCGACGTGGTTCGGCAGGCCCGTGAGGTTCGCCCGCTGATCGGACTTGCGGGCCAGAACGCGGCCGTGGATGCGAATCTGACCGGATGGGAGAACCTGCGGCTGATCGGCCGGCTGTCGCATCTGGAGCCCAGGACGATTAGGGAGCGCTCCGGCGAGCTCTTGGAGCGCTTTGGACTTGCCGATGCTAGTGATCGTACGGTCCGTACCTACTCCGGAGGAATGCGGCGGCGGCTCGACCTTGCCGCGGCCCTGGTTCACCAGCCTCCTGTCCTGTTCCTCGACGAGCCCACCACCGGGCTCGATATCCAGGGTCGTTCCGAGCTGTGGGACATGATCCGCGAGCTGGTGGCTGCGAATACCACGGTCCTGCTGACAACGCAGTACCTCGAGGAAGCCGACCGGCTCGCCGATCGAATCGCCGTCATCAATGGTGGCCGGGTGATCGCCAACGACACCCCCTCGGCTCTCAAGTCCAAGCTGGGCGGCACCGTAACCGAGTTGAACTTCCTCGACGAAACCACCGCACTTCAGTCGCGCGAACGGTTGGCCCGGCACAACGACTCAGTCGAGCGCGAGGGGACGCTGGTCCGTTTGACGCTCGCCGACGGGGCCCGCCAACTGATGGAGGTCTTGCGCGCTCTCGACGCAGACGGCCTCGAGCCCGCCTCGCTTACCGTGAGAGATCCCAGCCTCGACGACGTCTTCCTTGCCCTCACGGGGCGCCCGGCGGAACAGGCGCCCACGAAAGAAGCCTTGGAAGTCGGCGCCTGATGGCTACGGCCGCAACTGCATCTTCCGATGCCACCCGACAGGGTCGCGGCATGTGGGTACTACGTGACGCTCTCGCCGTCGCGCAGAGAAACCTGATCGTGTACCTCCGCATACCTCAGCTTCTGGTGTTCTCGACGATCCAACCCGTGATCTTCGTGGTGATGTTCCGCTACGTTTTCGGGGGCGCAATCGCGGTGCCGAACGGCTCCTATGTCGATTACCTCATGCCCGGGATTTTCGTGCAGACTGTGGTGTTCGGCTCGATGACCGCAGCCGTCGGCTTGGCCACCGATCTCAAGAGCGGTTTGCTCGAGCGCTTCCACTCTCTGCCCATGGCGCGATCTGCCGTGCTCGCCGGACGCACATCAGCCGATCTGGTTCGGAATATCTTCGTGGCCACGCTGATGGCTGCGGTCGGCTTCGCCG
>JALZIC010000056.1 GCA_030860455.1 Actinomycetota bacterium
CCCTCCTTTTCGGCAAGCTTCCTACCTCGATCGTCGGCCCGGGCGTACCGATTCGCATTCCCGAAGGTGCGTCAAAGGTGGATTACGAGGCCGAGCTTGCCATCGTCATTGGGCGTGCCGCCAAGAATCTGTCGGAGGAAGAGGCACTCCAGGCCGTCGGAGGATATGCGTGCTTCAACGACGTCTCCGAGCGGGCAATCCAGAAGTCAGACGGCCAGTGGCTCCGGGCCAAGAGTTATGACACCTTCGGGCCGTTCGGGCCTTATGTGGTCACACCAGACGAGGTCGGGGACCCAAACGATCTCGCCATCAGGAGCATCGTCAACGGTGATGTGCGTCAAGACTCCAATACCTCATTGATGATCCACAAGGTGCCCGCGCTCGTGTCTTTCTGCTCGAAGGCTTTCCCTCTCGAGCCCGGTGATGTCATCGCAACGGGAACTCCGGCGGGTGTCGGAATGGCGAGCAACACCTACCTTCAACCCGGCGACACGGTTACCGTCGAGGTCGAAGGGCTGGGGACCCTCACCAACGTAGTCGCCTAAGGAATGCTGCTCGTTGAACGTTCCTTGTGCATCGCCGAAGCCGGCTCCGGCGTCTCATCCGACTCCTCGTCCACTGAAGCAGCAGCGGCCTGACGGCGGCCATAGAACAAGAGCAACAGGAAGCCGGCCGCCGCAATGACTCCCGCAGAGGCAAAACTTCCGCGATAGCCGACAGAGCTCGCAACGATGCCCAGCCCGATTGCACCTGAGCCGAAGGCCAGATCGAACCAGGCGGTGAATGTCCCGATGACCGCGCCGCGTTCGGCGGCGGGGGCAGAGCTGACCGCCAAGCTCATCAAGGCGGGGAAGGACAGAGCGTGCCCGATGGCGAAGACCGCGGTACCGGCGAACAGGCCCGCCGTCGTTCCCCAAGCGCTAATCAAAACCAGCCCGGCTGCAGTGCAAATCAGACCAACCCGAGCGACGTTGTGATGGCCCAGGCGGTCGGGAAGACGAGCCCCCACGCTCCTTATCGATAGCACTACCCCGGAGAACAGCAAGAAGATCGCCCCCGAACCGGACAAGCCCAGCTGCAGCGCGTAGAGCGGGACGAACGAGTCAAAGCCGGCCAACCCGCAGATGATCGAGCCCAGGATCGCCCCAGGAATAAGTCCGGCAGGATGAATAAGCGGAGGGCGTTTGGCCTCGGGATCGATGGGAGGCCGGGTCTCAGTCACCTTTGTACCCAGCGCCGCCGCCAGCCCGGACGCCAGTGCGGAGACCACCCAGACCGCCCCGAAACCTCCGGCGCCCAGGACGAGCTCGCCCAGAGCCGGTCCCACCGCAATACCGGCGAACAGGGCAAGAGAGAAGAAGCTGAGGGCTTCACCTCTGCGCTCATCCGGCGCGATGTCGTTGATGACGGTGGCTGCGCCCACGTAGAAGCCCGCCTCACCGGCGCCGCTGATAATCCGCAGCAGCAACAAAATGGGCAGTGACGTCGCCAGGAGATACAAGGCAGTCGAGGCCGCCACCGCGCCGGCCCCCGCAACCATGAGTATGCGACGGCCGCGACGATCGCTGATCCTGCCCACAAATGGACGCAGCAACACGGCGGACAGGGCGAACGACCCGATCGACAGCCCGACGGCCACGTCGCCGCCACCGAGAGGCCCTTTCGTGAAGCGTGGCAGGATCGGAATCAATGCGCCGATTGCCAGGAAGTAAGCGAAGGTGGCGCCCTGAACCACCAGGAACAGCCGTGTGACTAGCGGCTTTTTGGGGTGGCCGGGGTCAGAGGCGTTCTGAGTCGGCCAGAAAGACAAGGAGCTCCTTTTGCGGGGGGAAGGCGATCGAGCGGTTCTCTCAGTGCAACACGGGCGGGCGCCGAACATTCCGCCCATGTGGGACGCTCCTGCGCACCTCGTCTTCGGGAGCCAACCGCCCCAGGCCGACTACCGGAAAACCCGAGGGCCGCGGGTTAGTGTCGGGCCGGTGGAAAGCGCAGGTGCCGCCCCGGCCCCGATCGCAGCTCAACTCCGCAGGTCGGCGCCGCCGGGATCGGATCTGGCCTGGAGGGCCCCGGGCCGGGCCAACCTCATCGGTGAGCACACCGATTACAACGATGGCTTCGTGCTGCCGGTGGCCCTCAGGCTCGCCATCTACATCGCCGGGCGCCGCTCCCCCGGCCGCCTGATCCTAACGTCGCTCGATCAGCGCGGTATGGCCGTTGTCGACGTCGCCACGGGCGCGGGCCCGAACGAGGGGTGGGGACGCTATGCCACGGCCGTTGTGCGCTCCCTGCTCGACGAGGGGATCGAGCTCACCGGATTCGAGGGCGTGCTTCTCTCGGAGGTACCAACGGGGGCCGGGCTCTCCTCCTCTGCAGCCCTCGAGGTGGCGATTGCCTCGTCGATCGTGGCCCGGCCGCTGGACCCGATCCGGATGGCAAAGATCTGCCGGCGGGCGGAGAACGTCTACGTCGGGGTCCAGTCGGGCATCATGGATCAGGTCGCCTCGGCCGGGGGGCGCACGGGCCATGCCCTCCTTATCGACTGCCGGCACATTACGGTGGAAGCGGTGGAGGTGCCAGGGCACTTGAGAGTAGTGGTGATCGACTCGGCGGTTCAACGCGGCCTGTCCGATAGCGGCTACAACGAACGGCGCAAACAATGTGAGGCGGCCGCCTCGGACATGGGAGTGACGTCGCTGCGGGATGCGGATGACGATCTGCTCGAAACCCACCGCGGGCACATGGACGATGTCGTCTATAGGCGGGCCCGCCACGTAATCGGCGAGAACCGGAGGGTCTTGGATACGGTCACCGCCTTGCGCTCAACCGATTACGAGAGCTTGGGCGGTCTCTTCGGCGAATCTCACCGCAGCTATGCCAGGGATTTCGAAGCATCCACACCCGAGGTCGATTCGCTTGTCGAGATCGCCCAGGATACGGACGGGGTTGTCGCCGCCCGGTTGACTGGGGGCGGCTTTGGGGGATGCACGGTCAACCTCGTGCTCGAAGGGCACGCGGAGGAGGTTGCGGAGGAAATTCTCGACGGCTACAGGGCGCGGACGGGGCTGGAGGGAAGAATGTGGATATCCGAGCCGGCTGATGGGGCGGCTCCGTTGGAGTTTGGCCCCGAATAGGATTCCCCAGGCGCGCCCATGGATAAAGACAGCGGAGGAGCGGTCGCTCCGATCCGACGTCGTCACAAGATCGGTGCGACATTTAGTCTAGGTTGAAGGCAAAGAGACGGTCTTCGGCGGGCAGTCAAGAGCTCGTGGAACTACAAGCCCAGAGGGATGCCAGTGGCAGAGGAGATACAACGAGAAGGCTTCGGTCCCAATGAGTGGCTCGTTGATGAGATGTACCGCCGCTATCAGGAGAATCCCAAGGCGGTGGGAGAGTCGTGGCAGGAGTTCTTCGCCGATTACGCACCAAAGCGTTCCGGCCGCCCGGGCACCCAGGCCGGTCAAGAGGTAACCGCCAAGGGCGCATCCGACGGGTCTCGAGGGCCGGCCGTTCAGGATGCTCATCCGATCGACGCCCCCGTCGACGCGCTGAAGCGCGAAGAGGTGCCTGACGACGCTACCCCGTTGAGGGGGGTTTCCGCCCGGATCGCCGAGAACATGGAGGCGTCTCTAGCAATACCGACGGCCACATCGGTTCGCTCGATCCCGGCGAAGCTTCTCGAGGAGAACCGCCGAGTCATAAACCGATCATTGGTCGATGGAAAGATAAGCAAAGTCTCGTACACCCACGTCATCGGGTGGGCGATTCTCAAGGCGCTTGAGGCGCGCCCTGCGATGAGGGCGAGCTACTCGTCGATCAACAACAAACCGCATGTCGTCCATCGAAAACGAATCAACTTTGGGCTCGCCATCGACATCGAGCGCGCCGAAGGCAACAGGGTACTCTATGTCCCGAACATCAAGGACGCCGGCAGTCTGGACTTCTTCGACTTCGTTACTAGTTACGAGGAACTCGTCCGTAAAGTGCGCGACAACAAGTTTGCACCGGACGATTTCTCGGCCACTACGGTCACACTCACCAATCCCGGGACGGTCGGCACCAATCTTTCCGTTCCCCGACTGATGCCCGAACAGGGGCTTATTGTTGGTGCGGGCGCGATCGCGTTCCCCAACGAATTCGAGGCTACAGACCCACGTGCCCTAGCCCGAATCGGCATTAGCAAAGTGTTGACGCTCACGAGCACTTATGACCACAGGGTGATTCAGGGCGCCGAATCCGGGCAGTTCCTTTCATACATCCACGACCTGTTGTTGGGCGCGCACCGTTTCTACGAGGAGATTTTCGCTGCCTTGGAGGTTCCCTACGAACCGGCGCGTTGGAGCATTGACCGCTCGACATTCGACGATGACGAAGCGCTCGAGAAGCAATCACGGGTTATTCAACTGATCAACATGTACAGGGTCAGAGGACATTTGCTTGCCAAGTTGAATCCGCTTGGCTTCGAACTGCTCCATCACCCAGAGCTCGACTTCTCGCACTATGGATTGACTCTGTGGGACTTGGACCGCGAGTTCGTATTCGAGGGCATACCGGGCCCCCGGAAGCAGCAGCTGAGAAAGATCATCGACACACTTCAAGACGCGTACAGCAGGCGCGTCGGTGTCGAATACATGCATATTTCCGATCCTCAGCAAAAGCGATGGATTCAGCACCGGGTTGAATCCCCACCTGCGCAACCCTCCTTGGATGAGAAGAGGTACATCCTGGACCGGCTAAGCGCGGCCGAATCTTTCGAACGCTTCCTGCACTCGAAGTACACAGGGCAGAAGCGGTTCTCCCTCGAAGGAGCCGAAAGCCTGATCCCGATGCTGGATACCCTGTGCGAAGAGGCGGCCGACAACGGGATGATCGAAATAGTGATGGGCCACTCCCACAGGGGCCGCCTGAACGTTCTGACCAACATAGTTGGCAAGTCGCTGGCGGAGACGTTCAAAGAGTTCGAGGGCAGCGTCGACCCTGAGAGCGTTCAGGGGTCGGGTGACGTGAAGTACCACCTTGGCATGACTGGAAGGTTCACCTCGCGGAACGGGAACGATATCGGGATCGTACTCGCATCGAACCCGTCCCATCTGGAAGCCGTCGACCCCGTTGTCGAAGGGATGGTGCGCGCCAGCCAGGACCTTATCGGAGATAACGGAAAGGACCGCATCCTTCCGCTACTCCTTCATGGGGACGCCGCCTTTGCCGGTCAGGGAGTCGTCGCCGAGACATTGAACCTTGCAGGTCTGCCGGGATATCGAACCGGCGGGACGGTCCATGTGGTGGTCAACAACCTCATAGGCTTCACCACTGCCCCGCATCTGGGTCGCTCCTCCATGTATGCGACCGACATCGCCAAGATGGTGCAATCTCCGATTCTTCACGTCAATGGGGACGATCCTGAGGAATGTGTGCGAATAATGCGGCTTGCATTCGCCTACCGGCGTGAGTTCAAGAAGGACATCGTCATAGACCTTGTTTGTTACAGGCGACATGGGCACAACGAGGGAGATGAGCCGGCCTTCACCCAGCCGTTGATGTACGCAAAGATCGAAGCGAGGCGCTCCGTACGCAAGCTCTATACGGAGTACCTGATGAATCGCGGTGAGATGACCGTCGAGGAGGCCGAGAAGTCCCTGGAGGACTTCAAGGGGCGACTTCAACAGGCCTTTGAGGCCACGAGGGATAATGTACCAACCGCCGATGTCCGGGCTGCAACTCCACCGGCGCCTGTGGGGGTCCTTCCGCCGACCCAAACGGGTGTGTCACGCGAGCGTCTCGACCGGGTTCACGAGGCGGCGACGACCTGGCCGGACGATTTCGAACCACATCCCAAGCTCCAGCAGCAGATCGAGAAGCGGCGCAAACTTCTCGAGGATGGAGCACTCGACTGGTCCGCGGGTGAAGCACTTGCGTTCGGCTCTCTTCTGTATGAGGGAACGCCCGTGCGGCTTGCGGGTCAGGACTCGCGGCGCGGCACCTTCAGTCAGCGGCATTCAGTGTTGGTCGATTACAGGACCGGCGAAGAGTACGTGCCCCTCAACCACATTGACGATGATCAGGCCGTTTTCAGGGTGCACGACAGTCTGCTCTCCGAGTTTGCGGCCTTGGGCTTTGAATATGGATACTCGATCACGAACGGCGACGCACTGGTGTGCTGGGAGGGCCAGTTCGGCGATTTTATCAACGGCGGACAGGTGATCGTGGACCAGTTCATCGTTGCTGGTGAGGACAAGTGGGATCAAAAGAGCCGTTTGGTGCTGCTGCTCCCACACGGATACGAGGGGCAAGGACCAGAGCACTCGAGTGCCCGGCTCGAACGCTTCTTGACCTTGGCGGCGGAAGACAGCATCCAGGTCGCGCAGCCCACAACGGCGGCTCAGTATTTCCACATTCTTCGGCGACAGATGCGCCGGCCCGTTTCCAAGCCGCTCGTCTTGATGACACCGAAGTCTTTGCTTCGCAACCCGCTGGCGAGAAGCAAGACCGACGATTTCATCGAGGGCCATTTCAAGGAAACGCTTGACGACCCGCAGGTAAAGGAGCCGGGGGACGTACAGCGGATCCTTGTGTGCTCCGGCAAAGTCGCCTATGAGCTTGCCGAACAGCGCAATCAACGGAGCGATCCGGCCGCAGTTGTGCGGCTCGAACAGCTGTATCCCTTTCCCGAGGACCAGCTCAGCGAACTCTTCGATCGTTACTCGAACGCGTCGCAGGTGCGATGGGTCCAAGAGGAGCCGGTCAACATGGGGGCATGGGACTTCGTCTTCAAGAACCTGAAGGGTCGAGGGCTGCTGCCCGACCGCTTGGAGTTGAGTCACGCCGGGCGCGCCGAGAGCGGCAGCCCGGCAACCGGGAGCATGGCCATCCACAAACAGGAGCAGGAAGAGTTGATGGAGGCGGCTTTCGCAGACTAGCGCCGCCGCGTCGGTGAGGTGTGAACCTTCACATCTCCAACCCACCCGGCCGGGAGCCGCGTGCCCGATGTCTGATGGATGAAACCAAGTGGTTCAAGGACATGCGGGAGGCGTTGGAAGGCGCCTATCTGAGCTCGTCCGACGTCCGCGCCCAGTCGGGTTTCTCGGGTGACGAGGCGCGATGGGAGCGCGCCCGACGGGTGATAGTAGAGGCCATCGAACGCGATGGCTCGTTTCTTGATGCTGGGTGTGCGAATGGGCTCTTGATGGAATCGGTCGTACGATGGGCTCAGGAGCGCCGTCTGATGGTCGAGCCATTCGGGCTGGATATGTCGCCCCGACTTCTCGACTTGGCCAAGGCGCGTCTGCCGCAATGGTCCGGTAGCCTCTACTCGGGCAACATCCTTACCTGGCAGGCTCCCAGAAGGTTCGATTATGTGAGGATTGAGCTCGAATACGTTCCCAGTCATCGGCATGCCGAGTTGATCGGCAAGCTGATGGGCGATTTCCTTACCCCGGATGGCCGCCTGATCGTTTGTCGTTACTCCGGCCCGGACGAACGGACGCCCCCCGGCGGACTTTCCGACGACCTTCACGAGCTCGGCTATGAGCCAACCGGGCATGCTCACGCAGACGACCTCGACGGGTCGACCTTGACCCATGTGGCATGGATCGATCGCCCGGTCGAATGGTCGCTCGACCGGCCCGCAGAGTTGCCGGCCGGCCCCGTAACGCTGCGCAGATGGCGGGCAGGCGACGCCTTTGCAATCGCAGCTGCCTGTTCGGACACAGAGATCCAGCGGTGGCTGCCGCTGCCATCTCCGTACACCGAGCAGCATGGGCGCGAGTATCTGGCGATGATGGAGGAAGACGCCGCCACAGGTAGGGGCTTCGCTCTGGCGATCGTCGATCCCAGCTCCGGCCTGCTCCTGGGATCGATCGCATGCCGGATGTCGAAGGATAGGGGAGTGGTCGATGTGGGGTACTGGATTGCACCGAACGCTCGTCGGCGAGGAGTTGCAACGGCAGCCCTTCGGGCCCTATCTGCGTGGGTGTTTGCAAACCTCTACCCTGCTCGCATCGAGTTGATCACCGATCCGGACAATGTGGCATCGCAGCGAGTGGCAGAGAAGGCGGGATTCGTTCGTGAAGGCGTCCTGCGCGCCTATCACGAACATCGTGGCCGGCGGGTGGATGTGGTGATGTTTTCACTTCTCCCAGATGATCTGCAGAACTAGGTTCCCCAATCGATGAGAGTGTAGCGACCCTAGACTGCCAACCAAGCGGCCCTCTCGGCTCTTGGTGCTTGTAGGTGCGGCGGCACTCGCGCCGCTGGCCCGCACCCTTGGACTGGGGGATCAACTCCTCAAGAAGCCCAGGACACTGTCAGGCGGCCAGCGTCAGCGGGTCGCGATGGGCGAGCGATCGTGCGTCAGCCTGAAGTCTTCCTGATGGACGAGCCCCTCTCCAATTTGACGCAAAGCTCCGGGTCCAGATGCGGACGGAGATCTCGCGGATTCAGCGTCCCGTGGAGGTGACCACCATCTATGTGACTCACGATCAAACCGAGGCCATGACGATGGGAGACCGTGTGGCCGTCATGAAGAAGGGCGTGCTTCAACAGGTCGACGCGCCTCAGGCTCTCTAGGAACATCCCAACAATCTGTTTGTCGCCGGTTTCATTGGGTCGCCTTCGATGAACGTCGTAGAGGTCGGCCTGGACGCGTCAGACGATCACCTCTTTGCCGAATTCGGCGGGGCTCCGATAGACAGACGGATTCTCGTGACCGTTGACGTATGCGTCAGCCTTTGAGGGCCCCCGTGGTCACGCCCTTGACGAACTGGCGTTGGGCTATCAGGAAGATGATGAGCACGGGGACCGCCATGATCAAAGCACCCGCCGCAATCAGCCCGTAATCCTGCGTACGTCCGGCGGCAAACTGGTACAGGCCCGTGGCCAGAGGCCGGTTCTCGGTTCCGGGCAGGTAGAGAAGCGGCAACAAGAAAGTGTTCCAGGTCTGGAAGAAGACGAGGACGGAAAGCACTGCGACTCCCGGGGCGGACAACGGGAGCATGACTCTGTAGAAGACCTGGAACTCGGTTGCCCCATCTACCCGCGCCGCTTCCGCAAGCTCGTTGGGGAGATCCAGATAAAATCCCCGCATCAGAAACACCCCCAGAGGGATGCCGAAACCGGCCGCGCCGGCAACGGCAGGAAGGATCACCGCCCAGATGGATCCCAGGATCCCCATGTCCCTTAGTTGATAGAAGAGCGGGATCATCACCGACGTGAACGGGATCATCAGCCCGAGTGTGAACAGCAGGAAGACAAGACCCTTGCCTGGGAAGTTCAAGCGCGCCAACGCGTATGCGGCCAGCACAGACAAAGCCACGACAAGCACGACGACGGGAACAGTGATCTTCACTGTGTTGAAGAAGAAACTGCCGAACTGCCCGATCTGCCACGCATCCACAATGTTTTGCGGGTGGAACGAAGAAAAGAGCTGAAAGGGATTGACGGTGATCTGCAGAGGATCCTTGAGGGCCGTCGAAACGACCAGTATCAGGGGGTAAAGGGTTATGAGTGCGAAGAATCCCAGTATGACGTACTTGAGAATGGTTCCACCAGAGCGCCGGGCGCGGCCCGAAGTCGTCAAGGCGGCCTGCGAGGATGACCCACCCACGGCCTGTGCCACTAACGCTCACGCTCCCTGAAGCGCAGGAAGGTAACTGCTGCGACCAGCGAAAGCACAGTGATCAAGATGGATAGGGTGGCGCCGTAGCCGACGCTGTTCTGCTCGAAGGCTTTGCTGTACGCGTAGCTGCCGAGTACCTCGGAGGAGGTCCCCGGCCCCCCCTGGGTCATGATGATGATGAAGTCGACCACCGCAAAACCACCGATTAGGGTGATGGCGGTCACTAGGGTGAGCACCGGAGCAATCATCGGGATGATCACGAACCGGGCTCGTTGCAACCAGCTCGCCCCGTCCATCTCTGCGGCTTCCACAATGCCCCTGTCGACTCCCTGAAGCCCGGCGAAGAGCACGACGGTGACGAAGCCGAAGCTTCCCCAGATCGCCGCCACGATCACCGCGACCAGTGCGGTGTTGGGGTCTCCAAGCCATCCTCTGGTCAGTGAATCAAGCCCGACGAACTCCAGAATCGAATTCAGGATGCCAAACAGAGGGTGGTAGATCCAGCCCCACACGATTCCGATCACGATTACGGGAATTACGAACGGGATGAAATACAGGGTTCGGAAGAAGACGACGAGCTTCGTATTGCTCCACAGCAGGAGCGCAAGCAACAAACCGATTGCCACCGGCACCGAGGTTCCGACGATAATCCAGACGACCGTGTGCCAACCCGCAGACCACAACAACGGGTCTTTGAACATATCGATGTAGTTCGCAAGGCCGACGAACGGCATGTTAACCGTTGCGCCGTTCCAGTCCGTGAAGCTGTAGTAGATGGACTGGATGAAGGGGAACAACATGAAGATTGCGTAGAGCAGGAAGCCCGGCGCTATGAAAAGGGCGGCCGTGCGAAGCTCATCCCCTCGGATGGTGCCGGAGCCTGCTTTTCGCCGCCCCCTTGTTCCGTCCAGTCGCCTGCCGATGGCCCCTTTACGGGAACCACCGGCAGCTTCCTGTGTTGCCTGTGTTGCCAAGGACGATCTGCGTGCCATTTTCGGTTCTACGGCGCTTCTAGCGTGTCACCGGCGGCCTTCGCCTCTGCCCATGCCTCTTGCAGGGCGTCGGCCTGCTCTTCGGGGGTCCTCGTCCCGTTGAGGACCTCCTGGAAGCCCTCGAACATCACCGTATTGAAGTTCGCCGGCGTTAGCACGTCGATGTTGTAGCCGTAGGCATCCGGGTTTGTTGCCTCGGACAGCTCGTCCAGGACGGTCTCGAACAGCGGCGAGACGCTGTAATCGGCCGGATCGATCTGGAAAGCGGGAATCTCGTTGAAGACCTCGATGCCCCGGTCGACCGAATCCTTCGACATCGTGTAGTCGAGGTACTTGAACGCCGCTTCGGGCACCTCGGTGTTGGCGGCGACGAACAATCCACCGCCCACCCCTCCCGGAGGGCTCACCGAGGACCCGTCTATGGAGGGGAAGGGAAAGAAGCCGACCTCGAAGTCCTGGACCAACTCATCGAGGTCGGGGATCAACCAGGTGCCGGTCGGCAGCATCGCTGCTTCCCCGGCGTAGAACAGGGTGTTGGCGTCGTCGTAGGTGATGGCGTTCACGTCGTCGGGGTAATAGCCCTGCTCGGTGAACTGGGAGAACATCAGTTCAATGGCCTCGACCACCTCGGGGTCGTTCCACTTGCCGTTGCCGTAGAGGATGTTGTCGATTCCCTCACGTCCGAGGATGTTGCTGAGGGCCATGCTGAAGAGGTGCCCCGCCGGCCACTGTTCCTGATCGCCGAAGGCGAACGGGGTTATTCCCTCGTCCTGGACCGCAGTTGCGATGGCATCGAGGTCGTCTGTGCTCTGCGGCTCTTCGAAGCCCATGTCGCTGAATAGATCCTTGTTGTAGTACACGCCGAGTTGCTCGACGCTCCCGGGCACCCCGTAAAGCGTCCCGTCGTAGGTGACACGCTGCTGTGCCCAGTCGTAGATCGGCCAGTTGTACTGCTCGTACGCATCCTCGAGGGAGTGGAGGAGATCGGCTTTTGCCAGAACACCGGCAAAGCCTGGGCCGGTGTCGTACCCGAAGACGTCGGGGGGCTGGTCGGACCGCAGCCGGGTCTGGATCACGGTCCTCTGGTTCTCGACGGCCACAGACTCCCGCTGCACATCTATATCTGGATTCTGGGCTTCGAAGTCCTCGATTGCCTTTTCGGCCTCGGCCTCCAGCCGGGGGGTCTCCTGGATTCCTTCGAAGACCCGCAGGATGGTGGTCCCGTCCTCTTCACTCCCTCCAGAGGTATCGCCGTTGCCTGCGCTGCTGCCACCACAAGCGGCGGCCGTAAGCATCAATACGAGTGCAGCCGCTATCAGCGCCGGCCATCTTCTGATCACGTTTGTTGCCTCCCTTTGCTCGGCCCGAGTTCCCAGAGTCTACGCCCCCGCACCGCCGCCTACTATCACCCGCGTACGGGACGGACGTAGTCTTCGGCCACATCGAGCGCTGGGGGAAAGGACGGACTGCGAGGGGTGGAAGAGACGATGAAGGCGGCAAGGTTCCTAGGAGGAGGCCGCATCGAGCTTTACGAGGCGCCGATCCCGGAACCTGGCCCGGACGAGGTCCTGGTGGAGGTCCATAGCTGTGCTCTTTGTGGCACCGACCGGGCAGCGTACCGGGACGGGAGCGATGTCATTCCGGGTCATGAGGTGGCCGGGACGGTAGTGGCGGCGGGCACGGACGTAACCGGCCTGGACGAAGGCGCCAGGGGAGTGGTCTACCTCGTTGACTTCTGCGGGGAGTGCCCTGTCTGCAAAGCAGGCTCGACCAACATGTGCCCCAAGCGACGGAAGATGTACGGGTTCACTGCCGACGGAGGGTTTGCAGCGTACGAGGTGGTCCGCTCGAGATGCTTCCTGCCAATCGCCGAACACGTGCCCCTGGATGAGGCCACAACGCTCTTGGACTTCTACGGAACCAATCTGCATGCTTTCCGGCGCGCCGGAATCCCTCTTCCCCAGGGCGTAGGGGTCATAGGTTGCGGACCAATCGGTCTCGGAGCGATATTGGTAGCCAAGACTTTGGGCGCGCAGCGCCTATTAGGTATCGACGTGGCTCCGTACCGCCTCGAGTTGGCGGGCCGCTTCGGGGCAGTGCCGATCGATGCCCGGCGGGGAGATGCCGTGGAGGCGGCGCTTGCGGATACGCCCGGTGGGTGTGATGTAGTGATAGAAGCGGCCGGGGTAACGGCCACGCAGAGACAGGCGATACGGCTGACGGCGCCGGGCGGCAGAGCTGTTTTCGTCGCGCACAACCGCGAACCCCTCGAAGTGCACACTTTGACGGATCTGATCGCCTCGGAACGGACGCTTCTCGGCTCCGAGTACTTTCCGATCGGCGAGTTCCCAAACACGCACGACCTCCTGACCTCCGGCGCCCTCGACGCACAGTCGGCCGTTACCCACCGATATCCCCTCGAACAAATAGAGAATGCGTTCGAAACCTTCTGGTCCGGCGCCAGCGCCAAGGTGCTGGTGCAGCCTTGAGCGCAGCAGGGGAGCGTTTGCGAGCGGCCGTCGTGGGAGCAGGCTTCGTGGGGTCTATCCACGCCCGCGCTCTCGGAGATCATCCATCGGTCGACCTCGTCGCGGTTTGCGGACGCACGGCCCCCAAGACAGAGGGACTCGCCGCTACCTTCGGCGCAGCGGCACGCGGCTCTGTCGAGGAGCTGACGCAAAAGGACGCTTCCGATCTGGTTTGTGACTGCACCGGGAACGATCAGCATGTCGAACCGACCCTCGAATCGCTCGACGGCGGGGCGCACGTCTTCGTGGAGAAACCAATGGCCTTTCGGCTCGATCAGGCGCGCAGGATGGTCGCCGCCGCGGACAGCCAAGGGCGCACGCTGGGAGTCAACTTCAACCATCGCTTCTCCGAGCCTTACCGGCGGGCGGTGAGGTTTGCCG
>JALZIC010000063.1 GCA_030860455.1 Actinomycetota bacterium
GGTGAGAGCTACGGCTATGCAATCCTGAAGCGGGTGCGTGAGCTTTCCCGGAGTGAGCTCGAGTGGACCGACGGGATGCTCTATCCGCTGCTCCATCGCCTCCGCCGGCTCGGGTACGTCACGACAGAGTGGCGAACGCCTCCAGAAGGGCGTCGCCGCAGGTACTACGCGATCACCGACGACGGGCGTGCGGCGCTGGCCGAGCAGCAACGGCAGTGGATGACCGTAACGCGTGCATTGGGTGACGTCTGGAGGGGCCCGCGCTCGCTCCTGGTGGCAGTCGGTGAGGCCTGACCATGGCTGGCGTGGAGTCACAGATCGCCGAGTGGCGGGCCTACGTCGCGAAGGCTCCGGCCGTCGACGGCCGTGAGGTTGAAGAGCTAGAGGTTCACCTTCGCGATCAGATCACCGAGCTGGACGCGTCCGGCCTCACAGCCGATGAGGCCTTCCTCGTGGCCGTGAAACGAATGGGGGACCTCGACGGCCTGTCCCGGGAGTTCGCACGCGAGCACAGCGGCCGGCTGTGGAAGCAGCTCGTCCTGAGGGGCGAGGAGGACCCGGCGCACGCGTCCGGCGGGTGGCTCGAAGCGCTCGGCTTCGCCGTGGCCGCCGGCGGCGTGGCCCAGGTGGTACGGCTCGCTGCGGAGGTCTCCGACGGGGAACCTCTGTGGCTGCTGCGGAACCTCAGCCTGTTCGTGCTGCCGTTCCTCGCCGGGTACTTCGCCCGCCGACGGCAGCTCGACCTCCGCGGCTGGGCGCTCACGGCCGCGCCGTTCGTGGTCGCTGGTCTCGTGGTGAACCTGTACCCGTACCGACCAGGCTCGTCCACCGAGCTCCTCGTTGGCCTCCATCTGCCCGTCGCGCTGTGGTTCGCGGTCGCCTATCCGTACATGGGCGGCATGATCCGAACCCACGAGCGGCGCATGGACTTCGTCCGCTTCACCGGCGAATGGGCTATCTACTACACGCTCATAGCGCTCGGTGGCGGCGTGCTGCTCGGGCTCACCGGGCTGATCCTCGAGCCGATCGAACCCAACCTCGGCGAGCGGGTCTTCGAGTGGGTGCTGCCGTCGGGCGCGGCCGGCGCCGTGATCGTGGCGGGTTGGCTTGTGGAGTCCAAGCAGCGGGTGGTGGAGAACATGGCGCCGGTGCTCACGATGATCTTCACGCCGTTGTTCGCGGTGATGCTGACCGTCGCTGCGGCCACCCACGCCTTCTCTGGGTTCGCCGGGGCGTTCGACCGCGAGCTGCTCGGCGTCTTCGACGCCGTCATGGTGGTCGTGCTCGGGCTCGTCCTCTACTCGATGTCCGCGCGGGAGCCGTCCGAACCGGCCGGGCTTATGGACCGCGTCCAGCTGCTCGCTGTCGCGAGCGCCCTCGTCCTCGACGTGATGGTGCTGGCCTCGATGGTGGCCCGGATCGACGATCTCGGGATGACCCCGAACCGCGCGGCAGCGCTCGGCCTCAACATCGTCCTGCTCGTGAACCTAGCCGGAGCCGCCTGGCTCTCGACGCGGTTTCTCACGGGACGGATCGCCTTCCACCGCCTCGAGCGATGGCAGACCTCCTACCTCCCCATCTTCGCCCTCTGGGCGGCGACCGTCGTCGCCGTTCTCCCCCCACTCTTCGCCTTCGACTGATACCGGACCTTGGAGGAGGCCTCTATATACGCTCAGGCCGACTCGGTTGCTGCTTCTAGTGTGACTTCGATCCCGGTGGCCCCTCCGCCGAGCGCTATATCCATCACTTTGAAGAGTGTGTCGAGTACCTCGGCGCGGCCCCCGGCGAGAGTTGTGGCATCGGGGCCTGCTTCCATTGCAAGCCCCGAGGCGCGCGCCTCGTCGACTGCCGCCTTCACATGATGAGCCATGCGATCGGCATCCGAGGATGCAATCGTGAAGGTTGCGGTCACCTCGGCGGGAGCAACGGGCACTAGCGGTCTACCTCCAGCGGCACCAGCTCGAAGGTGTTGACATCGACAAGGCCGCGGTCGGTGATCTTGAGAGCGGGGATGACCGACAGGGCCAGGAAGCTGAGTGTCATGAAAGGAGAGGGTACATTCACGCCCATGGCTGCAAGGCAGGCTTCGAGTTCCTCGAGGTCGTGCACCACAGACTCGAACGGCTGATCGGAGAGCAACCCCGCAACCGGAAGCGGGAGCTCCGCACACACGGCTCCGTCTTGCGTGGCGACGAGGCCGCCTTCGATGGCGATCAGGCGGTGCGCGCATACTGCCATGTCTGAATCGTCCACGCCCACAATCACCATGTTGTGGGCGTCGTGCGCAACAGTCGACCCGAACGCACCTTGGCTCAGCCTGAATCCAGCCACGAAGCCCAGACCGACTCGTCCCGTTGCATGGTGGCGTTCCACGACGGCTATCTTTGCAAGGTCGCGGACGGGGCTGGCAACTGCCATCCCGTGCTCCACCTGGGGAACCTCGATGCGTACGTGCGTGAGCAGCTGTTCGGGGACTATCTCGATCACGCGTATGTCGGCGCCGCTCGAAGGGATGGCGAAGCTCGCCGGAGACACCGCGGCAGGCCGCACCGTATTGCGCACCTTCGAAGGGATCTCGGCGCGCCGGAAGGCCGTCGCCACTCCGTCCGAAGCAACCAGCCGCCCCTCTTTGAAGGCCTTTTCAACACCGAAACCGGTTAAGTCGGTCAGCAGCAGCAGGTCCGCCTTGAACCCGGGCGCGATTGCCCCCATGTCGCGCAAGCCGTGACAGCGGGCCGGGTGAAAGGATGCCAGCAATAACGCATCCTCCGGACCGACTCCGTGGGCAACTGCGACGCGGCACATGTGGTCGATATGTCCGAGCCGGACGAGGTCGGTCGGTTCGCGGTCATCGGTGCAGAAGGCGCACTGGCCGGGGCCGAATTCCTTGATCAACGGCAGGAGGTCTTCAAGATTGTGGGCGTTGGAGGCCTCCCGGATCAGGACCCACATGCCTTTGCGCCTCTTCTCGAGCGCTTCGTCGTACGTGGTCGCCTCGTGGTCGGAGCGGATGCCGGCGGCGATGTAGGCGTCGAGGGCGCCGCCTAGGACTCCTGGAGCATGGCCGTCGATGTGCGAGCCCTCGTCGAGTTCGAGCTTTGCGAGGGCACTCGGCTCGCCCGCGATCACTGCGGGGAAGTCCATCATTTCGGCGATGCCGATTGCATGTCTTCTCTTCAGGATCGATTCCATGTCTTGCGGACCAAGCGTCGCCGATGGTGACTCGAACGGTGAGGCCGGCACGCACGACGGAGCCATGACGAACACCTCTAGTGGTAGCTCACTGCAGATGTCGAGCATCCAATGTATGCCTTCACGCCCAAGCACATTTGCGATCTCGTGCGGATCGCACACCACCGCAGTGGTCCCATGTGGGAGCACTGCCCGTGCGAACTCGTCCATCATCAACTTCGACGATTCGATATGCACGTGGGCGTCGATAAATCCCGGTACGAGATAGCGTCCGGAGCCGTCGATTCTCTCGCCCCCTTCGAAGCGGCCCAGCCCTGCGATGCGTCCCTCCGCAACGGCGACATCGGTGTCGAGCCACTCCTTGGTGAACGCGCAGAAGACCCTTGAACCTTCGATTACCAGATTCGGGGCAGCGTCGCCACGGGCAACGGCGATGAGCCTTGCGCGCCGGTTCAACTCAGGCCCGCTATGTCGTCGGGGGTCAAGGGAACACGAACTAAGGGTTGACCTGTAGCCGCGCGCACGGCGGCGACGACCGCAGGAGTCGAGGAGATGGTCGGCGGTTCGCCAACTCCCTTCACGCCGTAGGGAGACGCCGGGTCGCCGAGCTCGAGCACGTCCGATTGAACGGGCGGCATGTCAAGGGCTGTGGGGATCAAATAGTCGGTAAAGGACGGATTGAGGACCACGCCGCCTTTGACCTTGATCTCCTCCATGAGCGCCAGCCCCAGACCCTGTGCAATCCCCCCCTCGATCTGCCCTTCCACCGCTTGGGGGTTGAGAGCCCGGCCCACGTCTTGGACGGTGGCGATCTCGACGACGCGGACCAGCCCCAGCTCGGTGTCGACATCGGCGAAGGCGCGGTGCGCGGCGAAGGCAAACGAGACGTGTGAATTTCCCTGTCCGGTGTCCGGGTCGAGGGGAACCGTGGGAGCATGGCGATACTCACGGGTCTCCTCTATGAAGCCGTCGCCGAGGATTTCGGCGAGCGAGGACACAATCTCACCGGTGTCCGAGACGACCTGCCCTCCGGCGAGGTGGAGATCGGCGCGCCCACCACCAACTCTTTCGAACAAGCGCCCCTTGACTGCTTCGCAGGCGGCTTTCACCGCCCCTCCGGTCATCCATGTTTGGCGTGATGCGGACGTCGAGCCCGCGGATCCGATCGTCGTGTCCGCGGGCATCAGGACCGCCTGCTCGACTCCCAATTCGGTGCGTGCGATCTGCAATTGAATAGTCGCAATACCCTGCCCCACCTCGGCGGCGGCGCTCTGCACCTCGACGAGCGATTCGCCTCCCGGGGCCGACAGACGAACCCGGGCGGTGGAAAAGTCGTCGAAGCCCTCGGAAAAGCAGATGTTTTTGAATCCGACGGCGAAACCTACGCCACGCCGAACCCCTTCCCCGTGCGTGGCGTTCGATACTCCTCCGGGAAGTGTCCGGATGTCGGAGGCGCCGTCGTCCCGCTCGGGCGGCTCCGGCATCGCCCGGAGCCGGCGCAGCATCTCCGCGACGGGGGCGGGCCCCTCCACGCGTTGTCCAGTCGGCAGGATCGAACCCGTGCCCATTGCGTTTCGAATCCGCAGTTCGACAGGATCGAGGCCGAGCGCGTCCGCGAGCTTGTCCATCTGCGCTTCGTAGGCGAAACAGGCTTGAACCGCACCGAAGCCCCGCATGGCGCCGCAGGGGGGATTGTTGGTGTAAACCGCGTAACAGTCGAGCTTGGCGTTGGCCACCTCGTACGGGCCGCAGGCAACGCTCACGGCATTGGCGCATACCGCCGTCGAGCTCGATGCATAGGCGCCTCCGTCGAGCACGATGCGTGCGTTCACGTATACAAGCCGGCCGTCCCGATCGGCGCCGTGTTCGTAATGTAGGCGCGCCGGATGACGATGCACGTGTCCGTAAAAGGATTCTTCACGCGAGTACATCATCTTCACGGGCTTTCCCGTGTACAGGGCCAGCAGACAGCAGTGCATCTGAATCGACAGATCCTCGCGCGCCCCGAATGCTCCACCGACTCCGGCCAGAGTTATGCGGACTTTGTCCGGAGGGAGGCTGAGGCTGGCGGCGAGCTGATCGCGATCGACGTGGAGCCATTGGGTGGAGACGTACAGGTGCACACCGCCGTCGTCGTCGGGGACGGCCAGTCCCGATTCGGGGCCGAGGAACGCCTGGTCCTGCATCCCGACGACGTAGTCGCCTTGGACGACCACCTCGGCTTGTGCATCGGGGTCGCCGTGGCGAACCGGGATGTAGCGCACGATGTTTCCCGAGGGGTGGAGCGAATCCGCTGCGGGCGCCAACACATCCTCGGGGTCGGTCAACGGCGTCTTCACCTCGTAGGCAACCCGCACCCGGTCGGCGGCGCGCCGGGCCGTCTCGGGATGGTCGGCCGCCACGAGCGCGACGGGCTCGCCCTCGTAGCGCACCGTGCCCCAGGCGAGGACCGGCTGATCGGGCCGCTCGAGCCCGAAGGTCTTCCGGCCGGGAACGTCGGAATGCGTGAGCACCGCCGAGGTGCCCGGGATCTCCAGCGCGCCCGAGACGTCGATCGAGGTGATCTCGGCGCGGGGATGGGGGCTCCTGACGGTTGCGCCCCAGAGCATGTCCTCGTCCCACATGTCCGACGAGAAGGCGAACTCCCCCTTGACCTTGGGCACACCGTCGGGCCGCGCCGCGCTCTCGCCGATGCCCCCGCCGGGCGGCGCAGAGATTTCCGGACGGGCGGAGGGCGCCTCGGGCAGCGTGATCTCGCCCCTGACCTCGGTCCCGGTGGGCCTCCTCACGCGCCCGCCTCCGCCAACCGGCGGGACGCTCGTGCGAGCTCACCTGCAATCCGAGCCTCGTCGAGCGTCGACAAGCATCCGTTCTCGACCACCCGGCGGCCTGCCACGACCAGTGTGTCGACCCGGCGGGCCGGTCCCAGGACGAGTGCAGCAACCTGGTCGGCGATCCCGGCGCCCCCCAGGTCATCCGTGCGCCAGAGCGCCACATCTCCCTGCTTTCCGGCCTCGAGCGAGCCGATGTCCGCGGCGCGGCCCAAGCAGCGGGCCCCCTCGATCGTTGCCAGCGCCAGAGCCCGGCGCGCCGTGAGCGCGCTCGATCCCCCTTGAAGCCTGGCGAGCAGCAGCGACTGCTTCATCTCCGGCCCGAGCTCCCCGGCCTCGTTGGAGGCGGCGCCGTCGACTCCCAGACCGACCGGGGCGCCCGCCTCCAGCAGACCGGCAACGGGCGCTATGCCCGCGCCGAGCCGCGCGTTGGAGCTCGGACAGTGGGCCACGCCCGTGGATGTCGCACCGAAGCGGGCGACCTCTTTCTGGCTGAGGTGGATGCAGTGGGCCAGCCACACGTCGTCGCCCAGCCAGTCCAGCTCGTCGAGGTACTCGACCGGCCGCATCCCGAAGTGCTCGACGCAGTAGCTCTCCTCGTCGGTTGTCTCGGCAAGATGGGTGTGCAGGCGTACTCCCTTGGCTCGGGCCAGGTCGGCCGACTCCGTCATGAGCTCCCGGGTGACCGAGAAAGGCGAGCACGGCGCCACCGCAATCTGCAGCATCGACTCCGGGGAGGGGTCATGCCATCTGTCGATGGCCTCGTCTGTGAGGGCCAGTATTACGTCGCGATCTTCCACAACCTCGTCGGGGGGAAGGCCCCCGCGCGACGCGCCGAGGTCCATCGAGCCCCTGCAGGGGTGAAACCGTAGTCCGGCGGTCTGAGCCGTCTCTATCTCGGCCTGGAGAAAGTCGCCTCCACCGCGTGGCCAGACATAGTGATGGTCGGTCGTCGTGCTGCATCCGGAACGGGCGAGAGCCGCGAGCCCTGCCCCGGCGGCCGCGGACTCGAGCCCTTCGTCCAGACGCGCCCACACCGGGTAGAGGGCCCGCAGCCACCCGAAGAGGTCTGCCTCCTGCGCCATGCCGCGCGTCAACCACTGGTAGAGGTGGTGGTGGCAGTTGACGAGCCCGGGGGTCGCCAGACAGCCGCTGCCGTCGATCCTGGAGGTGGCGGCGCCCGGGCCCGGGCCGGGCCCGACCGAGGTGATGCGCCCGCCGGTGATGGCCACGTGTCCGGAGGTGAGCTCGGTGCCGGCCCGGTCCATGGTCGCGATCGCACAGCCCTCGATGATCGTCTCGGGGGACTGAGCCGGAGCGAAGGAGTCAGCCATTTCGTACTCTGCCTGCGGCCAGCCGTACCGCATCGAGGATCTTGGCGTAGCCGGTGCAGCGGCACAGGTTGCCCGCCAGCGCCTCCCGGATCTCGGCATCGGATGGATCGGCGTTGCGCGCCAGCAGGCTGTGAGTCGACACGATCAGGCCGGGCGTGCAGAATCCGCATTGGACCGCCCCCGCATCCAGGTACGCCTCCTGCACCGGGTGAAGATCCTCGCCCTCGGTCAGTCCTTCGACGGTCACAACCTCCCGGCCCTCCGCCTGGGCGGCCAGCACCAGGCAGGAACACACCAGGGCGCCGTCGAGGTAGACCGAGCAGGATCCGCATTCGCCCTGCTCGCAAGCGTTCTTGGAACCGGGGTGTCCGAGTCGTTCGCGCAATACGTGGAGAAGGCTTTCTCCCGGCCATACGTCCTGGGCCTCCTGAGGTCGCCCGTTCACGTCGAGATTGAGGTTCACGCCGACCCTTTCCGCAGGTCGTCCCACGCCCATCCGAGGGTACGGCGCGCCAGAACCCAGAGGGCGTGTCGCCGGTAGCGGATTGTCCCCCTGACATCGTCGATGGGTTGGGCCGCCTCTGCAACGAGCTCCCCGAACCGATCCGCTGCGGCCGCGGGGATCGGCCCTCGTTCGTCCCAGAGCCGGTCCTCGTCCAGGACACCCTCCAGAAAGCTCTCCGCACCGGATGCCACCAGGGGCCGGGGGCCCGCCGAACCGATCCCGGTCGTGACCGCCCGCCGGTCGGGATGGAGCGCGAGGGCGAATGACGTCACCGCTATCACCATGGCGTTGCGTGTCCCTATCTTAGAGAATTGCTGAGGTCCGGTAGCGACGGGAACGGACACCGCGGTGATGAGCTCCGCCGGTCCCAACGCGGTCGTCTTGGGCCCGGTGATGAAAGCGGTAAGCGGCATGCTCCGGGTTCCGGCGGCGGACGAGAGCTCCACCTCGGCACCTGTGGCGAGGAGCGGCGGGAGGGCGTCGCCCGCGGGGGAGGCGGTCCCGAGGTTGCCGCCAACCGTTCCCCGATTGCGGATCTGCGGCGAGCCAACCGTGCGGGCGGCGATGGCCAGGCCGGGAAGCTCCGGAGCTACCTCGGCCACGAGCCGCGCGTAGGTGACCCCTGCGCCAAGCCGGAGGACGCCGTCGATCCGCTCCCACCTGGCCAGCTCGGGCACCCGCGTCAGATCGATGATCGCTTCGGGTCTGCGGCGGTCGAAGTTGAGCTCGACCATGAGGTCGGTGCCTCCTGCGAGCGGCACTGCAGAGGGCATCTCGGACTTGGCCAGGAGTGCCTCCTGCAGGCTGGAGGGGCCAATGATCTCCATGCTCATCTGGGCGTTGGTCCGGCCGTCGGCGGCGCGACAACGCGGGTGCCGGCGCTCCCTTCGAGCGCGGCCTCCAGGTGCTCGGGATCGGTGATTATCGACCTGGCGCCTCCCGCCTCGACGAAGCGTGCAACGGCCTCGACCTTCGGGCCCATGGATCCCGGGGCGAAGTGACCTGCAGCCGCCAGGGCGCGCAGGGCATCAACGTTCAGCTCGTCGAGGGCCCCCTGGTCTTCGGTCCCGAATCCCGTATAGACACGCTCGACCGCGGTGAGTATCGCCAGGGTGTCGGCCTTGAGCTGGGTCGCGAGGAGGGCCGAGGCGAGGTCTTTGTCGATGACCGCCTCCACGCCTTCGAGGGATCCGGCCGTGCCGGCAACGACCGGGATGCCGCCACCTCCACAGGCGATGACGATCACGCCGGCGGCGAGGAGCTCGGCCACCACGGGGAGCTCGACTATCTCCTTCGGCTCTGGGGAGGCGACCACGCGCCGCCAGCCCCTCTCCTGCCCGTCGGGTTTCATGGCCCAGCCGTGGGCCTCGAGACTGCCGAGGGAAGCCTCCGGGTAGAAACGGCCTATTGGCTTCGACGGGTCGCGGAAATCGGGATCGTGCTCGTCGACGATCACCTGCGTGATGACCGTGACCACGGGTTGATGGAGCCCGGCTTCCCACACTGCGTTGCCCAGCACCTGTTGGATCATGTAACCCATCCCACCCTGGGTATCGGACACTGCAACGTCGATAGGCAGACGGGGAAGCGCCCCGACTTCGGCAGCGAGGTCGGAGCGCAGCAGCACGCTTCCCACCTGTGGGCCATTGCCGTGCGTGATGACCACTCGCCAACGCCGGGAGGCGATCACCGGCAGCAGGAGCTCGACGGTTGCCCGGGTGCGCCCAAACTGCGCCTCCACCGAGCGGTCGTCATCGGCGCGGGTGATCGCGTTGCCTCCAAGTGCAATCACCAGGATGGGTTTGCGGGACTGCGCGGCGCTTGGCTCCATGGCGCTCCTGTCTGTGGTCCGGGCATCCTAAGATCCACCAGGTCACCCGGCAACCGTACAAGTCGAGGAGGCGTCGCGGACCGAGGAGAACGAGGGCACAGGCTATGTATCGGCGGCGGAGACGTGGTCTCGGCCTCCGAGGTCAGGCGCGCCGATGTGGTGGTCGTGGGCGAGCAGATCGTGGCGGTCGGGGCCGGTGCCGGTGAGCCGGGTGATGAGCTGCTCGACGCAACCGGGTGCCTGGTGATCCCAGGAGCGGTCGACGTGCACACCCACATGGACATGGAGGTGGGCGTCACCCGCTCGGCCGACGATTTCCTCAGCGGCACGGTGGCGGCCGCCTGTGGGGGAACGACCACCGTCATCGACTTCGCCACGGCCTACCGGGGCGAGTCCGCCGCCCAGGGGCTGGCCATATGGCACGCAAAGGCGCGGGGCAAGGCGGTGGTGGACTACGGATTCCACATGACCGTCACGGAGCTGATCGGCGGCGCAGGCGAGCTAGTGGCCGAGATGGCGGAGGCGGGGGTGACGAGCTTCAAGCTGTATATGACCTATCCCGACCGGCTCATGGTCCCGGACGAGGTCATCCTCGAGGTCATGCGGGCGGCAGGGGGGCAGGGGGCCATGGTTAGCCTCCACTGCGAAGACGACGCCACCGTCGCCTCCCGGCGCGCCGAGGCGCTGGCGGGCGGCCGGACCGAACCACGCTGGCACGCATGGTCGAGACCGCCGAACGCCGAGGCCGAGGCCGTGACGCGTGCGATCCGGATGGGGGAGGAGACCGGCGCCCCGCTCTACATCGTGCATCTCTCCAGTGCTGGGGCCCTCGAGCAGGTTCGGCTGGCGCGCGAACGCGGCCTTCCCGTGTTCGCCGAGACCTGTCCACAATATCTCTATCTTTCGGCCGAGCGCTATGAAAACATCCCCGAACTGGCTGCCCGCTTTGTCTGTGCGCCGCCGCTCCGAGACCCGTGGCACCAGGAGGAGCTGTGGGAGGGCCTGCGCTCCGGGGCACTGCAGGTCGTTGCCACCGATCACTGCCCTTTCACGGCTTTCGACAAGAGGGCCGGTCTGACCGGCGGGGGATGGCGGGACTTCACCCAGATCCCCGGCGGCCTTCCCGGCATCGAGACGAGGCTATCTCTCGTCTACCAGAAGGTCTCGGAGGGGAGGCTCACCGCCCCGCAGTGGGTCGACCGTTGCTCCACGACCCCGGCCAGGCTGTTCGGCCTGCATCCCCGTAAGGGCGTGCTCGAGCCCGGAGCGGATGCGGATGTGGTCGTGTTCGATCCCCGGGCGCGCCGGCCGCTCATACCCGAACGGCTGCACATGAACGTCGACTACTCGCCCTACGAAGATGTCGTGGTCGAAGGCTGGCCCCGAACCGTGCTCAGCCGGGGGCGGCCCGTGGCGCACGACGGGCACCCCGTCGACGCGCCGGGGTGGGGGACTTGGATCCACCGAGGCCCGAGCGGCTCGGCCGCAGACCCCTAAGCGGACCTTTTCCCGCGCATTCGGAAGGGAACACCCCAGCGACCTCCTGCGCCCTTAGGTTTCGGCGAGTGGGTGACGATGGTAATAACTGTAAGGGAAATGGGTCTGCTCTAATTGCAGACGGGTTGAGGCGGCCGGGGCTTCACTCCATCACCAAGAATGAAAGGGTGTCGACGCGGTTGAAGGTATGTCGCAGGGTGTGCCTGGTAGTTGTGCTCCTTGTGGGCATGGCCCTCGCAAGCCCAGGGGAGGCTTATCTCTGGGCGGGCCACCGCGCCGAGGCGGCGGAGGTTCTCGAATCCCGCCAGGCCACCCTTCAGGCCGGAGCGACCGGTGGGGACCGGACGTGCCCCGAGAAACCCGCCCCCGGAAACCTCCTGAGCCCCGAGGTCTCGACGATGGACTCGGTTGAGGGTTGGTCCGACGGAGGCAACGCCCGGCTCGCGCAGAGCACCGATCAGGCGGCGGACGGAAGCGCCTCCCTCGAGCTCACCGCCCTCGATGGCCGGTCCATGACCGCTCAGACGGCCGGGGGGGAAGAGGGCGCCGAGATCATCGGGGGCTACACCTACACCGTCTCCGCCCAGTTCCGCGCCAACCACAAGCTGCGCCCGGCGAGCACGGTCATCCTCTGGTACGGCCTCGACGGCGAAGCGCTTGGCGTAGATGCGGGAGAGAGCGTGGTCGAGACGGCGGGGAAGTGGACCCTTGCCACCCATTCAGCGGTCGCGCCCAAAGGTGCCGCCTACGGCGCGCTGGCGGTCACCGTGGGAGAGGCATATTCGGGGGAGAGGCACTTCGTGGACACGGCCAGCCTCGAGGCGTCGTTACAGGACGCTCCTGCGTGCGAGCCGGATGACGATGATGGAGAGCCCAACCCGGATGACGACAACGGCAACGGGGACAACGGCAACGGGGACAACGGCAACGGGGACGGGGAAGACAACGGTGGCGCAGACGGGGACGAGGGCACCGGCGGCGCCGGTGGAGAGCCGTCCGAAGATGGACAGGGATCTGGCTCGGGCCCTGCTCAGGATCACCCTGATGGCCAAGGAGGCTCTGGAAACCCGGAGTCCGCGGGCCAGGGCTCCGGAGAAAACCCCCGTGGCGGGGATCCGGCTACCCCGGAACCCGACGCAACGCCCGCTTCCTGGCATCCGGACGGTCCCTATTCGACAGGATCGCTCATGACCGCGGCGATCCGACTAAAGGCGCTCGGCTGGTCCGACGCAGACATATCGAAGAAGGTATTCACCCCCTTCATCCTCGGGGGAGAGGCGGGCTGGACCGAGACTTGGGGAGCTCCCCGCTCCGGCGGCCGCTTGCACGAGGGCCAGGACGTCTTCTGCAATTACGGGGACCCGGTGCTCGCCACCGAGAACGGCACCGTGGAGTTCGACGAGGGCGGCCTCGGCGGGCGGGTAGCACGCCTGCACCGGCCCGACGGCAGCTATTGGTACTACGCGCACCTGTCGGACTGGAACACGGAGGACTTCGGCTCCGGCGACGCCGTCGTCCCCGGAGATGTGATCGGGTATTGCGGGAACACCGGAAACGCCATATCCACCCCGCCGCACGTTCACTTCGGTCTCTACACGGCGACTGGCAACGCGGTAAATCCGATGGCCGATCTGGTCGGGTGGCTCCATGTCGCGCAAAAGCGCACACTCGGCTACGTGGAGAAGATCACCGACCGCAGGGTTCTCGAGATGGACCGGCTCACCTCGGCGCGCCGCTTCGGCGACGCCTTCATCCCAACTCCGTCGGACGAGGCGGGGCCTTCCACAGGCATCATTCTGGCGTCGAAATCGCTCAGGATGTTCTCTGCTCTGCAGGCCGCGCTGTCACAGTCGGGGGCCGACCTCGAGGCGACCGATTCTGCCGGCGACCTCGTCGACCCAGAGCTCCTTCACTTCAAGCTATGGCTGACCAGCAACGAGCTGCCGGCGCTGGGACCGGCGATGCCGGTCGTCCCCTCTGCCGGTCCCTAGTGCTTCGTAACCTGAGAACGCGTCGGTGATCTATTTGCACGACGAGGCATTGGCCTGAACCTCCTCCCCTCCTCAGGCC
>JALZIC010000075.1 GCA_030860455.1 Actinomycetota bacterium
GTGGCCTCGATCAGAGCCCCGCGAGTACGCGCTTTCTGGTGCCGGCGACCTTGCAGCTCATATGGGATTGTCATATCTATAATGGTACTCTAGTCTCATGAAGGACCCGTGGATTTGGGAGCGGTCCTTCGGCGACAGGAAGGAGAGGGGAATGACCACGGCGTCCGGGGTGAGGGCGACGGGTGAGCGCCTCGGTTCCATGGGGGTGGGGTGTTCACTGTGAAGGCGACCGCCGCTGAGACGGGCGGCTCGCTCTTCATTTTCGAAGACGCGATGGCGCAGAGCAAGACGACGCCGTTGCACCTACATCCTGAAGAGGAAGAGGCGATCTACGTGCTCGAGGGAGAGTTGCTGGTGCACGTTGATGGTGAGGAGCACCCGGTGAGCGCCGGCGGTCTCATCGTTGCTCCAAGAGGAGTCCCTCACGCGTTGCTCGTGACTTCCACGACGGCGCGAGTGCTGGCCATCCTGTCACCCGGGAAAGCCGAGGCCTTCTACCGGGGAGCGAGTGAGCCGGCGAGCTCCGACACCGATCCGTCGGGGCCCCGTCGACTTCGACCGACTGCGCCAGTCGGCAGAACGTACCGGCGGCCTCGAGATCCTCGGCCCACCTCCGTTCGACGGGTCCCAGATCGCCCCTGCTGTGACGACCGGAAATTGATGAGCGAAAACGTCTCTCACAAAGCCACCGGGGCTCCGATTGCCGTTATCAGGGCGCAACGGATGGTTCGTTGAGATCCGCGCCGGCCGCGGGGCGCGGGGCGCCTCTCCCGTCGCATGGTGTGCCGGGGCCGTTCGATTTGACGGATCCCGAAGGCGTGGAGTTGGCCAGAAAGCTGCAGGTACGTTGTCCAAATAAGTGCGAGATGCGCGCCCGACGTCAGGGGAGGGTGGTATGGCGGATCCGACGGTGACGGACCCAGACAAGTACGCGATCGTGTTCGAGAATGAACGCGTGCGGGTCCTTGAGTACCACGACAACCCGGGTGCAAGAACGAGCCCGCACGACCACCCCGATAGCGTGATGATCACGCTCAGCGGGTTTGACCGTCGCCTCGCCGTCGACGGCCAGACGCGAGACGTGTCTCTCGGACCGGGGGAAGTCCGGTGGCTCGACGCCCAGACGCACGCAGGTGAAAACACCGGGAGCACGCCGTCCCACGTCGTCTTTGTCGAACTGAAGGTCGGCACTGGAACGCCCGCGCCGGATGTGACACTGGGCCCGGCATAGGAGTTGAGAATGCCCCTCTGCGTTCGCCGTGATGTCGCGCCATCGTACTGAGCATGGGCCGCAGGCGTCCGTCCCTGCACACAAGCTAAGGAGCGAGGGGACCACCGTGTCCGCGGCTCGGCCGAAAGAACTGTTGGTATCCCGCAGCAAGAGGTAAGCAACTCAAGATGACCTTCAGTGAGCTGGTGGGTCGATGTCTCGGCGGCGGTCGTTGGCCGTTGAGATCGTGTCGTCGGCGAGAGGTTCGACGTCGAACGGGCCGTGGAAAATCGTCACAAACAGACACGACTGGTCGTGCGCAGACGCGTGGAACATCGTTTCGCCGGCGGGAAAATGGCAATAGGCCCCCGGACCGACGATCTCGTCGTTGACCGCGAGCTGACCCTTTAGCACCACGATCGTGTGGGCGGCCGTGTGACGATGCGCAAGCGCCTTGAGACCAGCTGGATAGCTGATCAGGTAGTGCTCCGCTCCCGACCCCGGATCCTGGTGCAGCAGTCGCAGCTTGATGTCCCGGTCGTAGACAACGGGTCGCGACCGTTCCATGTCCATCGAATCGAGTCGGTCGACGATGACCGCTTTACCGAATTCCATCGCTACGATCCTGCCACCACGCTGGTGCCTGCTCGACACAACCAGTGAAACTCATCGATGTGGCAGCAGAGGTCGAGGTATGTGGCGGCGATTGGTTCAACTGAGCTTGACCGACGTTGAGGATGAGTGGGGGGCGCATGACCCAGTGGTCTCCTTCCTCCAAGCCGTCCTTCGAGCGGCTTCGCCATCCCTTAGAGTTTGCAAAGAACACTTTTGGGCTGGCTTGAAGCAGGATCTCCTTCTCCGTTAGTTCGGCCCGCGGCGGCATCCCGACGGAGGGAAGGCCTCGATCCTCCGTCCGGTTGTGCGACCATTCTGTGATGGGTCCAGTCCACAGAGGGAGCGAAGGCGGGTCCCGCTCGATCCGGGGGGAGACCCGGTGCTCGTTGGGTCGATGAACTTTCCGGGCCGTTCGGTCGCGAAGGAGATCCACCGGATAGCCGAGGACGGCTTCGATTTCCTCGACCTCACCCTCGAGCCCCCGGCTGCGTGGCTCCCCGACGGGCAGGAGGTCGCGCGCCTCCTGGGTGATCTCGGCCTGGGGGTGGTGGGTCACACCGCGTGGTACCTGCCGATTGCCTCGCCCTTCAAGGAGCTGCGGTCGGTCGCGCGCGACCTCTATCGCCGGAGCCTCGACACCTTCGCCGCCGCAGGGGCTGCGCTCGTCAACGTGCACCCCGACGCCCGGGTCCCCCTGCACCCGCCCGAGCGCATACGGGCGCGCAACGCCGAGGCCATCGCTGAGCTTGCGCAAGATGCTTCGGCCCGGGGACTGACGGTGATGGTCGAGAACCTCGACCGGGGTTTTGCCCGGGCCGAGGACTTCGAGGCCATCTTCGAAGCGGTTCCAGGCGCCCGCTTCCACCTCGACGTGGGTCACGCCAATCTCCGGTTGGGGTTGGGGGAAAGCAACCGTACCCCCGCCCTGCTCGAGGCGTTCGGCGATCGTCTCGCCCACGTCCATGTCTCGGACAACCGGGGCGGCGCCGACGATCTGCATCTGCCGCTCGGGGCGGGGTACATCGACTGGAAGGGTGCGGTCGCTGCGCTCAAGGGCGCCGGCTACGACGGAACCGTAACGCTGGAAGTGTTCTCCAGGGAACGGGAGTACCTGCGCACCTCCCGGCGCCTGTGGCTGGGATGGTGGACCGGCCGGTGAACCTTAATGGAGCACTAGTGCACTTGCTGTTGCTTATGTTTATAGTTGTCGCCTGATGCTGAAAACGGTCCTGTGGTGGCTACTGGTCGCCTTCCTCATCTTCTTCATCGTCTCCGCCCCCGGTGAGGCCGCCCGCATAGTGCGGGCGACGGGGGAGAACGCCGGTGACTGGTTCACCACGGCGGCCAACGCCTTCACCACCTTTTTCTCACGTCTGGTGTGACGTGGAGGCGGCCGGCGCTCTCGACGAGGAGAATAGGAAGAGGCAGTACCTGGCCGAGGGCGAGAACCTGGCTATCGCGGTGCGGAGGCACTGGACCATGTTCCTGCGCACCGGCATACAGGCCATCGGTGTGATGGTGGCGGTTTTCTTCCTGGATACCGTGACGAGCAACCCGGACGGTACCGGCGCCCTCGATGCCTTGTGGGGCCTGATCTATGTGGCCGCCTTGCTCTACCTTGCCTGGCAGGTGATTACCTGGTGGTTGACGAATCTGGTAGTTACCGATCACCGGATCTTCGAGGTCTCGGGGCTCCTGTCGCGCAATGTGGCGTCTATGCCTCTGAGCAAAATGACCGACATCACCTACCACCGGACCCTGGCGGGCAGAATTCTGGGTTACGGCGAGCTGATTCTCGAATCGGCGGGGCAGGAACAGGCCCTCAGCCGCATAACCCACCTGCCCGAACCTCTGCAGTTCTATCGGACCGTGACCCTGCTGGTCACCAAAGCGGGAGCCGGACGGCCGCGCGGCTCCGAGGACGAAGAGGGCGTGGCGGCCCGCGGCGTGCCACCGGAGATCTTCGAGGATGAACAGGACGACGACACCCAAGAGTTCCCCCCGGTCCGCCTGTGACACCCGCGGACCGCACGCCTAGATGAAGACTCAGACCGCTGCAGCGATCTTGTTCGGGCTGCTCATGGCCGGACTCGCCGCACAGCGCGGTGACGCCGGACAGACGTGCCTGGACGAAAAGGTGACCATCAAGAGCGACGCCACCAACCACCTCGCCGAGGGAACCTCGGGCAACGATGTTTTCGCCGGGGGGCCCGACGACGATCTCTTCTATGGACATGGCGGAGACGACGTCATCTGCGGCGGTCAAGGTGATGACGCCCTTAAAGGCGGCGACGGTGCGGATCGGGTGGACGGCGGCCACGGAGACGATCGCATCTACGGAGGGCCAGGCGACGACTCCGGAAAGGGTGGGCTCTCGGGCGGACAGGACGACGATCGGCTATTCGGCGGGTCGGGGGATGACACCGTCTCCGGGAGCGAGGACGGCGATGTGCTCTCCGGGGGGGTCGGCGACGATATCCTCTCGGGCAACCGGGGCGGTGACCGCCTTCTCGGCAACTCGGGAACGGACATGTTGTCGGGAAACCGGGGCGCCGACCGGCTGAACGAGGGAGCGGGGGCCGGCTCGATAAGCGGTGGCCGGGGCCGGGACAGGTGCATGGGCGCGGGGCCCCCATCCGGCTGCGAAGCCATCCCCTGATCACAGCGATTCCCCCGAAGAGTTGTGTGCACTTCCCTGGGCCGGAGCGCGGCTTAACCTAGCTGGTGGCCACTGGTGTCGTTGCAGCCCTTCTCTCCGTGATGGTGCTTGCTTTCGTTGAGGGACTGCGGCTCTTCTATCCGGCGCGCGAGACCTGGCTCCGCCTCCGCCGCACCCGCGGCAGGCGGTCGGTCAGAGTCATGCGGCAGCGCTACGAAACCACTGCCAAGGGAACCACTCCGCGCCGGCTTGCCACCCTGTTGCTCGGGCTGATCATCATCTGGGTGGCGATTGCAAGCCTCCTCGACAAACGGTGGAACGAAGTTGTGCTCGATGTCCTGCCCTCGGCCGTCATCTGGGCGGCGTTGCTGCGAACCCCCGGCGCCCTGGGCGTCATCGCCGAGCGCATGAAGGATTTCGAGCGTTCGATGGGAGAGGATCCCGACGCCGAGCAGGGCGAGGGTGACGGCGGACCGACCGCCGTGACCTTGTGAAGCCCGGTTCCGTGCACCATGCTCCGGTGCCCCCGTTTTGAGCGGCCCCAACCTGAACCTGGATTCGGCACATCTTTACCTGGTCGCCCGTGCCCACCTGAGGGCAGGGCCGCTGGCCGCCCTGGTGAACGAGCTCGCCGGCGCCGGGGTCGATCTGATTCAGCTGCGCGAGAAGGAAATGGAGGCGCGCGACGTCCTGCGAGCGGGTGAGCCGGTGGCTGCGGCGTGCCGTGCCGCCGGCATTCCCTTCATCGTCAACGACCGGCCCGACATCGCTCTGGCCCTCGGGGCCGACGGGGTCCATTTGGGGCAGAACGATCTCCCCGTCGAGGTGGCGCGCCGTGTATGCCCCGCAGCGCTCGTCGGGCTCTCCACACACGCTCCCGGAGAGATCGACGCAGTCGCCCGTGCGGACGTGAACTACTTTGCGGTTGGTCCGGTGGAAGCCACTCCGACAAAGCCGGGCCGGCCCCCGGCGGGCATCGATCTGGTTCGCTACGCCTCCAGAACGACCGGTCCGCCATGGTTTGCAATCGGCGGGATCAACGCCCATAACCTGGACCGTGTGCTCGAGGCGGGGGCCCGCCGAATCGTGGTAGTGCGAGCTATAACCGAGTCGGACGATCCTCCGGCTGCGGCGGCGCGCCTGCGAAGTTTGCTCGAGAACGCGCCGTGACGAATCCCGACACGATCACAGCTCGGGCTGCGCCCAGGCTTTAGGCTCGACGGCGATGTTTAAACCGAAGCTTGGATGGCTCCTGATCTTCGTCCCGATCGCCATCGGGCTCGAGGTGATCCATGCCCCCGCGCTTGCCATCTTCGGTGTTGCCGGGTTGGCGATCCTCCCTCTGGCCGGGATGATCGGAACGGCGACCGAAGAGCTCGCAGCTCGATCGGGCCCGCAGGTGGGCGGGCTCCTGAATGCGACCTTCGGGAATGTCACCGAGATGATCATCGCGTTCTTTCTCATCCTCGAGGGCCAGATCGAGGTGGTCAAAGCCTCTCTGGCAGGCGCCATCATCGGCAACGTGCTGCTCGTTTTGGGCCTGGCCTTTCTCCTGGGAGGATGGAGCAGAAGCGAGCAGACCTTCAACATCAAGACGGCCGGCTTGCACTCGGCTTCGCTTGTCATAGCTGTGGTTGCGCTATTGATGCCGGCGCTGTTCTCCTTCACCCCCGAATCGACATCGTTTCGCACCGAATCGGTATCGGTCGGCGTGTCGGTCGTGCTCATGCTTCTGTACATCTTCAGCCTGATCTTCGCCTTGATCACCCATCGTGCGTTGTTCCGCTCAGAGTTCCACGCGGAGAAGCCGAAATGGACATTGGGGCGTGCGCTCGGCTACCTCACTGGTGCGACCGTCGTGGTCGGATTGATGAGCGAGTTCCTGGTCGGAGCGCTCGAGGAGGCAACCGCCACACTTGGCCTATCGGAGTTGTTTGTGGGTTTGATCATCGTCCCGATCATCGGCAACGCCGCCGAGCACTCATCGGCGGTGGTACTCGCGATGAAAGACAGGATGGACGTTTCAATCGAGATAGCAATCGGCTCTTCCGTCCAGATCGCGTTGTTCGTGGCACCTGCGCTGGTCTTTGCTTCTCTGGCGGTGGGACAGCCAATGGACTTCATCTTCACGGGCTATGAGATCGCAGCGGTGGCGTCCTCCTCGGTCATTCTCGCCTTCATTGCGCTCGACGGGCGTTCGAACTGGCTGGAAGGGGCTCAACTGCTGGCGGCCTACGTCATAGTTGCTATCTCTTTCTTTTTCCTCTAGGGAGGCCCATGCCGCGAGCTATCGACTTTCACGTGCACTGCTCCACTCATGAGTGGCTCGAAGGCTCGATTGGGCCCATGCTGGAGGCGACCGCGCGCTACTTTCGCACTGAGGTGCGCGTCCGCACCGTCGAGCAGATGGCGGCCGAGTATCACGACTGGGACATCTTCGGGGTGCTGCTGGCCTGGGATGCGGAGACCGCAACCGGGCTGCCTCCGCTGACCAACGATCGCGTCGCCGAGATATGCGCCGCCTATCCGCAACAGTTCATCGGCTTTGCGAGCGTCGACCCGCACAAGCCGGACGCAGTCGGCGAGTTGGAGCGAGCCGTCTCCGAGCTCGGGCTGAGGGGGCTCAAGCTCCACCCGCAGGTGCAGGCGTTCTATCCCGATGACCCTCGCTTCGATCCTCTTTGGGACAAGTGCGAGGAGCATTCGCTTCCGATAGTCGTCCACGTCGGCCAGACCGGCCTCGGCGCCGGCGTGCCGGGAGGGTCGGGGATCGCCTTCGACTACGGACGTCCGATGCTCATGGACAAAGTTGCGGCGCGCCATCCTGGGCTCACCGTGGTTATGGCCCACTTTGGCTACCCGTGGCACCTCGAGGTCCTTTCCAGCGCCATGCACAAGACCAATGTGTGGGTCGATCTCTCGGGCTGGCGTCCGAAATACATCCCCGCCGAGGTCAAGCGCGATGCTCGTGGACGCCTTGCCGACCGTTTCGTATGGGGCAGCGACTATCCGATGCTCGACCCTGGGCGGCTGCTGGACGAGATCGGCTTGATGGAGCTCGGAGACCGAGAGCAGGACGTGTTGAAGGGCAACGCCGCCCGCCTGCTGGGAATAAGCGTTTGATCCGCAAGCGTAGACTGGGCGCATGACGACTACAGAGGACATTCGCGAAGAGGTGACCGAGGCGCTCAAGACGGTCGACGATCCCGAGCTCGGCATCGACATCTTGAATCTCGGCCTCGTCTACGAGGTGGATATCTCCGACGTCGGGGACGTCAAAATCGAGTTCACACTGACCACGATGGGGTGCCCGATCGGTCCCATGATCGACGAGCAGATCAAGGACGCCACGGCCCACATCGAAGGAATCGGCCAGGTGACGACCGAGCTCGTGATGTACCCGCCGTGGAGCCCCGAGAAGATGTCGCCGCTGGCAAAGTCGGCACTGGGCATCGTCTGACCCCTCCGTCCCAACTCGGCACCGTGATGTGCGGTTACCGTCCTCAACGGTGCGAAGAAAGCTCTGCCAACGAAGTGCTCACACTATCGGTAACGTAGGCCTGTCGCGCATCCGCATCATTCCAACTGAAGCGAAGCAAGTGCCATCCCAGCCGTTCTAGGTGGTTGTTGACTTCCAGGTCCCGTTGCCAGGCAGCTCGCCTCGAGTGCCATGCGTAACCGTCCATCTGGATTGCAAGCCGATGCTCTGGATAGGCGAAATCGATGCG
The DNA here is from genome assembly GCA_030860455.1 of Actinomycetota bacterium. Classification (GTDB taxonomy): domain Bacteria; phylum Actinomycetota; class CADDZG01; order CADDZG01; family WHSQ01; genus JACDDL01. The sequence continues at coordinate 8,213 of JALZIC010000075.1, forward strand.
CGCCACAAATCGGCCACCGTCGCGAATCACGTGTTGGGGCGCCGGCGGGGGAAGACCGGCGCGTCGCAATAGACGGAGCATCTTGACTTCGAGTTCGCTCTCGGCGCGCCCGACCGTCGCATCGCGCTCAACGATCAACTTGCCCAGCACAGTTGTCCCTCGGTGTCCTTTGCCGCCCAAGCACGCAAGGCGAGTCCTGAGACGCCTGGGCGAGGTTCTCTGGGTGCGGATGGCATCATCGAGGGCAATCTCGAGGGTGGCTCGGTCTATGACTTTGGCCAAGGTCTATGAGCGTCCGGGTGACGGTCGTGATGGGCAGCCTGCCGAACCATCCGACATCGCCTTCATGGAGGAAGGCGTGATGAACGATCACATTGGACCCTCTCGGCCGCTTGCGTCGCCGCTGAGTCGTGATCTCAACCGGTGCCTCCTGAATATCGCCGAGGTTCCAACAGAGTGCTGCTGCTCGGTGTGAAACGGCAACCTGATCACCCGCCCACAGGCACGCGGCCATCAGCGATTGGTTGTAGGTCGGCGTGAACCCGGCGACCCGATAGACATTTTCGTGCACGCGAGACCACCTCCCCGAAGCCAGTCGCCGGGAGATGCCTCTTGCCGAGATGCCGTAGCCGAGTGCTTGAGCTCGGCTGATGACCCCCGCCTGACCACCGGCTAGGAGGGAACAAGCGAGATCCCGGCCAACTGTGGAGCGTGAGGTGCTGTTGGCGTCCTCCACGGTGTAAAGAAAGCACTGTCGGGAGAGTGTGGGTGTGATCTGCGTCATGGGGTTGACGGACCGGTCCCGAGGTGGCTAGTATCGAACATACGTTCGACTCGGACACCGACCGGTTGGGGGGTCCCCGGCCCCCACCGG
>JALZIC010000052.1 GCA_030860455.1 Actinomycetota bacterium
GCACGATCGGCAGCTCGTACGCGATCAGTTGGGCAGCCGAGCGAAGAGCGCCGATCAAGGCGTACTTGTTTGCGCTCGACCATCCGGCCATAAGCAGCCCGATGGTCGACAGGGACCCGATTGCAAGCAGATAGAAGAGGCCGACGTCCAGATCCTCGATGACCAGGTTCCTGTCGATCGGTATCACCAGATAGGTCATGATGATCGGCACCATGATCGCCACCGGCGCAAACGAAAAGACCTTGCGGTCGGCGGCCGCCGGGATGATGTCCTCCTTGAGGAGGAACTTGATGCCGTCGGCGAGGGTAGTCGCCCACCCATGCCATCCACCGGGATACATGGGGCCGAGTCGGTGCTGAAGATGTGCCATGACCTTGTGCTCGGCATAGCCGCCAACCAGGGCGCCGAGAGGCACAACAGTCAGAATGACAAGCACCTTGATGACGAGTATCTGCCAGGTTGCGAGGGTGATGTCGAACATCAGCGGTCTATATCCCCGAGGACGAAGAAGAAGGAGCCGAGTATGGCGATCATGTCGGAGACATACGTATTCGCCAATACGTGCGACAGCGCAGACACGTTGTTGTAGGAGGGGGTTCTGATCTTGAGGCGATAAGGCCTGCGATCACCATCCGACACCAGGTACATCCCCAGCTCGCCGAGCGAATTCTCGGTACGGACGTATACCTCGCCCGCCGGCGCCTGGATGACCCTCGGTACCTTCCCGAGAATGGGGCCCGGGGGGAGGCCCTCGATCGCCTGTTCGACGATTCGGGCGGACTCACCAACCTCTCGCACGAGAACCCAAAAGCGGTCGAAGCAATCGCCGTTGGGGGCAGAACAGACATCGAAGTCGAACTGGTCGTAGACCAGGTAGGGCTCGTCCTTACGGACGTCCATGTCGATGCCGGACCCACGCGCGATCGGCCCGGACACCCCGTAGGAGTATGCCGCTTCCTTATCCAACACGCCGACATCTATCGTGCGCTGCTTGAAGATCTCGTTTCCGATCAGCAGATTCTCGTAATCGGGCAGACGCTCCATGACCTGACGGACGCCGGCAAGCGCCCCTTCGACGAAGCCTCTGGGGACGTCCTCCTTGACGCCTCCCGGACGAAAGAATCCAAAGTGCATGCGCCCGCCGGTCGTGGCCTCCAAGACGCGTTGGATGTCCTCGCGCTCACGGAAGGCATAGAACGTCGGCGTGATGGCTCCAAGCTCGGCGCCGAACGAGGCGAAGAACATCAGGTGATTGAGGATGCGGTTCATCTCACACAAGATGACGCGCAGGTACTGAGCCCTGGGCGGGACTTCGATCTCCATTAGCTGCTCGACCGCCAGGGCTAGAGGCAGCTCGTTGTTGATGCCCGATAGCCAGTCCATGCGGGACACGAGGTTGGTGATCTGGCGGTAGTCGCGCTGTTCTACGAGCTTCTCGTAACCCCGGTGCATGTATCCGATGACCGGCTCGGCGTCTACCAGCACCTCGCCGTCGATCGTGGCGAGCAGGCGGAAAACCCCGTGCGTTGCGGGGTGCTGCGGCCCCACATTGAGGATCATCTCCTCGGTCTGGAGACGCCCCTCGGCGCCCCCCGCCCGGGCGGCAGATCCGCGCTTGTTCGATGCCATCGCCATCTATCGGCCTCCGGCGGCTGCTTCTTCGGGGTCCTTCGCCCCCGGCCATGCCTTGACGACGCGCGTCGGCAGCTTGAACGATCTGAGCAGGGGATGTCCCTCGAAGTCTTCGGGGAGATACAGGACCGTCAGATTCGGATGACCCGGGAACAGGATCCCGAACATCTCGTGCGTCTCTCGCTCGTGCCACAAAGCGCCCTTGTAGATCCCCGAGATGCTTGGGCACTCCGGAGCGGCCGGGTCGACAGGAACGTGGACGGTGACGTGGAAAACGTGCTCGGGAGAGTAAACGTGGATGAGCACCTCGAGCCCGCCGCCGCCTTCACCCAACTCCGATCGATCGACTCCCGATAAGAATGTGAAGAAGACGCAATCGAGGCGCTCGGAATCCCGCAGCGTTCTCATCGCCCTCACGAGGTTGCCGGGTCTGCAGATCAGGTCGACGCCGCCAAAGTTCAGCCTGGGCTCCTCCACCCAGGGCCCCAGCGCCTCTTCCACCCTGGCCAGTGCCTCACCAGGGGTGATCGCGCTCTGTCCCGCCATCCTCAGGCGCCCCCCGCCAGGCCAGGCTCGGGAATGTAGGGCACAGTCGTCTCGTGGCCCTTCCACTTCTCGCTCGGGTTCTCGTGTGAGATCTTCTCCTGCAGGCGGATCACGCCTTGCAGAAGCGCCTCGGGACGAGGCGGACAGCCGGGGACATAGACATCCACGGGAATTATCTGGTCGACGCCCTTGGTCACCGCGTACGAATCCCAGTAGGGCCCTCCGCAGTTGGCGCAGGACCCCATCGAGATGACGTACTTGGGCTCTGGCATCTGGTCGTAGACGCGCTTGATCGGCGCTGCCATCTTGTCGGTGACGGTCCCCGCGACGACCAACAGGTCGGCCTGGCGAGGCGACGCCGGAAACGGGATCACCCCGAAGCGGATGATGTCGAACTTGCTAGCGATCGCTGCACCCATCTCGATCCCACAGCAGGCGAGGCCGAATTGCATCATCCACAGCGAGTACTTGCGGCTCCAGTTGAGCAACCACGAAGCGGGGGCAGGAAGCTTTACCTTCTCGATTACAGCCAATCGAGCACCTTCTTCCTTACCGCGTAGAGCAGAGCAAGGGCCAGGATGGCGATAAAGATCACCATCTCGACCAGGGCTTGGGTCCCCAATCTTTCGAAGACGATCGCCCAAGGGAACAAGAACACGGCTTCGACGTCGAAGATGACGAACAGGAGGGCGAAGATGTAGTAACGCACGTTGCTCTGGGACCACCCCTGCCCGATCGGGTCGATGCCGGATTCGTAGGTCGTGTACTTCTCGTACGAGGGGACGTTCGGCCGGACCAGCCGCGCCAGTTGGAGGGTGCCCATGACGAGCCCGACGCTGACCATGAGGAACAGGCCGATGGTCAGGTACTGGCTGAAGTAACTGCGTGCCACTATGCCTAACGCTCCCTGGTCGCGTCGAACAAGTCCACTGGCCGGGATTGGATCAACCTGCCCGCGGGCCGGGCTCCCTTTGGCCCCCCTGGGCAGCGTCCTAGATACACGCCGAAAACTACCACGGACGTGCCCCGCACCGGCTTTTTGTCCTCTCGTGAACCGACCCTGGACGGACCTGGCCCACTCGCCGGGCACTAGGGTTACCGTCATCGTCCCTCACCACGAACCTTCCCCTTGGCCCCTCAACAAGGAGGCGACCGATGCCCAACGACCTCGTCCCGCCCGACTCCGTCATCGCGATCTTCGGCGCGTGCGGCGACCTCGCCAGGCGAAGCCTCCTGCCGGCCCTCTGGAGGCTCGACCGGGAGGGGCTGCTTCCCCGCAGGTTCCGGGTGATCGGGAATTCGCTCGACGACCTGACCACCGACGACTTCAGGGCCTTTGCGCGTGCGGCGATCGAAGAGTTCTCCTCCGGAGACATACCGGCCGGCGCATGGAGAGAGTTCTCGGGCAAGCTCAGCTACACCTCCGGTCAGTTCGAACCGGGCGACACGGATCCAATGACAGAGGCGATCGGCGCCGCCGAGGCCGAGGTCGGGGGAACACCGCGGCGGCTCTTCTACTTCGCGGTGCCGCCGTCCGCGTACTCCTCCCTGACCGCCGCGGTGGGGGCGACAGGCCTGCAGGAGCGGGCGCGGGTCGTCTACGAGAAACCCTTCGGGGGCGACCTGAAGGCGACCTGCGAGCTCAATGCGGAGGTACACGAGGTCCTGGACGAGACCCAGGTATACCGGATCGATCACTTCCTCGGCAAAGAGACCGTCCAGAACATCCTGGCATTGAGGTTCGCTAACGGGATGTTCGAGCCGGTGTGGGACGGACGCCATATCGACCACGTCCAGATCGACATCCCCGAGACGCTTGGGATAGGCACCCGGGCTGGTTTCTACGAGGGCATCGGGGCGATGAAGGACATGATCGTCACTCATCTCTTCCAGGTCCTGACCTTCGTGGCGATGGAACCACCCGCCCGGTTGGCCGCCGACGATCTCATGACCGAGAAGACGAAGGTGATGAGGTGCCTCCAGCCTCTCGGGCCCGACGACGTAGTGAGGGGCCAGTACGAGGGTTACAGGGACGAGCCGGGAGTTGCCCCCGATTCGCAGACCGAGACGTTCTTTGCCGCCCGGGTAGGCATCGACAACTGGCGCTGGAGCGGCGTGCCGTTCTTCCTTCGTACGGGCAAGCGCTTGGCGGCGGAGCGCTGGTCGGTGACGCTCGCGTTCAAGCAGCCTCCTAACTCCATGTTCGGCGAAGTCCCCGACGGCTTCGGCTACGACCATCTCGCGCTGGAGCTTGCTCCCACCGAGGGCATCTCACTCGGGTTCCTGGCCAAAGAGCCGGGCCCGGCCTTCTCGTTGGCGCCGGCCAGCATGAACTTCGCCTACGACGCGTCCTCCCGCTCCAAGCTCATAGGCCCCTACGAGAGGTTGATCCACGACGCCCTGCTTGGCGAGCGCACCCTATTCACGAGCGCCGAGTCCCTCGAGGCTGCGTGGCATGCCCTCGAGGGGATCACGGACGACCCACCCCCGGTAGAGCCCTATGGACAGGGGACGTGGGGGCCGGCCAAGGCCGAGCAACTGATCGCTCCCCGGCGCTGGCGGGAGCCTCAACCGGCCAGGCATTAACCTGCGGCGATCGGGAGCCGCCGTCAGCGGCCCGCCGCGTAGCCCTGCATCCCCCGCGGGTTGGCTGCGGCCTTCAACACTCCGGCGCCGTCGCGACCGGCGGCGCTCAGTCGCCCCAGCGACCACCGGTCGGACACGATCACGACGTGTCCCCTCGCCCGGAGTCCCTCGATCACCCCAGGGCCGAAACCGTTCTCGATCACCAGACGGTTCAGGTTCGCGGTGCGCGGATAGAACGAGCTCGGAACGTGCTCGGTGTGCCAGGTCGGAGCGTCGATAGCGGCCTGCAGGCTCTCATGCCGGAGCACGTGACGGAGGAAGAAAGGAAGCGTCCACTGGTCCTGCTGATCGCCGCCCGGAGTCCCCCATGCGAGATAGGGGTCACCATCGCGCAACGCCAGCGAGGGGGTCAGGGTGGTGCGGGGGCGCTTGCCGCCCTCGAGCGAGTTGGGGAGGCCGTCCACGAGCCAGAACATCTGCGCGCGCGTGCCAAGCGGAAAGCCGAGCTCCGGTATCACCGGAGAGCTCTGGAGCCACCCACCACTGGGTGTGGCCGACACCAGGTTCCCGAGGCGATCGGCCACGTCGAGATGGCAGGTGTCGCCGGGCCGGTCGAGGGGAGGGGCGACCGACCGGGACGGTGGAGCGACCGACCGGCCCGGCGAGGGGACGATCGAAGGCTCCGCCGTGGCGTTCGATCCGTCCGCCCGCCACAGCCTCTCCGGTGGGAGCCGGGGGGGGCGTCCGTCCACGCTTCCCGGCCGCAGCTCCCTCGACGCCTCATCCCCCACCAACGTCTGGCGCGCCGCCGCATAGTCCTCGTCGAGCAGTCCGGCCAGAGGTACGTCGGTGAACGCGGGATCGCCGTACCAGGCCTCCCGGTCGGCAAACGCCAGCTTTGCGCACTCGACCACGGTGTGAATCAGCTCGATGTCGTCCATCGCAGCCAGATCGAAGCCATCGAGCAGCGACAGCCCTTGGAGAAACACGGGCCCTTGTCCCCACGGGCCCGTCTTGCAGACCGTGTAGCCGTGGTAATCGAGCGTCACTGGGGCTTCGATTGAGGCCTTCCAGCGCGCCATGTCCTCGCCGGTCAGGAGGCCGGAATGGCGAGCTCCGGTCGAGTCCATGACCTGTCTACCGGTGCAGTAAGCATCGATGGCTTGAGCCACGAAGCCTTCGTAGTAGGCGTGACGGGCTGCTTCGATCTGCGCCTCGCGGTCGTCCGTGATCGCTTGCGACTGCACCACGATTCGCTCGTAGGTCGCCGCAAGTGCTTCGTTCTTCAACAACGTTCCCGGGCGCGGCGCGGCGCCCGACTTCAAATACAGCGCCCCCGAGTCGGGCCACTCCGTCTCGAACAGGCGCCGGACGCCTGCGACCGCTTCGGTGATGTCCGCGACCACCGGATAGCCGTTCCGGGCATAGCCGATGGCGTACTTCATGACGTCCCCGAGCCGAAAGGTTCCGAAGTGCAGCAGCAGTGACATCCAGGCGTCGAACGCGCCGGGAACACAGGCAGGAAGAAGACCGGTTCCGGGAACGAGGTCGAGGCCGAGCTCGGAGAAATGGGCAATAGAGGCGGCGGCCGGGGCGGGGCCCTGCCCGTTCACCACCAGGGGCTCACCTCGCCGGGCGCTGTAGGCGACGATGGGCGCCTCCCCACCCGGCCCGTTGAGGTGTGGCTCGACCACCTGCAACACGAAACCAGCGGCAACCGCGGCGTCGAACGCGTTGCCTCCCGCCTCGAGCACTGCCATCCCGGAGGCCGAAGCCAGCCAGTGAGTCGACGCGACCATGCCGAACGTCCCGCGCAGCTCCGGCCTGGTGGTGAACGGATTCTGCATTGCTCCCAGCGCCCTTCTACTCCCCCCTCAGTGGAGACGAAGTGTCTACTGCTCCGCTCTTGCCAGCAGCGCGTCGGCCAGGTCCATCAGCCGGTCGGTATCGGCGATGTTGTCGAGCCAGCGACTTGGAATCGCGCCAGCTCCCAGCCGAGCTCCCATCACGGCGCCTGCGATCGCTCCGTTCGTGTCGGTGTCGCCGCCCTCGGCCACAACTTGGTTCACCACTGCCTCGAAGTCGGCGTCCGCCTGGATGGCGGCCCACAATCCCACCTGCATACCCTTGATCGTGTAGCCCATATCCATCGGGTCGTCCAGTGCCAGCGGCCGGAGCCCCCCGTCGCCGACGGCGCCGATCGCAGAGGCAACCTCGTCCGGCGCGCCGGTTGCATCGACGCCGGCGGCGAGCCGACCGAGATCGACGGGAGCGCCGGACAACGTAAGGGCAAGGGCCACGCACATTGCAACGGTGGACCATTCGCACAGAGGGTCGTAGTGGGTCACCAGCGCGCTCGTGCGCGCGTCCCTGATGAGGTCTCGTCCGGAGCTTCTCCACCGAAGCGCCACCGGCGAGCACCGCATGACCGCGCCGTTCCCCGCCGAGCTGAGCGGCCGGCGTTCCCACACGACCCGTGCGGCGCTGGACGCGGATTCCCCGCCCGTGAGCTGGTCCAGTACCTCCGATGTGAGGTGGCCGATCCCCCTGCCGTTGGTCTGTCCCCAGGTTACGAAGAGGCGAGCTAGATCATCGAGGTCGAGCTCACCCGCCGTCAAAGCCTCCGCCAGCACGGCGGTCTGGGCGAGGTCGTCGTCCCACGCTGTCGTGAGCTCGGCGGGGTCCACCTCTGAGGGACCACCGTGAAAGCTTCGCTCGACGCTGCGCCGGGAATGCCCTTCAGCCGGGATGCCCAATGCATTGCCGGCCGCCACCCCCAACAGAGTCCCCCGGTACAGACTCTCCCACGACCTTTGCCCTGCGGATTCTGCCGCCGAGTCAACCCATTGCTCGAGCTCCTGAACGGTCATTTGGTATGGCTCAACCTCCTAGCGGTGCTTGTTCGGTTTCGGGCGCCGGTTGGAAGAACATCGTTGCATCTTCTGCCGCGCGCAGCAGCGGGCCCGGCACGACGCCGAAGCCGATCGTTGCCACCGCCGTTACGGCGATGACGCCGGCCGCCAACCGCCCGACGGGCAGCCGGGACGACTCACCTTCGCTTTCCTCGAGGTACATCCGCACCATGATCTTGAGGTAGAAGAAGGCCGCAATGGCGCTGGTGACGACTCCTATCGCCACCACCCACGAATACCCCCCTTGGACGGCGGCGCCGAACACCACCAGCTTGCCGAAGAAGCCGGCCGTCACAGGTACGCCGGCAAGCGACAACAGGAAAAGGGTGAGCGCGACGGCCAGTGCAGGATGGTCAAAAAAGAGCCCCCTGTAGCCAGCAAGCCGCACCCGCGCTTCGTCCTGACCGGATACGACCGACACCACCGCAAAGGCGCCCAACACCGCGAGCCCGTAGGTCGCCAGATAGAACAGCGCCCCAGAGACACCGCGGTCGTTTGCGGCGATCACCGCGGTGAGGATGAATCCGGCGTGGGCAATCGACGAATAGGCGAGGAGCCTCTTGATGTCGTCCTGCACCACGGCCAGAACCGAGCCGACGATCATGGTCGCCACGGCTATTGCAATCGCAAGCGGCCGCCACTCTGCCCGGAGAGAGAACAACGTTGCGTCGAAAAGCCGGAGGATGGCGGCAAAAGCCGCGAACTTGGTCCCGGCCGCCATGAAGCCGGTGACCGGTGAAGGCGCGCCCTGATAAGCGTCGGGAGTCCACGCGTGAAACGGAACCGCCGCGATCTTGAAGCCGAGCCCGATGATCAGGAATCCGGTGGCCAGCACCAGCAGGCCCGTGTTTGCGGTCGGGCTGCCGGCCAGAAAAGACGCGATTCCCGGCTCCGTCAGCGGGTCGGCGCCTCCGTAGAGCGCGGTTGATCCCACCGCGCCGTAGGCAAGAGCTATCCCGAGCAGAAAGAAGGCCGAGGAGAAGGCGCCGAGCAGAAAGTACTTCATCGCCGATTCCTGACTGGTCAACGACCCGCTCTTGAACGCCACCAAGACATACAGCGCAACCGAGAACGTCTCGAGCGCCAGGAACATGATGATGAGATCGGCCGCCGCAGCCATCAGCATCATTCCGGCCACGGCCAGAAGCACCAACGCGTAGAACTCGGAGTCCTCGAGGTGGTCCCGCACGAGATAATCGCGCCCCACCCACACGGTGAGAAGCCCGAAGACGGCCAGACTGATCTTCACGAAGGAGGCGAAGCCGTCGAGTGCTATGGCACCAGAGAGTTGAAGCTCGTTGTGGCCCCACGTCGAAAGGGCAAGGATCCCCGCCACCACGAGGCCGAGAGTGGCCATGACGGGCAAGTACCAGCGGCTGCTACGTTCCCCGCCGAGCGTATCGACGATGAGCAGAATGAGCGCCGCGGCCAGCAGGGAGATTTCTGGCGCGACGCCTCCGAGCTGAACCTGAGGTGGTGTGAACTCAGGCATCGGTTAGATCCATTACGGCGCTTCCGCCAGACCACTGGACTCAGGGACCACCGATGTGTTGTTCAGCTGCCTTACGATCCTCTTAGCGGATGGCTCGATGCGCTCCAGGAACGGCTTCGGGTACACGCCGATAGCGATGATAAGCGCCACCAGCGGGGCGAACATCACGTACTCGCGCACGCGGAAATCCCTCAGGTCCCGGTTGGCTTCAACGGTGACGGGGCCGTGAAAGACGCGCTGGTAAGCCCACAACAGGTAAATGGCGGCAAGCACGATGCCGAACGCGGCCGGAACAACCCAGGGGCCATAGCTCTGGTAGGTGGCCAGCAGTATGAGGAACTCACCCACGAATCCGTTCAGCCCGGGCAAGCCGAGAGACGACAACACGACGATCAGGAAGACGCCCGCCAGCACCGGCACCGATCGTGCCAGACCACCGAACTCCGAGATCTCCCTGGTGTGGCGGCGGTCGTACAGCGCCCCCACGAGGAGGAACAAAGCACCGGTCGAAAGGCCGTGATTGAGCATCTGGAGTATCCCGCCGCTCATTCCCTGGAGCGTCCCGACGAACAGCCCCAAGACTACGAAACCCAGATGCGCCACCGACGAGTACGCCACGAGGCGTTTCACGTCCTGTTGGACGATTGCGACCAGCGCTCCGTAGATGATGCCGATGATCGCGAGGGTAATGATGACCGGCGCAAGGAGGCGCGCTGCGTCTGGGAAGAACGCAATTCCAAAACGAATCAGGCCGTAGGCCCCCATCTTCAGAAGGACCGCGGCCAGCATGACCGACCCGGCGGTGGGAGCCTCCGTGTGGGCATCGGGCAGCCAGGTGTGCAGGGGGACCAGCGGCACCTTGACCGCAAAAGAGGCGAAGAATCCCAGGAACAACAGGATCTGGACCTCGAGTGACAGGGGCGTCCCCACCAAGGAGCGGTAATCGAAGGTCGGCGCGGCCGCTCCTCCCTCAGAGGCGAAGTAGAGGTAGAGAATCGACAGCAGCATGAACAACGAGCCCGCCAGCGTGAAGAGAAAGAACTTCATCGCGGCGTAGACGCGTCGTCCGTGGCCCCACATACCTATCAAGAAGTACATGGGCACCAGGACGGCCTCCCAGAAAACGTAGAACAGGAACATATCGAGCGAGGAGAAAACCCCGAGCATGCCGGTCTCGAGTGTGAGCAGCAGGATGAAGTACGGCTTGACCTGAGTCCTAATCGTCCATGACGTCAGGATGCACAGCGGCATCAGGAAGGTCGTCAGCATTATCATCCACAGGCTGACTCCGTCGACACCGGTGATGTACCCGATGCCCCATTCCGGGATCCAGCTCAACTCTGAGCCCTGCTGGAAGCCAGGCGTACCGGATTCAAAAGAGGCCAGCACCCCCAACGAGACAACGAAAGTAGCCGTCGTAACCAGCAGAGCAGCCAGCCGCAGCACGGCGTCCAGACGCTTTGGGATGAGCACCATGACGAGCGCGCCGGCCAGCGGCAGGAACAACGTGATGTCGAGGAAGGGCATATCGTTCATCCGGCGACCACCCGCAAAATCAAAAAGGAAAACACCGCTACGACACCAAGCAGGAACGTTGCCGCATAGTTGCGCACGTAGCCGGTTTGGATGTGTCGCAGCCCCTGGGAGGTACGCCCGATCAGCGTGGCGGTTCCGTTCACGATGCCGTCAATTCCTCTGCGGTCGAGCACGTCGGCGCAAAACAGCGCGAACCTCTTGCCGGGGAGGACGATCAGGCGTCCGTAGATCTCATCTATATGGAACTTGTTACGGGCGCCGTTGACCAGTGGGCCCATCGGGCGAACCAGGCGGGCTCGGCGTCTTTCGGCGCCGGACGTCAGGTAAACCGATCGGGCAAGCAAAATCCCGGCAACTGCGACCAGCAGCGCGACGCCCGAGAGAATGAACGCCAGAGTTCCTTCGGGCGCGTGAAACTCTCCCACCACGGGCTCCAGGAAATGCTCGAGCGTGAGCAGGACGGGCAGGTTGATCACGCCGCCGATCACCGAAAGCACGGCCAGCGGAACCAGTGCCGCCGCCATCGTCCGGGGGGCGTCGTGCGCATGCGTACCCTCGGGGGTCCGTAAGGGCCCCTCGAACACCCGCAGGTACAACCTCGACATGTAGAAGGCGGTCAGGAAAGCGGTGAATACACCGACCCCCCAGAGAACGTAGTTGCCCTCGACCCAGGCGGCGGCAAGGATCGCATCCTTGGACCAGAAGCCTGCGAAGGGAATCACCCCGGAGATTGCAAGCCATCCGGCCATGAACGTGTATCCGACCACCGGCATCGCGCGGCGCAGTCCGCCCATGTGGCGCATGTCGGTGTTCCCATCCAGAGCGTGCATCACCGCCCCTGCCCCAAGGAACATGAGGCCTTTGAAGAACGCATGGGTCACGAGATGGAAAACGGCGATCGAATACGCCCCCACACCCAGAGCCAGAAACATGTAGCCGAGTTGCGAGATGGTCGAATAGGCCAGAACGCGCTTGATGTCGTATTCGGTGCAAGCCATCAATGCAGCCCACAAGGCGGTCGCAGCGCCGGTCACACCGACGACGGTCAGGGCGGTGCCCTCGGATGCTTCGAACACCGGACTGAAGCGAGCAACCATGTAGACGCCGGCGGTGACCATCGTGGCCGCATGGATCAACGCGGACACCGGTGTCGGCCCCTCCATGGCATCGGGAAGCCATACGTACAGCGGGATCTGAGCGCTCTTGCCCGTGGCCCCTGCGAACAGCAGCAGGGCGACCACCGTGGCGACTCCGGCGCTCAGGGCACCGGCGGAGGCGTTGATCTGCCCCACAGTCAGGCTCCCGACCGCGCCAAACAAAACGAACATGCCTATCAAGAACGCGAAGTCACCGATGCGGTTGACCAGGAAAGCCTTCTTGGCGGCAGCCGCAGCGGAGGGCCGGTCGAACCAGAAACCGATCAACAGGTAGGAGCACAGACCTACCCCCTCCCATCCGACGTACAACAGCACAAGGTTGTCGGCGAGAACCAGTAGCAGCATGAACGAAGCGAACAGGTTGAGATATGCAAAGAACCGGTGATAGCGGGGGTCGCCGTGCATGTAGCCGATCGAGTAGACGTGGATGAGCGTGCCGACACCGGTCACCACCATCACCATCACCATCGACAGCGGATCGAACAGCAGGTCCACGCCCGTCCGAAAGCCGCCCACCGAGATGAAATCGAAAAGATGCTGGGTGGCGGTCCTGGACTCCTCCGGCGCGCCGATCAACGCGATGGAGTTGAAGAGCCCAATGACAGCAGCCAAGCCGATGGTCCCGGACGCGAGAACGCCGGAGAGGCGCCCGATGCGCTTGCCGAAAAGCAGGAGAACGACTGCGCCGGCCAGTGGAAGACCGATTATCAGAGGGGCCAGCACGAGATCAAAGCCTGCGGCAAGTTCCTCCTGAGCCATCACTGCCTCACCACCTGAGAAGGCTTACGTCGTCAACATTGGCGGAGGCCCTGCGGCGCACGATCACCAAGATGATTGCCAGTCCAACCACTGCCTCTGCCGCAGCCACCACCAGCACGAAGAACACCAGGATTTGACCATCGACGCTCCCCCGTATGCGGGAGAAAGTCACGAACATCAAATTCACGGCGTTCAGCATCAACTCGATGAACATGAAGATCACGATTGCGTTGCGCCGAACGAGGGCGCCGATCACTCCGATCGAGAACATCAAGCCGGCAAGAGCGAGGTAATAGCCCGGGGCTACTTCGGTCACGCGACCTCACGCTCCTCCGGCGAGGGGTTCGCAGAGCTGAGGGCCGTGACCGAATCCACTCGGCGCGCCAGAGCCATGACACCCACGATGGCCGTCACGAGCAGCATCGACGTGACCTCGAACCCCAGCAGATAGCGGCTGAAGAGCGTCCTGGCCACCGCCAGAACGTTGCCCGGGTCCCTGTTGATGGCTGCCAGCTCTTGCGTCCGGTCGCCGCCGATGAGGTCGACGCTCGTTAGAGCGATGTAGGTGATGCCGGCGGCCAACAGAGCGCCAAGAGCCAGGGCGATCTGCCGTTGCGCCGGCAGTGGCACGACAAGCACCTCCGACCGATCCACACCCAGGAGCATCACGACGAACAGGAAGAGCACCATGATTGCCCCTGCGTAGATGATGATCTGCACCGCCGCGACGTAATGAGCACCCTGGAGCAAGAAGGCAACCGCCAGGGCAACTTGGCTCCCCACCAGGAACAGGGCGGTATGCACTACATTCTTGGCAAACAGCATCGC
>JALZIC010000013.1 GCA_030860455.1 Actinomycetota bacterium
CCGCCGTCGACCTCGAGGGCGGTGCCGGTCACAAAGCTCGAGGTCGGAGCGGCGAGAAACAAGATCCCTGCGGCTATCTCCTGGGCGCTTCCCAGGCGGCCCATTGGTTGACGTGCCTCGAGTGCAGCCCGTTCCGCGTCGGGGTCGGGTGCGGCGTCGAGCAGCCGGCCCACCCACGGAGTGTCGGCCGTTCCCGGGCAGATGCAGTTGACCCTGACACCATCGCCGACCAGGTCGGCGGCCATTGCGAGTGTGAGGGACAGCACCGCGCCTTTACTGGCGCTGTAGAGCGCTCGTTGGGGAAGGCCGGCGATGGCGGCGACGGAGCACACGTTGACCACCGACGGGTGCTCGGCGCGTCGAAGGTGGGGAAGAGCGGCGCGCGCTGTGCGAACCATCCCCAACACGTTGACGTCGAATACCCGGCGCCACTCGTCGTCTGAGTTGTCCTCGACGGTTCCGGCGGCGCCGATTCCGGCGACATTGACGAGCACATCGAGCCGTCCGAATTCGCTTACCACTTGCTGCACGGCGGTATCAATCGAGGAGCCATCGGTGACATCCGCCACCAACGGGAGCACTCTCTGTCGCCTCGCAGCCTTCTCGATGTCGAGTGCCCCAACGCGCGCGCCGGCCTCGTCGAGGGCATCGACGGTCGCAGCACCGATGCCCGATGCTGCACCCGTCACCAGTGCGACAAGACCGTCGAAGGCGCTCACGGGGAGATCAACAGCGTGCGCGACTCGGTAAAGAACTCACGCGCAGCAAGCCCCTGTTCGCGCGGCCCTATGCTCGACGCTTTCGAGCCGCCGAACGGCGCGTGGAAGTCCACTCCGGACGTTGGGGCATTCACCCGAACGAGCCCGGCTTCCAGCTTGCCCGAGTACTCCATTGCACGGGCAAGGTTGCTCGTAAACACAGCCGCGACCAGTCCGAAGCGAACGTCGTTGGCGAGTGCAAGGCCCTCGTCTGGGGAGCCGACCTCGAGCAGCGCAACAACAGGAGCGAAGACCTCCTCTTTGGCCAGCACACTCGAGCGGTCTTCGACTTCGACAAGCGTGGGCGCGATGTAGAAACCCTCCGCATCGAGCGGTGAGCCACCGGTCACCACGTTGCCCCCGGCATCCTGGATCGCATCGAGGGCATTCTGGCGCGCCTCTTCTTCGATGAGGGGGCCCACCTGGCAGGATGCACTCGACGGATCTTCGACTTCCATGTCCTCAACGGCCGACACAAGCTTGTCCTTGAATGCGTCGTAGATGGAAGTCTCGATGATCACCCTGGATGTGGCGGTGCACTTCTGCCCCGCGTAGCCCATCGTCGCAAAGGCGATGGCGGCGGCGGCCTTGTCCAGATCCGCGTCGGCCAGTACGACAGATGGATTCTGCCCGCCCATCTCACACTGCAGCTTGGCGCCGCGGCCGGCCACGCGTTTGGCGATCTCGTGCCCTACGGGGAGCGAGCCCGTGAAGGACACCGCGGCCACGCCGGGGTGGTCGACGAGCGGTTCGCCGGTTTCGGCGTCCCCCGTTACGAGCTCGAATACGCCCTCGGGGAGGTGATCTTTTGCAACCTGGTGGAGCAGTTGCGCCGTCGCGGTCGCCTGGGGAGCGGGCTTTAGCAATGCAGTGTTGCCACAGGCGAGCGCGGGTGCGAGCTTCCAAGCTGGAATTGCGATGGGAAAGTTCCACGGGGTGAGAAGGCCGCACACGCCCAGCGGGAATCTCTTCTCCATCAACCATGAGCTTGCGTCGGAGCCCGGATAGGTCAGCCCGTTCGGAGCGAGAGCCATCTGCGCGTGGTAACGGAAGATGGACACCGCCCTGCCGATCTCCTGCTGGGTCTCGGCCAGGGGCTTGCCGACTTCCCGCACCATGAGCTCGGCGAACTCCCCGGCCCGCCCTTCGATGTCTTCGGCGATCTCCCTCAACGCGGTGCCCCGGGTGACGGCGGTTTGGGCCGACCACTCGCCGAATGCATCGCCGGCTCGCGCAACGGACGCTTTGATACCGTCCGGGCCGGCGGCTTCGAATCGAGTCACCGTGTCGGACGGCTTGTGCGGGTTGATGCTCACTATGGTCATCGGCTTCTCCCTCTCACAGATCTTGTCGAGTAGCGCTCTGCTCTAATTTTCGTTTCCGAAGAACGCCTCGTCGCGCTTGCGATAGCGGTACGCGACCTCTTCGTCGAGCGTGATGCCCAATCCCGGCGCGCCGTCGAGGACGACATACCCCTTCTGTATGACGGGCCTGTCGCGACCTGAGGCGAGCTCCTCCCAGAATGGGACGTCGATGCCATGGTGCTCGAGCACGAGAAAGTTCGGGATCGTCGCCGCAAGTTGGGCGGCGGCGAGTGTGCCGATTGGGCTCGAGATGTTGTGCGGGGCAAGCGGCACGGTGAAGAGCTCGGCGAGCTCGGCGATCCGACGGCCCTCGGCGAAGCCCGTCTTCTGCAAGTCCGGTGCTGCGATCTCCATTCCCAGTTGAAACAGCCGGTTGAACTGAACCGCCGAGTAGTGGTTCTCGCCGCTTGCGACCGGCGTAGGACTCTCACGAATTACGCGTGCCAGCGCTTCGTCCGATTCGGGCGGCACCGGATCTTCGATCCACAGCAGCTTGAAGGGCTCGAGTGCACGGCCCAGCGCTGCTCCGCTGGTCGCGCTCAAGCTCCAGTGGCAGTCCACCGCGAGCCCGACCTCTTCGGGGATGCTGTCGCGCACGGCACGCACAACTTCGACCAGCAGATCTATCTCCTGTGGCTCGAGAGTCCTGTTGTAGTCGTCGCGGGAGTGCGGATTGGGGATGTCGAGATCGAATTTCAGGATTGTGAATCCCTGCTCGGCAGCTTCCTCGGCGCGCCGAGCATACAAGTCGAGGTTCAGCTCGAAGGCTTCTGAGGCGCGCCCACCGTGGTACTTGGGATGTACTTCGTGGGGCGAGTCGTCGCTCTCCCCACCCAGCCACCACGGTGTGCGCGGCGCCAGGATCGAGCTCAAAGAGGCGAGACCCTCCCCGCCGTGGCAGTCTGCGTAGAGGCGAATCTCGTTGCGGTAGGTTCCGCCCCACAGACGGTACAGCGGCGCACCGAGTGACTTCCCCAAGAGATCCCACAACGCGGTTTCGATCCCGGCAAGCGCGTGGTGGAGCGCCCCACCGTGGGGGCTGGTCAGTAGTCCGGCGGTCTTGAGGCTGCGCAGCAGTTTCGTGATATCCGCGGGGTCTTGCTTTATCAGCAGAGGACTGAGCTGCCGGATCACCTCGGGCAGGCCGAGGGCGAAGAAGCATTCCCCGTACCCGACGCCCTCATCGGCGATGATCTTGACCAGCGTCCAGTCGTAGTTGGATTCGATAACCGCGGTCTGAACGTCCTTGATCATGAAGGCGGCCGAGTGGGTGGTGGGTGTGCATTATTCACATCTGTCACCCGCTCGCCGGAAGGATGCGGTCTCAAAAGAGCAGATACCCCCCGTCGACGATGATGGACTGGCCGGTTATGTAATCGGCTTCCTCGGAGCACAGGAACGCGCCGATGCCGGCCATGTCGCCGGGTTCCGCCCATCGCCCCACCGGAATCCGGGCGTCTATCGATTCGCTCAGCTCCAGGTTGTTCTGGACGGGTTCGGTGAGCTCGGTGCGGGTGAATCCCGGCGACACCGCGTTCACTCGAATGCCTCCCGGCGCCCACTCTTTTGCGAGACCCCTTACCAATCCGTTCAGGCCGGCCTTGCTGGCCGAATAGGCGGTGATGGGAAGCACCGCACCCCCGTGGAACCCCGCAATCGATGCAATGAACAACATTCGTCCCCAGGTGCGATCGAGCATGTGCGGGGCGGCTGCCTGCGCGCTGAGGAAGGCCCCCTCGAGGTTGACTCGATGAATGAGCCGCCACTGCTCGAGGGTCAGTTCGAGGATCGGCTTGCGGACGTTGGCGCCCGATGAATACACGAGCACGTCGAGGCCACCGAAGTGTTCGACGGTTGCGTCGACTACGGCGCGCGGGTCCTCCTCGGCGAGGTTCAGCCCCAAGGCGATTGCGTCGAAACCCTGTGAGCGCAGCTTTTTGGCCGCCTCGTCGGGCTTGCGCGACGCAATGCCAAGCCGGGCGCCCTGCGCGCCGAGACGCTCTGCTATGGCGAACCCTATGCCGCGGCTCCCTCCTGCTACGAGGGCGATCTTTCCCTGCATGCTCATGCAGGTGCCGGCTCCAGTGCCACGATGTTGCTCAGTTCGAGCGATCCCACCGTTATCTGAACGATGTCGTCAGGCCGGAGGCTGTAGTCCTCTGGCGGGATGATGCTCGTCCCCGTCATCAGGAAGACGCCGTGAGGGAAGCTCATCTCGCTGCTGAGATGGTGCAGAAGCTCGCCGGGGGCCCGCTTCATCTGAGAGGTGTCGGTGGCGTCCGAAAAGATGATCTCGCCGTCCCGCCTGATCTCGAGTGCTACGCGCACAGCCGTCACTTCGTGGACCGAAGCGGTGATGATGCCGGGCCCGAGTGCGCAGGATCCGTCGTAGATCTTGGCCTGCGGAAGGTATAGCGCGTTGTCCCCCTCGATATCGCGCGACGAGACATCGTTCCCGGCGCAGTAACCGACGATCTCCATCCGGCTGTTCAGCACCAGGACGAGCTCGGGTTCGGGCACAGTCCATTCGGCATCTCTTCGCGCACGGATGGGGGCTTCTGGGCCGGCCACTCGCCAGCCGGCCGCCTTGAAAAACAGCTCGGGCCGAGCTGCATCGTAGACGCGAGCGTAGAGATCACCGCCGCCGCTGGCGTGAGATTCGGACCGGCGCGCTTCGCGGCTCTTGAGATAGGTGACCCCGCTTGCCCACACCTCGTGGTGGGCCTCGATGGGGGCAAGCAGCGGATCGTCGAGCGTGGCCTCTGTGGCCATGGACGTGACGGTTTGTGCTGCGGTGTGTGCAGGAAGCTGGAGCAGCAGATCGAGGGTGAAGCTCGCCGGCAGCTCGCGGCCGTCCACCGCCCAACGCGGTCCACCCGGGGTCGCGTGCCGGGTCAGATACACGACGGAATCACCTCGGAGAGACTAGGCCTGCCCATCCGGCTCCAACAGGACCTTGAGGTATTCGCTGCTCCCGGCCGCAAGCGCCTCGAAAGCCGAGGGCCCCTCCACCAGCGGCACACGGGCGATGTAGTCGTCGGGCACCTCGCCGCAAAGCGACACGGCTCGGGCGAAGTCCTCATCCGAATAGCAGTAGCTGCCCCTGATCTGACGCTCTTGAAGTATCAGACCGTAAAAGCTGAAGGGACTTTCGTCGTCGTGCAGTCCAACGAATACAGCGGTTCCGCCGGGCGCCAGATGCGTCATCGCGGCTGCCCGGGTGGCCTCGATTCCCACCGTGTCAAAGGCCACATCCACCTCGGCCTCCGGCGCTTTGGCGGAAGACGCGATGCCGAGGGCCGCGACCTGCTCGCGGCGGGTGTCGCTTATGTCGATCACCTGCACCTTTGCTCCGGCGCGCCTGGCAGCCCAAGCGACGAAGAAACCGATTGCTCCTCCTCCGAAGACGAGCACCTTACGCTCGAGCAGTGGGCCGGCGAGCCCAACCGCATGCACGGCAACGGCAAGAGGCTCGGCCAGCGCGCCGCGCCACCCCGGTACGGCCTCCGGCAAGGCATGCAGACCACTCAGGGGCACGACGACCTGCTGGGCCAGCGCGCCCGGCCGGTTGAGCCCGATCAGCTCGCGGTTGGGGCACAGGTAACGCCGCCCCGAGCGGCAGAAGCGGCAGGTGCCGTCGGTGACAAGCGGGTGTATCGCTACGGAGCGCCCCTTCCACTCGCCAGGCCCCTGGGTGACGGTTCCAGCGAACTCGTGTCCCAGGAGCAGCGGGGGGACGCGGCGGTCGGCCATACCGGGAGTCCCGACGTATCCTTCGAGATCCGAACCGCAGACCCCGCAGGCGGCTACTTCGATGATGGCTTCGCCAGGTCCGGGAGAGGGAGCATCGACCTCGCGCATCTCCATCCTGCGGCGCTCCTGGAACATCAGTGCCTGCATGCCCACCCCCAGGGTCATGGAAGTCTCTTATCGTCACCGGAGAGCAGCACCCCGCCGGTGACTGTGACCTTACACTCGGCTCCACCCTGACACCCGACCAGCCGGGGGACGATATGCCTATCCGCATCACCAACCTCACCGCCCATGACATCAGGTTTCCGACCTCGCGATCGTTGGACGGGTCGGACGCCATGAACCCTGACCCTGATTACTCCGCTGCCTATGTGGTTCTCGAGACCGACCACCCGACGCTCGAAGGCCACGGGATGACCTTCACGATCGGGCGAGGCAACGAGATCTGCGTGACGGCAATAGAGGCACTTGGCCCGTTCGTCGTGGATAGAACGCTCGAGTCCTTCACCGAGGACATGGGAGCCTTTTGGCGCGGGGTGACCGGCGACAGCCAATTGCGCTGGATCGGTCCTGAAAAAGGTGCGATCCATCTCGCCGGTGCGGCGATTGTAAACGCCGTGTGGGACCTCTACGCCAAGGCGGAGGAAAAGCCTCTGTGGCGGCTGCTCTGCGAAATGACACCGGAGGATCTCGTCGCATGCATCGATTTCCGCTACATCACCGATGCGATTACCCCTGAGGAAGCCTTGGGAATGATGCAGGCCAACGAGCCGACACGAGCAGAACGCGAGCAGGAGATGCTTTTGAGCGGCTTCCCTGCCTACACCACTTCGGCAGGATGGCTCGGCTACCCGGATGACAAGTTGCGCGCGCTTTGCAGAGCGGGCGTCGACGAGGGTTGGACCTACTTCAAGATGAAGGTCGGCGCGGATCTGAGCGAGGATGCAAGGCGCGCCCAGCTGATTCGGGACGAGATCGGACCCGACCGAAGGCTCATGATGGACGCCAACCAAAACTGGGATGTCGACGAAGCCATCGCCAGCATGAAGGTCCTGGCCCAGTTCGATCCATGGTGGATCGAGGAACCGACGAGCCCCGACGACATCCTCGGGCACGCCAGGATCAGGAGCGCCGTCGCTCCCATCGGTGTTGCCACCGGCGAGCATGCACACAACAGAATCATGTTCAAGCAGCTCCTCCAGTCGAACGCGATCGACTTTTGTCAGATCGACAGTTGCAGGCTGGGCGGCGTGAACGAGGTCCTAGCGGTGCTCCTCATGGCTGCAAAGTTCGATGTCCCGGTGTGTCCGCACGCAGGGGGAGTAGGTCTGTGCGAATACGTTCAGCACCTCTCTATTTTTGACTATGTGTGCGTGGGGGCATCTCTGGAGGGCCGGATTCTCGAGTATGTCGATCATCTTCACGAGCATTTCGTAGATCCCGTCACTATCGAGAACGGGCGCTACATGCCACCGAGTGCTCCCGGATACAGCATTACCCTGCAGCCTCAGACGCTAAAGGACTACGCTTATCCTTCCGGACCGGTGTGGAGCGGACCTGCTTAGTTTCCCGACGGTCGAAGGCCTAGGGAGCCTAGCTTTTCGGCGCCCAGGCTGCATGGTGTGCCGGTGGTTGGCCGGACACGAGTGATTCTCGTTGCGTTTCTCGCAGTCATGCTTGGCGCGGTTATCCAAGGCTCAATCGGCTTTGGTTTCGCGCTGGTTGCCGTCCCCACCTTTACTTTGCTGTTGCCCGACGTTGTCCCGTCCGGACTCTTGTTGATCGCAGTGCCCATGACAATCACTATGGCTCTGCGCGAACATAGTTCCATCGATGTCTCGGGGTTGTTCTACTCGACCGTGGGACGGATCGCCGGCACTCTCGCCGGTGTGGCGTTGCTTGCGCTGGTGAGAGCTGACTCGCTTGCGCTTCTGGTCGGTTCCATGATCGTCGCGGCCGTTGCCTTGAGTTTGTTCACCGCTCCGACCGAGGTCGAATGGGGAACCGGGTTGGCGGCGGGATTTGCGTCGGGTGTGATGAGCACGGCGGCGGCCATTGGCGGCGCTCCCATGGCGCTTGCGTACCAGGCCCGGCCGGGCACCGAGCTCAGATCCACGCTGTCTGCGTCGTTCGTGCTTGGCACCCTCATGTCGCTTGCGGCCCTCGCTTTGACGGGGCGGGTTGACGGAGGTCATTTGATCTTCGCTCTCGAGATGATCCCGGCGATGCTTACGGGGCTGTTGTTGAGCAGGTACTTGAAACCGTGGCTTGATGCCAGGTGGCTTCGCCCCGCAGTCCTCTGTTTCGCCGGGATCACGGGCCTCCTGGCGATCGCCCAAGGCCTCAATTGACCCCAACGGGCTCGGGGCTGCTCCCTTCCAGGTAGGCAGGCTTAAGCACCTTCCAGCGAGCAACCCCTCGCTCAACTGGGGAGAGGAAACCCCGACAACGGTTTGTATCAAGAGCTGCGCGCCATCCAGCCCGTTAGCCTGGGTGGATGGCTGGTTTTTCGGGGGCCGAGCTTGCCCGGCGTGCTGGTACTACGAGGGGTCAGGTGGATCGTCTCGTCGGACTCGCCATTCTGGAGCGCGGCGAAGAGGATGCCTTTGGCCTTCCCGACATCCAGCGAGTTCGGTTGGTCCAAGCCCTCGATGATGCGGGGATATCACCTGAGTCGCTGGGCCGGGCCATAGCCGAAGGTCATCTTTCCTTTGGTTTCGTCGATACCTTGTGGCCTGAGCCGCCTCCTTTGACGGACAGTACGTTCCGCACCGTGGCGTCGGAGCTTGGCTTCGACCCCGATGCGGTGGTGCGCCTCTATTCCATGTGGGGCTTGCCGCGCCCGAGCCCCGACGACTCCGTCCGTGAGGACGACGCCGCGATCTTCGCCGACTTCGGTGTGTCGATACCCGCCGACGCCCTCAACGAGCTCACGATGATGCGCAGCGCACGGGTGCTGGGCGAGAGCTTGCGAAAGGTGGCCGACACAGCACGCTCATTCTTCAACACTTACTTCGAGGAGCCGGCGTTGAAGAATGGGATGTCGCGCCAGCAGATCATCGACATGCTTGCGCAAGTGAACGCCTTCATGGGGCCCTCTCTCGACCGTTGGGTGTTGTGGCTCCTTCACCGGCATGCGGAGCACAATCAAACGGAGTACATCGTCGAGCATGTGGAGATGGCGGTCGATGAATCGAGCGCAGACGAGCTACGGCCCCATAAGTCCTCGGCGATAGCCTTCTTCGACCTGACCGGATATACACAGCTCACAGAAGAGCGCGGCGATGCTGCGGCTGCCGACTTCCCGCTACGTCTGGCAGAGCTGGTTCAGGAGGTTGCCGGTCGCTACAACGGCCGCCCGGTGAAGCTTCTCGGTGATGGCGTCATGCTGCATTTCGCGGCTCCGCTCGACGCGGTCATGTGCGCTTTCGAGTTTGTCGACCGCACTCTGGAGGCCGGCCTTCCGCCCGCACATGTCGGAATCCACCCCGGCCCAGTGATCGTTCGTGACGGCGACTATTTCGGACGGACGGTCAATATCGCATCTCGAATCGCAGACTATGCTCGGCCCCATGAAATCCTGGTCACTCATGAGGTAATGTCCGCAACCGGATCAGAGCCCATCGAGTACGAGGCCATCGGCAGGGTAGCTCTAAAGGGCGTGCGCGACAAGGTCACGCTGTTTCTGGCGTCACTCGCCGCCAAGTAGACCCGGATGACGACCGGCCCCCCACGACCGTCCCCGGACTGAGGCAAAAATGGTGTGGTCAGGTGAGCGAGCGGTACTTCTCTCGCAGGTACCCGAGCAATGGGTCCGAAGTCACCTGGTGCCCCACAACCTTCTCTGCGAGCTCGGCGGCTGGATAGAGGTACGCCTGTGAGTGGATCTTGGCGCGCAGCCAACCCAGCAGGCGGGACGTGTCGCCATCGTGAAAGTCGTCGTCGAGTCCCCCTATCTCCTCGGCCGCCTTGTCGAAGAAGGCGGCCGAGTAGATGTTCCCGAGGGTGTAAGTGGGAAAATAACCATGAAGCCCCATCGACCAGTGAACATCCTGCAGGACCCCGTCGCCGTCATCCTGCGGACGGACACCGAGGTGTTTCTCCATTCCGGCGTTCCAGGCGTCCGGAAGATCTGCGACGTCGAGTTCGTTCCTGAACAGTGCCAGCTCGATCTCGAACCTCAGGGCGATATGGAGGTTGTAGGTCAGCTCGTCTGCGTATATGCGAATCGTCGTTCGTTCCGGGTAGTTCACTCCGAGATGGAACTCGTCGGGGCTGACCATGCCAAGCTCGGCAGGAAAGCGTTCCTTGACGTGTGGCAGGAGGAAATCCGTAAAGGATCTCCTTCGCCCTACGAGGTTCTCCCAAAGCCGCGATTGTGATTCATGCATGCCCAGAGAAGGTGCGGACCCTGCCGGCAAGCCGACGAGGTCCTCCGGAATCCCCTGTTCGTAAAGCGCGTGTCCGGTTTCGTGAAGAGCCGCATAGAGAGATGGAAGCAGCGCGTTGGATTGGGTTCTGATCGTCTGACGGATATCTCCAGGACCGATCGACGTGGTGAACGGGTGTGGCGAAGAGTCCAGCCGCCCGCCTTCGAAGCTGAAGCCGATGCTCGCCACCAGCCACCGGCAGAGCCGATCCTGCTGGAGTGCTTCAAAAGGCTGTTCCATCCATCCCGGTCGCTCCTCCACAGGAGGGATGGCGCCTTCGACCAGGGGCTTGAGGCCCTCCACAAGCCCGCCAAACAGTTTCTCCAACCGGCGCGTGGTCATTGCAGGTTCATAGAGATCGAGCAGAGCGTCGTACCGCTCGCCTTCGTACCCGAGCGCATCCGCTTCTTGGAACTTCAGGGATACGAGGTGCTCCAGGTGAGGCTGAAAGCTTCGAAAATCGCTTGCGGGGCGCGCTTCGGTCCACGCCTCGTATGCGACTCCCTTAGCTTGTGCAAGCTCTGCAACGAGTGCTGGCGGCAGGCGAAGGGCCCTGCTGTGATCCCGCTTCAGCACCCGGACGTGGGCGGCCCTGCTCTCATCGAGATCTGCATCCGAGCCGAGCTCTTCGATCAGCCCGCCCAGCTCCGGATCGGTGAGGCGCTCGTGGGCGATGCTCTCGATGGTCGCGAGTGCCCCCGCTCTGGCCGCCCCCCCTTTTGGTGGCATGAGCACCGCCTGGTCCCAACTGAAGAGCGCGCCGGCGGCGCGCAGGTGCGCCAGCTCTTCGAGTTTGGGCAACAGTCGCTGCCACGGGTCGCTCATGGTCGCAACCCTACCGGGTGCGTGGAGGGCGGGCGGGGATGTTTGTCGGGCATAAGAGGCGCCCTGCATCACCCGATGTCTAAGATGCATTATGCGAACAGCGATTGGGTCTGACCACGCCGGCTACGGGCTCAAGAGCCTGCTCGTCCCTTATCTGGAACAGAAGGGCCACGAGGTATTGGACCTGGGGACGGACTCAGCGGCAATGGTCGACTACCCTTCTTTCTGCGCCGCCGTCGCCCGGGCCGTCGTGCAGGGTGAAGCCGACAGGGGGATAGTTGTGGGAGGAAGCGGCCAGGGCGAGCAGATAGCGGCCAACAAGGTACACGGAGCGCGGGCCGCTCTGTGTCATGACGAGTGGACTGCGCGCTTCGCCAGAAGGCACAATGACGCCAACATCCTGGCACTTGGAGGCAGACTGTTGGGCGAGGCGCTGGCCCTTGCGATTGTCGACGTTTTCTTCGAAGAGAGCTTCGAAGGCGGCAGGCACGAGCGGCGGCTGGCCCAGATCGCCGAGATCGAGGAACAGGAGAGCGCCAGGTGAGCAACCCCGGATGGGCGGATTGGTCCGCCGTCGAGAAGGTCGATCCCGAACTGGCAGAGGCGGTTCTGGGCGAGGTAGACCGGCAGAATTCGAAGCTCGAGATGATCGCGTCCGAGAATTTCTCCTCTCCGGCGGTGCTGGCGGCGCTCGGCACGCCGCTCACCAACAAGTACGCGGAGGGGTATCCGGGAAGGCGCTACTACGGGGGCTGCGAATTCGTCGATGTTGCCGAGAACCTGGCGATTGACAGGGCGAAGGCGCTGTTCGCCGCCGAGCACGTGAACGTCCAACCTCATGCCGGCGCGCAGGCAAATGTGGCCGCCTACTTCGCCGTCCTCGAGCCAGGCGACACGATCATGGGGATGAGCCTCGCTCACGGCGGACATTTGACCCATGGTTCGCCCGTGAGCTTCTCGGGGCGGCTATTCCGGGTGGCGGCCTACGGCGTCCGCCAAGATGACGAGCTCATCGATCTCGATGAGGTGCGCGAGATCGCAAAGAGGGAACGTCCGAAAATGATTGTTGCGGGATACTCGGCTTATTCGCGAGTGTGGGATTTCGCCGCTTTCAGGTCTATAGCCGACGAAGTCGGGGCGCTGCTCCTGGTGGATGCGGCGCACTTCATCGGCTTGGTTGCCGGAGGAGTGCACCCAAACCCGGTCGAGTATGCGGACATCGTAACGAGCACGACCCACAAGACCTTGAGAGGCCCGCGCGGTGCAATGATCATGTGCAGGCAGGAGCACGCCAAGGCCATAGACAAGAGCGTGTTCCCAGGCTGGCAGGGGGGACCGTTGATGCATTCCATCGCCGCAAAAGCCGTCGCTCTCACCGAGGCCTCCTCCGAGGAGTTCCGCCTCTACTCCCATCAGGTCGTGGCCAACGCCCGGACGCTTGCAGAAACCCTTCAGGAGGAAGGGCTCAGGATCGTGTCGGGGGGCACCGACAAT
Source organism: Actinomycetota bacterium (assembly GCA_030860455.1). Lineage (GTDB taxonomy): Bacteria > Actinomycetota > CADDZG01 > CADDZG01 > WHSQ01 > JACDDL01. The sequence goes on from JALZIC010000013.1 coordinate 12,625, forward strand.
CACCTCATGCTGGTAGACCTGCGTCCTGCCGGTGTCACCGGAAGAGAGGCCGAGGTCCGCCTGGACGAGGTGGGGATCACGGTCAATAAGAACACAATCCCTTATGACCCGGAGAAACCCTTCGTGGCTTCCGGCGTGCGTCTTGGCACACCTGCCCTCACCACCTGCGGAATGAGAGAACCCGAGATCGAAGAGGTGGGTCGCATGATCGCAGACGTCGTCAAGGACGGCTCGCCCGAGTCCAAGGGCGCGGTCGCCGGGCGCGTGGCTGAGTTGACGGCCCGGTTCAAGCCCTATCCCGACGTCGCCTGACTCTGAGTGACCCCTTATCTGATTGTCGGTGTTATCGCTGCGGTCATCACCTTTGCGACCACTCCGCTCGTGCGGTGGCTCGTGCTCAGGGCGGGCGCCATCGACTATCCGCACGATCGCAAGGTGCATGCACAGCCCACGCCGACCCTCGGCGGCGTGGCGATCCTTCTCGGGGTAATCGGCGGTGGAGTTGCGGCTGCGCTGTTGCCGGGCTTCGGTCCCGTCTTCAAGCTCACATCGGAGCCACTGGGTATCGGGGCGGCGGCGCTCGTCATCGTCGTGCTTGGAGCCGTCGACGACCTTCGTGACCTTCCAGTGCCGGTCAAGGTTGCCGGACAGGTTTTTGCGGCGGGGCTCTTGTTCCTCTCGGGTGTGAAGGTCAGGTTCATCGTGACCCCCGACACGCCCATCTCACTTAGTGACGACGTCTCGGTGATCGTGACGGTGACCTGGATCCTGGTGATGATCAACGCGGTCAACCTGGCCGACGGCCTCGACGGCCTCGCCGCCGGGGTGGTCGCCATCGCAGCCGCCTCGTTCTTCGTCTACGTCTACGAGCTCTTTCAGACTGGGGCTTTGGGCCCAGGTCCATCGGCGCCTCTGGTCGCGATCATCGTGGTCGGGGCGTCTCTGGGATTCCTCCGTCACAATTTCCATCCTGCTCGCATCTTCATGGGGGATTCGGGCGCAATGCTGCTAGGCCTATTGCTCGGAGCCGCCACCGTTGGTGGGGTCGGAGGCGCCCCCTTCGTGACCTCGAGCAGCTTCCTCCTCTACGTGCCTTTGCTCATCCCTCTGAGCGTGCTCGCCATTCCATTCCTGGATACGGTGCTTGCAATCGCGCGGCGTGCGTGGAGGCGGCAGAGCATCTTCCTGGCCGACAAAGAGCATCTCCATCACCGCTTGATGGATCTCGGCCATGGTCATCGTCAGGCGGTCATAGTCATGTATGTTTGGTCGGCTCTGGCGGCGGGAGCCGGCCTTGGATTCACTTTTCTCGAGCGCTCGGATCTGATCTTCGTTTTCCCGCTTGCGGTCGGAGCGTTGGTGGTCTTTACCCTCTTCCCGGTGTTGACCAAGGCCATCAACGAACACTTCGCCCCCTGAAACCTCGCGCGACGCGCAGAGGTCGGGTGCCCCCATCGGGGAAGGCCTCGAGGCCGGGTGGGGTAGGATGCTTGTGAAATCTTTCACAAGCGCCGGCCTGGGGTAGGATGCAAGCGCTTCCGGGCCCGGCTACGCCGGCTGGTGCACTGGAGTGCAGGTTTGGGAGCACCACTTAGCCAGAGCCTATGCGCCCACCGGAAAAGCATCGGGTGGAGCTAAGGCGAAGACACAGACCGAAGGGGAAGGCCCACGGGTGAGCAGGCCGGGAACTGGGTTGCACAGTCGGGACCAGGGCGGGCGGGAACCCAATCGACCGGGGACCGGCGGCACCTCTGAGACCGGCGGCACCTCTGAGACCGAAGCCACTCGCTCCAAGCCGTTCGTGGATTTGAGCCGCAGCACGACGCGCGGTGCAGCCAAGGGGATGTCGCTCGCATTCGAGTTCGCCGGGGCCGTGTTTCTCTTTTGGCTGATTGGACGATTTGCAGACTCCCGTCTCGGGACCGACCCGTGGGGGCAGGTCGTGGGATCACTAACGGGGTGGGTGGGCGGCTTTCTTCACGTCTACTACGCGACTCAGAGAGGGCAGTTTTGATCGAGGTGCAAATGGTGGCGCGCATGGTGCGCCGGGGAATATGGCTGGCTCCGGCCCTGGGGGCGATCTTGTGGTTGTTGGGTGGGCCCCTTTACGCCAGGTCCGGCGTGGCCGGACTCGGCATGGCGCTGCTCAACCTGTGGCTCTCCGCGCGCCTTATCGGGGGGGTCGCCGACAGAGATCCACAGATGCTCCTGATCGTGGGTCTGGCGACCTTCGTCTTCGGATTAATCCTCCTGACTTGCATCGCACTCGTCCTGAACGCCATGGATCTCGTCTTTTTCCCCGTGACGGGTGCCAGCCTGGTAGGAACCCACCTGGTGTTGGTTCTGTGGGAGGCTTCGGGCGGTTCCGGGAATGGCCCGGCCCATGCGTCCACGACACGAGCCCCGACCCGCCGTCCAACAGTTAGGAGCTAGCCGTATGGAGCTGGATGTAAACGAGCTCTTTTTCTGGGACCCGATTCTGCTGGCGGGAACGCCGTTCGAGATCAACCGCGTGGTTCTGTTGATGTTCCTCGCCTCGATCCTCTGCATGGCGTTCTTTTTGATAGGAGCCCGTCGCGTGGCTGCGGTCCCTAAAGGCATTGGGCTGGCGGCGGAAGAGGCATACATGTTCGTGCGGAATCAGATTGCGATCGACGTGATCGGGCCTGAAGGCATAAAGTACGCGCCTTTCCTCGCATCGTTGTTCTTCTTCATTTTCTTTTGCAACCTCCTCGAGATCGTCCCGGGAATCAACTTTCCGGTTACCTCGCGCATGGCCATCCCGGCTTTCCTGGCACTGCTCAGCTATGTCGTTTTCGTCATCGTTGGCATCCGCAAGCAGGGTCTCAAGTACTTCGTCAACACGCTCTTCCCTCCCGGCGTCCCCCTGGCCATCAAGCCGCTGCTGGCGCTCATCGAGTTGTTCTCGACATTCTTCTTCAGGCCTTTGACGCTGGCGATTCGACTTCTGGCCAACATGATGGCCGGCCATGTTCTGCTCACGATTTTTTTCCTGTTTACCGATACCTTCATTCTAGGAGGCGACCTGGTGGCGATCCCGCTCGGGGTCGTGACCCTCTTGGTGGCTTGCGTGTTGATCGTGTTCGAGCTTCTGGTTATCACGCTCCAGGCCTACATCTTCACTATGCTCACGGCCTTCTATATCTCCGAGTCATTGCATGGACACGTAGAGGAAGAAGAGCACAGCCAGCCGCAGCGCGAAGGATCACAGCACGAAGCACAACAGGAAACCGAAGGAGTGAGGGAAGCGGCGTGAACATTTCCAGAGACATCAAACCTGCGAGGAGGAACGAAGAATGAACGAAGCATTCATACTTGCCCAGGAGTCCGGCGTCACCGATACGGGGCTGGCGGCGATCGCCGGGGCCCTTGTCTACGGGCTTGCTGCGATCGGGCCCGGCGTCGGGGTGGGACTGGTGTTCTCGAGCGCCATCCAGGCAATCGCTCGCCAGCCGGAGATGGCGGGTCAGACGCGGGCGACGATGTTCATCGGATTTGCCTTGATCGAAGCTCTGGCGCTGATCGGGTTCGTCCTGTCGTTCATCCTTCAGGGAGCGGGGGGTTAGCAGGTGCCGTCAACCATCAGCGGCGCCGTGTTGCTGGCGCAGGAGTCCGGTGGGCACTCTGGCACCGATCTCGTCCTTCCGGCCCTCCCCGAGCTCATCTGGGGGGCGGTGTCATTCGTGGTAGTTGCTTTCGTGCTCTCCAGGATCGCCTTTCCCCGGCTGCGCGAATCCGTGGAGCAGCGCGAGCGGTCGATACGCGAGAAGCAGGAAGAGGCCGAGCAGGCACGGCAGGATGCGCAGAACGAGAAAGAACAGTACGAGAAGCAACGCGCTGACGCCCGCTCCGAGGCCAATCGCATTGTCGAAGAGGCGCGTGGCTCGGCCGAGCAGGTCCGTAAGGACACCATTGCCAAAGCCGAGAAGGAGGCAGAGGCGATCGTCGACCGCTCTCGCGAACAGATCGACTCGGAGAGAACCCGGGCGATGCAGGAGCTTCAGGGGACCGTCGCCAACCTTTCGATAGAGCTGGCCGAAAAGGTCGTCGGCCGTTCGCTCGATGGACCCTCTCAGCGAGAGCTCGTCGACGCTTACATCAAGGAAGTGAGCGGCATGCCCGGCAGCGGAGGCAGCAGCGCCTGATGGCCGATGACCAGCTCGTGGAGGGGTACGCGGAGGCGCTTTTCCGGCTCGTGCAGGCGGAGGGCGAGCTAGATCGGGTCGAGGACGAGCTCTACCGCTTCGGAAAAGTGCTCGAGTCGAACTACGAGCTCAAACGGGCTCTGTCAGACCAGGCGGTCGACAGCTCGATCCGCACCGGCATGCTCGAGGAGCTCGCGGGGGAAAAGGTCTCACCCCAGACGCTTGGGCTCCTCTCCTTCGTGGTCGATCAGGGCCGGGGGAGGCTGCTCCCTGAGATACTCGCGCGGGTGAGCGAGCTCGTAGCCGAATCGCGCCAAGCCGCAATTGCCGAAGTGCGCAGCGCCATCCCGCTCGATGACGAGCAGCAGGCGCTGCTCGCCGATGGCTTGTCGAAGGCGACCGGCTTGAACATCGAGCTGAAGGTCATCGTCGACCCGTCGGTACTTGGCGGAGTCGTGGCAAAAATCGGAGACACAGTTATCGACGGCACCGTGCGGCGCCGTCTCGAGCAGCTCAGAGAGCAAGTGAGGTCTTAGGTGGCACAGAAGGAGTTTTCGATCAGCCCAGAGGACATCACCGCCGTGCTGCAGCGGCACCTTACCGAGTTCGAGCCGTCCCTCGAGCGTGAAGAGGTCGGCCGGGTGCGGGAGGTCGGTGACGGAATCGCCCGCGTCTCCGGACTCCCTCGCGCCATGGCGAACGAAATGCTCGAGTTCGAGGGAGGCGTGATGGGCCTCGCCATGAACCTCGACGTGGACGAGATCGGCGCCGTGGTCCTGGGAGAGGCCTCGCACATCGAGGAAGGGCAGCCCGTCAAGCAAACGGGTCAGATCTTGTCCGTAGGGGTGGGTGACGAGCTTCTGGGACGGGTGGTGGACGCTCTGGGAGCCCCTCTTGACGGGAAGGGCTCGATCGAGACCGGCCAGCGCCGGCCGCTCGAGGTTCAGGCACCCGGGGTCACCGCACGTCAGGCTGTGAACCAGCCTTTGCAGACCGGCATCAAAGCGATCGACGCAATGACGCCCATCGGCCGGGGTCAGCGCCAGCTGATTATCGGCGATCGCCAGACCGGCAAAACCGCGATCGCCATCGACACCATTATCAATCAGCGCGAGGCGTGGGGCACGGATGAGCAGGTCAAGTGCATCTACGTGGCGGTAGGTCAAAAGGCCTCGACGGTGGCCGAAGTGGTGGGCGCTCTCGAGGAGGCCGGCGCCATGGAATACACGGTCGTGGTCAACGCCGCCGCCTCGGATCCGGCGCCCTTCCAGTACCTCGCTCCCTATTCGGGCTGCGCGATGGGACAACACTGGATGGAGAATGGCGAGGCATCGCTCATCGTCTACGACAACCTGTCGCAGCAGGCGATCGCTTACCGGCAGCTGTCGCTGTTGTTGCGCAGACCGCCCGGGCGTGAGGCATACCCCGGTGACGTGTTCTACCTCCACTCCCGGCTACTCGAGCGGGCGGCGCGCCTGTCGGACGAGAACGGGGGCGGATCGATGACGGCGCTGCCGATCATCGAGACCAAAGGCGGCGATGTCTCCGCCTACATCCCGACCAACGTCATCTCGATCACCGACGGCCAGATCTTCCTCGAAACCGATTTGTTCTTCGCCGGTGTGAGGCCCGCGATCAACGTCGGGATATCGGTTTCCCGTGTCGGTGGGAATGCCCAGACCAAGGCGATGAAGTCTGTCTCGGGGCGGCTGCGCCTCGATCTCGCCCAGTTCAGGGAGCTCGAGTCGTTTGCGGAATTCGGCTCGGATCTCGACAAGGCGTCGCAGGCGCAGCTCGAGCGCGGCGCCCGCCTCGTGGAGGCGCTGAAGCAGCCTCAGTACTCGCCTTTTCCGATTCAGGATCAGGTGATATCGATCTGGGCTATCACGAACGGGTTCACCGACGACCTTCCGGTTGAGAGCGTCCAAGAGTTCGAGCGTGAGCTGCTTGACCACATGAGGACTCATCACGACGACATTCGGGACACCATCAGAGAGTCCGGCAAGCTGGAAGACGACACCTCCGAGAGGCTCAAGAGCGCGGTCGGCGATTTCAAGGACTCCTTTGCCGACAGGGTCGGTACGGTCGAGACCGTTGCCGCCGAGGAAGGCGTTCCCGAGACCTCCGAGCCAGGCGCCGGCGGCGAGGACACCGATACACCCGACCCCTCCTCCGGGGACGAAGATTCCAGCTCTGCCGGCGCAGACGATTCGGGGGACGATGCCGCTGGAGCTCGTTCGTAGGTGAGAGCTTAGATGGCCGAGCAGCTCCGTGTCGTCAAGCGCCGGATCGGATCCGTGCAGTCGACCCAAAAGATTACCCGCGCCATGGAGCTCATCTCGTCATCGCGCATCATCAAAGCGCAACAGCGTGTCGATGCGGCGCGTCCCTACGCCGAGACGATGAGGCGCCTGTTGGTGTCGGTGGCCAAGAACGCCGGCAATCTCGAACACCCTCTTCTTGCGGAACGGGAAGACGTTTCCACAGTTGGCCACATCGTCGTGAGCTCTGACCGGGGCCTCGCGGGTGCGTACAACTCAAACGTCCTGCGTACTACCGAGCGCGACATAGCCGATCACGGCAAGCCGGTAAGGCTGTTCTTGACCGGGAAGAAGGCCGTCTCGTACTTCCGCTTTCGTGACTACGACACTTCTGACTCGTGGACCGGGATCTCGGATCGTCCGAGCATCGACGACGCTCGCACCGTCGCACAGGCAGCGGCCGGAGCCTTCTCGAAAGGTGAGGTCGACCAGGTACGCCTGACCTACACCAGGTTCGAGTCGGCGATGCGCCAGAGCGTTGTGGTCAATCAAGTCCTCCCGCTGCCGCGCGAAGAGCTCGACCAGGACCAGGACGAGGATGATGGCCGGCGCGCCGGCTACGAATTCGAGCCGGCGCCTGAGGAGATTCTCAACTATCTGCTGCCGCGCTATCTCGAGGGCACCGTGTATCAAGCGCTGCTCGAGGCCTCCGCTTCCGAACATGCGGCCCGCCGGCGCGCCATGAAGGCGGCGACCGACAATGCCGAAGAGCTTCTCGAGGACCTGACGCGCGAGTACAACCAGGCTCGGCAGGCAGAGATCACGACGGAGATCATGGAAGTCGTGGGGGGCGCCGAAGCTCTTTCGGGCGCCTCCTCCGGCGGGCGCTAAACGAACTAGGAGGGCTTGACATGGCAATAGCGTCGAATCGCCTCGAACAGGACCAGGAATCTACGGAGTCCGGTCCAGGCGACGAGCAAGAACTCGTTCAGGGCCGGATCCTTACGGTGACCGGCCCGGTGATGGAGGTCGAGTTCCCTCCGAACGCGCTGCCGGAGATCGGATTCGCGCTGACGGTAGAGCGCACCGTGGACGAGAAGACCGACATGATCACGGGCGAGGTATCCCAGCACGTGGGCCATTCGACCGTCAAAGCGATCTGCATGCAGCAGACCGACGGGCTGGTTCGCGGCACCCCGGTGATCAACACAGGTGCGCCGATCAGCGTACCGGTCGGCCCCCAGGTCCTCGGGCACGTCTACAACGTCCTGGGACTCCCCCTCGACGGGTCGGAGCTTCCCGACGATGTCGAGCGCTGGCCGATCCGCCGGCTTCCGCCAAAATTCGAAGACCTCGAACCTAAAACCGAGATGTTCGAGACCGGAATCAAGGTCATCGACCTCCTCGAGCCGTACGTGCAGGGCGGCAAGATCGGTATGTTCGGAGGCGCCGGCGTCGGCAAGACCGTCGTCATCCTCGAGATGATCCACCGGGTGGCGACCGAGCACGGCGGCGTCTCGGTCTTCGCGGGAGTCGGGGAGAGGACGCGCGAGGGCAACGACCTCTGGGTCGAGATGAAAGAGTCCGGCGTCCTCGAGAAAGCCGCCCTCGTTTACGGTCAGATGGACGAGCCTCCCGGAGTGCGTCTGCGGGTGGCTCTGTCGGCGCTGACCATGGCCGAGTACTTTCGCGATGCGGAAGGGCAGGACGTCCTGCTCTTCATCGACAACATCTTCCGCTTCGTCCAGGCCGGTTCGGAGGTGTCCACGTTGCTGGGGCGGATGCCCAGCGCAGTCGGTTACCAGCCCACCTTGTCGGAGGAGATGGGTGAGCTCCAGGAGCGGATCACGTCGACGAAGGGCCGGTCGATCACTTCGTTGCAGGCGATCTATGTTCCGGCCGACGACATCACCGACCCAGCGCCACACACAACATTCGCCCACCTCGATGCAACCACGGTGCTGTCCCGTCAGATCTCCGAGCTAGGTATCTACCCTGCCGTCGATCCCCTCGACTCGACCTCGAGAATCCTTGACCCACGCTACGTCGGAGAGGAGCACTACGAGGTCGCCACAACAGTCCAGCGGATCCTGCAGCGTTACAAGGACCTGCAGGACATCATCGCAATTCTTGGGATTGACGAACTCTCGGAAGAAGACCGGATCACGGTCCAGCGTGCCCGCAAGATCCAGAGGTTCCTGTCACAGCCCTTCTTCGTGGCGGAGCAGTTTACGGGCATAGAGGGAAAGTACGTGTCCGTAGACGAGACCATCGCCTCCTTCAAGGCCATCGCCGAAGGGGAGCACGACGATCTGCCCGAGCAGGCCTTCTACATGGTGGGCGGGATCGAAGAGGCGGTCGCCAGAGGCAAGGAACTATAGGCTTGAATCTGTCCAGGAAAGAAGAGATATGGACGTAAGCATCGTCTCGCCCGAAGCCAACGTGTGGGAGGGGGACGCGGATATGGTGATTGCACGCTCCCCTGAGGGTGAGTTCGGCATAATGCGAGGCCACATCCCATTCCTTGCCGCCTTGGTACCAGGGAAGGTGACGGTAGTCTCCGGCGACTCGCGGGATGTTTTCTTCGTTCCCGGCGGATTCCTGGAGTCGTCGGGTTCACCCGACGACTACCACGTCATCGTGCTTGCCGACGACGCCGAACCTGCGGACGCCATCGATGCATCGAGGGCGAGGGAGCTTCTCGAAGAGGCTCGCCGGAAGCGGGACGAAAGCGACGATGACGCCGCCGAGGCCGAGCTTCGCGTAGCTATGGCTCGGGTTGATCTAGCCGGTAATTAGG
>JALZIC010000022.1 GCA_030860455.1 Actinomycetota bacterium
ACCTGTTCGACAAGCGCCTTGTAGTCGACGTCGATGTCGCATGGCAGCCCCTCGATCCGTTGTACGGCGCGGGAAAACCAACGGCGTCTCGGGCGAAGCCGCAGAGCAGCCTGGACTGCCCTTCTTCCCACACTACGCGCGGCTGGAGGGCTGGTCATACCTCCTTATCGACCAAAGTGACGTGTGCATTGAGGGAATGTATGCCAAAAAGGATGAGTCGGCGCCGAGGGGGCGCTTTCGGTGGACGGTCCCCGTGCGCCGGCAAGCCGACAGAGGCCGGGTGGCGGGTAAGCGCCCCTTCCCCGGGAAGCCTATTTCAGGAGTTCGGTCCGGGCTGGGTGAGCTCGTACACGTTTCCGTCCGGAGCTCTGAAGTGCGCCCAGGCGTCTCCGGTGGGCTCCCACCGCTGTACGCCTCCGATAAATTCCGCCCCGCCGTTTTCGAGTGCCGCCCGGGCGGCGTCGATGTCGTCGACAAGGAAACCGCCGACCGGGCCGCTGTCGAAATGGGTGTGACTCTCGTCCGACGGACCGAAGATCTCGACCTTGCTGCCGTCGGGAAGGCTGAACACGGAGAAGTCCGGCTCGTGATGGTCGAGCTCGAGCCCCATCGTGTCCCGGTAGAAGCTCAGCATGGCATCGTAACGATCGGTTCGATTGCCTAACCAAGCCAGCCCTTTGATCAAATCAGACATCATTCATCGCTCCTCTCCTCGTTTGGATCTGTTGCCGATCGTCCCGCGACGAAGCACGGTTCTTCCAGCCGGTCTGCGGGCAATCGCTTCTTGCAATGACGACGCCTCGATAGTCACCAGATCCGCCTCCATGCCTTCTTCCACCTGCGAGCGCCCGTCACAGATCCCTCGCAACAACGCCTCCTCATCGTCAACGTGCGCTGCGATGCCGGCCAGAAAGGCGGTCTCGAGGGGATCGGCGTCCCCGTAAGGATAGAAGACGTCTCCGATGTTGTCGCTGCCGAAGCGCACGGGCACTCCGGCATCGAGCATCTCCCCTACCAGGGTGATGCCGCGCCTCCGAGGCGTGGGGTTTCCCCGATCCTGCAGGTAGAGGTTGAGGGCGGGCAAGGCTATTACGGTCATTCGTGCGTCTGCGACTTTGGCAATGGTGCGAGCGGCCGTCGTGGGGGCAATCGTTGCCAGAACACAGCAGTGGCTTGCGGTGACGCGGCCATGCAGATCCCTTGCAAGAGACGCGTCCGCAAGCTCCTCGAGGAAGAACCCAGAGCCATCTTTCTCGTCTATGTGAAAGTCCGCATCGACGCCCAGCTCTTCGGCAAGATCCAGAACTGAGTGCAACGAGGCAGTCGGGTCGTCGTGGAAAGGGATCACCGTACCTATCATGTCGGCCTCGCCGGCCACCGCCTCGGCGAGGGTCTCTCGTCCGGAGCTCGAGCCGGGATCCAGGTGGGCGGTGGCGAAGGCGACGATGGAAACATCGAGCGTCCCTGAGAACAGCCTGCGCGCCCGTGAGACGGCTCGCAGTGGCCTCCACCCTACGATGGGGTCGATATCGACATGAGTGCGCAGGCGAGTCGTGCCATGTGTACATGCGCGCTGAAAGAGCCTGCAGGAGCGCTCGAAGATCTCCTGTTCCGTCGCAGCGTGCTTGACCGCCTCGACTTGCTCGACTGCATCCTCGAGCGACTTTGCCCGCCTGGGGCCCTGTGCATAGGCGCGATCGGCGTGCACGTGCAGATCGGCAAAGGCAGGCAGAAGAAGCCGTGACGGGTGCCCGCGAAGCGAGGGGGTGATTTTCTGCACCAGGCCTCGGGCGATGGCGACGTCGAACGCGCCCTCAGTTCCTGGGAGGGCGACACAATCGAGTCGCTCCGGATTGGAGGACATCGTCTGTAGGGCCAAGCTCAGTCGTACAGGGTCGTCGTTACCGGTACATCATCGGCTTTCAGGCCGGCCCGCCCGACGATGTCGGCGGCGCGAGCCCGAGCCTCGGCGTGCAGCGCGGTTTCATCGATGGTTACCACCGCGTTGTCCTTGTAGAGACAGCGGCCGTCAACCCATGTCTGTGCGATGGAGGCGGGGCTCACCGACCACACGAGTGCCTGCACAGGATCGCCGTAGGGCGTCCATTCGAAGTGGGCGAGATCGAAGAGCACGAAATCGGCTTTCTTGCCGGGCTCGAGCGAACCGATCTCGTCATCCCACGCCAGGGCCCGAGCCCCTTCGATGGTCGCCATCCTGAGGGCCTTGTGCGCCCCGATCATCTCGGGATCGACACGAGCGTCTTTGAACAAGCCCGCCATTAGATAGAGCTGGCGCATCATGTTCATGTTGCCCGCAGCTGCTACTCCGTCGGTCCCCAGCCCCACCCACACGCCGGCAGCGAGCATCTCCGGGTACCTTCCGATGGCGGTCGCTCCTTTGGCCAGCTTGAGGGAAGTAGAGGGGCAGAAAGCAACCGAGGTGCCGTGCTCGGCAAGAAGCGTGACCTCATCCTCGGTCGCAGCAACTGCGTGCGCCAGCACGAGATTTGCGCCTAGACCATGCAGTCCGGCGATGCGCGTGATAGGCCAGCATCCATGTCGTCTCTCCGAGACACGTGCCTCTTCGATGCTCGAGGCGATGTGATAGGTGGTTCCAACCCCCATTTGCTCGGCAAGGACGCGCGCTCCCACGTGCAACTCGGGGCTGCACGGCTCCTTTCCTTCGATGTTCACCCAGCAGCGAATGCGACCTTCTGCGTACCCATCCCACTCCCTCACGCATTCCTCCAGAACTTCGAGCGCCTCTGCCGAGTTGTGGAAGAAGTGATGGTCGACCATATCGTCCGACCAGCCGGGGGGAAGGTGTTCGGGCCTGGTGTCGGCGGCATGACGGCCGGTGATGCCGCGTATGCCGGTCTCCTCCGCAGCCCTCGCGGTAACACCGGGGTCGTTTTGAGCGCCCATGTCGAGGAAGCAGGTCGTGCCGCAACGAAGCATTTCTGCGGTTCCGGTGAGGACGCTGATGCGCTCGTCCTCCGCGTTGACGTGGGCATAGAAAGGCTTCGCCCAATGGAACACCCACGCTCGTGTCCCGAGATTGTCGGGGAAGACAGCGCGCGACAGGGTCTCCGAAAGATGAACGTGGGTGTCGATGAAGCCAGGCGTCGCGCCCAGTCCCCGGCCGTCTATGACTTTATCGATCGAATCGGGCGAGTGTGCTTGCAGAACATCCTGGGTCGTTCCGACCGCCTCGATACGGTCGTCTCGCACGAGGAGCGCTCCGTCGCGAAGCTCGCGATCGTGCTCGTCCACTGTGAGGATGAAGTCGAGGTGCTCGATAAGGGTGGTGCTGGAGGTGTTGGTCTTCACAAGCTATCCGCTGGCCGGGTGACACACCTTGCATGGCCCGAAGAATCCGGATCGACCTCGCCGTCTTCATAAACGACGCGGCCGCGCGACACGGTTAGCACCGGCCACCCTTTCAACTTCATGCCCTCGTAGATGCAAGTGCCCTTACCATCGTGTACAACCTCTTTTGCCTCGTCGAGATCGACTAGGACTAGGTCCGCATCTGAGCCGGGCTGCAGCGACCCCTTACGCGGATAGAGGCCGAAACGGCGCGCCGGAGTGAACGAATTCATCTCGACAAGTCTGGTCAGGGGAAGGCCTCTGTTGTGTACGCCCTCGGACAACAGCAGCGGCAATTCCCACGGAAAGGAAACGATGCCTGGCTTTTCGGACCACACGTCCTTGCCCTCTTTGGGGAAGAAGGGCACGTGATCGGATCCGAGGCTCCGCACCCTCCCGGCGAAAATGGCGCGCCACAGGCCTTCGACCTCGGAGCGGTCTCGCAGCGGGGGCGAGATCTTCGCGCTCATGTCGAGGTCCTCGTCGTACGCAGTGCGTGTGAGGTAATGAGGACACGTCTCGATGGTCACATCCACTCCCCGGGCGCGAGCCGCCTCGGCCACAACGGGACTCTCTCCGGCCGTGGTGTGCACGACGTAGAGAGGGCACCCCGTGAGCTCGGCGAGAAAGATCATGCGGGAGACAGTCTCGACCTCACAAAAAGGTGGACGGGACTCCGAGTACGCCGCCAAATCCTGACGGCCGGTGGCCTTGATCTCGTTCTTCAACCAGGTGGCGATGCCCGTGTTCTCGCAATGAACTGACACCACGCCGCCGTCTATGGCGGCGGCTGAACGCATAGTCGCGTAAACCCAGCCGTCGGTGGCTGGGACGATACCGATGGGATTGTCGGGTTCGTAGCCGAAGTACAGCTTGAAGGAACGTACCCCCGTGGCCCGGACTATGTCGGGGATCTCGTGGATGTGCTCTTCGCGCTGAATCCCGAAATGAAAGCCGAAGTCGACATGCGCATTGGCCTCTCCCACCTTGGAACGTTCGCGATAGAAAGGGATGTAGGAGGGTTCCTTTGTCCTGATATAGAGCAAGACCGTGGTCAAACCGCCTCGTGCAGCCGCAGCCGTTTCGGTGCGCATGTCCTCGTCGTACGGATAATTGACGCCGAGATGACAGTGAGGGTCGATCACGCCCGGCATGAGGCAGCGGCCCTGCGCGTCGATCACACGTTCGCCGGCAGGCAGCGAGTCATCGGCTCCGGCAGCGACTATGACGCCGTCGATCGATGCGACTCCACCGTGCCACTCCCCGGCGTGGGTCACGACGTGCGCGTTCTTGATGATCAGGTCGGCTTTCATCGGCGCTCCCTCTCGATGGCCTCGATGAGCCTCTTGATTCCCGTCCATTGACTCCGCCCGACGGTAATCGGCGCGCGCCGTCCCAACCCTCTCGCCCATATCGCCGTCAGTCCGAGTTCTTCTGCGGCGGCGAAATCTACCCCTCCTGGAGGCGCTGCCAGATCCATGACCATGCACCCGTCGGGCAGCTGGGTGAGTAGGTCCCGTCCCACGACCGGTGCCGGCACGGTCGAAAAGAGCATGTCGAGGCGAGGCGCCACAGCGGGCAGTTCCTCCAGGGGGAGCGGAGCCGCCCCCGATGCGTATGCCGCGGCCCTCTGAACGGGGTTGCGGGCCGCTGCGTGGACCTGCGCACCGAGAAGAGTCAGTGTCTTGGTGAGAAGCGACCCGATGTTGCCTTGACCCACGACGGCCACTGTCGCCGCGTGAATCGTGACCCGAGTGTTCTCGATCGCCTTCTGCAGCGCTCCTTCGACGATCGCGGGCGCGCGCAGAAGCATGAGCTCGGTGTCCGCCTCGTACTCGTGCAGAGTTACACCCGAAGCTCCGGCTGCCACCTTGAGTTGTTCGTCGGCGCGCCCGAGGATAATGTGAGCGCCCTCGGCCAGCTCCCTCAGGAGCGCTGCGTCGGGCACGATGCCTGGGTACCCCGGCGCATAAAGACTGCCGTCTGCACCGATGCCGGGAATGGGAAACAAGGCATAGCCGGCTCCTTTCATTGCGGGGGCGGCGACCTCATATCTCGTCAAACCCGGAACTTTCTCGTCGGGGAAAGGAAATCCGAAGGCGCGCACCTCGGCGCCGGCGCCGGCGGCAAGGCGTGCGATTTCCTGCTCGCGTTCGTCCCCCCCGACGACGGCGATGATCAGAGAGCTCCAGTCAACAGGTGCGTTGCTTCTCATCCTTGTTCTCTTACCAGAGCCAGCAAGCCGTTGGTATCCAGGTTCTCGATACCGAGGCGGTCGGCCGTCAGTCCGCGCATCCCGAGGTCTTCGCCGGTGGCGGCCTCGGCAACCCGCAGCAGGGCAGAGGCGATGCTCACGTCGACGCCGGCTATGCGGGCAAGAACTATCAGAGGGACCAGCCCGTAGCCGAAGTCCTCTTTGTAGTAACGATGGTTCAAAGAGTCAGGGGCTCTGATGCGGCGGTTGGCCTCGCCGCGCGCGATGGCTGCGCCGGTTATCCCGACCTCCGCGTCAGACGGATCGGCGGTACCAACGGCCGCCATCTCCTGGATCAGTGAGGGGAGATCGTGCCCGAAGGCGCGCGCCACCTCCAGGCGCTCGGCATCGAGAAGATCGATCACGCGCCCTACCCCCGGGGTCATAGCGTCGACATAGAAGAGGAAGTCGCCCTCCGTGGCCTCCACCCAGGCGGCGGAGAGAACGGCCCCCGGCGGATGGAGGACCATGTTCACGTTCGCGAGCCCGGTTGCAAGGACATCTCGCGCAGGAGTCGCCGACGTCCACATCGAACGGGCGCTGCTCAGCGCGTCCTCGTCACCGGGGAGGCAGGCCGCATGCACGCTGCCGGCCACGCCAGAGATCGTGACCGAATTCGGCGCCTGCTTGCGCGCAACATAGGTCAGCGTGGACAGCTCCGCTATCGGGGGCGGCGCCTCGCCTGCCTGGGCAAAGACATGGCGCCAGTGCAGCGCTCCCCCCGTGTGACCGGGGTTCAAGACCACCGGAATCGTGCAGCCCAATCCGGCCAGCGCGCCCGCCACCTCCTCATGAGCGAGCGCAGGCAGGGTCACGGCGACGACATCGGCGCCGGCCAGCGTGCGCGCCAGGTGGTGGTCGAGCGCTGCGATCTCGATCTCGCCGTCGCCGAGAGCTCCTCTGTAAACGATCTTTCCCGCCGCACTGAGGGGTTCGATGGTCGCCTGGGATCGGTTCCACAGGTGTACCTCGTGGCCTCGCAGGGTGAGGTCGGCCGCAGCCGCCATCCCCCCCGCCCCCGCTCCCAGCACCGCTACGCAACTCATTGTGCGTAGTGTCTGAGCTTCTCTTGGTCGACCTCTACACCCAGTCCGGGCCCCTGCGGTACGGACAAGCGCCCGTCTGCAAACCCGAACGATTCGCAGACGATGTCATCGGTGTAATAGATCCCTGCTACCTCCGGACCTGGCTCCCCGGCCGGCTTGGTTACCGGGCAAACGCTGGGGAGGACCGCACTTTCGAGGGCGGCGCCCAAGTGGAGATTGGCGGCGTTGCCGATTCCCATCTCGATCGAACCGCCTATGTCGCAGTGCATACCCAGCGTGGACGCAATCTCCGCCTGATGCCTCGCGCGATAGAGCCCACCCGGCTTTGTCACGTAGCACGAGAAGCACGCGGCTGCATCGAGCTCAGCCAACTCGACAATGTCCTCCGCAGTCCAAGCGGATTCATCTGCCATGACGGGAGTTGCGATCTGGGCCGCCACCTGGCCGAGGGCGCGAGCTCCGGCCACAGGCTGTTCGTAGACAAAGATGCCGTCGGGCTCGTGAGCACGCCCGACGGACACGGCTTCGGCGACAGTCTTGTAGCCCTCGTTCGCATCGACGCGGATGGCGACCCCGGAGCCCAGCGAATCCCTGAGCCGGTGGACGAGATCGAGATCGCGGCGTGCGTCGAGCCCGGTCTTGCACTTGATCGTCGTGGCCCCCTCAGCAACGGCCTGTTCGGCTTCTTCGATGCATCGGTCCACCTCCATGATTCCGAGTGAGTGGGCGACTTCGATCCGGTCGCGGTGGGCGCCGCCCAGCAGGACATAGACAGGCACATTCAGCGCCCTCCCCGTGATGTCGTGAAGGGCGACGTCGACGGCGGCTTTGGCGTAGGGGTGACCCTTGACCGCTTCGTCCATGAGCACGTGCGCAGACCCTACGTTCATGGGATCGGCGCCGGTGAGCCGGGGTATCAGGTAGTCGTGCACGATGTGGCGAACGGTTTCGGGGGTCTCGCCGTAATATCGCATGGAGGAGCCGCCCCATGTTGCGATGGCGGGGGCCTCTCCCCACCCACTGACGCCTTCGTCGGTGTCCACCCGAACGACCGCGTGATGGCCTATGGGAGTCGTCATCTTGCTGGCCCAAGTGTGCTCGCGGCGCGATGGGAGTCGGACCATGAATACTTCGCAGCTGGTGATCTGCACGCCCTATCCCTCTATCTGGAGCATTGCGCCTGCGCGAGTGATTGGCTCGTAGCCGTCGGAGGTGATGACAACCTCGTCTTCGATTTGCATGCCGAAGCGATCCTCGAGCATGGTCAGGGGCTCGATACAGAGAACCATGCTCTCTCGGATCTGAACCGATTTGAGCTCATTGATAAAAGGTTCCTCGTGCAGCGTCACCCCGAGCCCATGTCCGACGAAATGGTAGGGGGGAAGCCCGGCCTTGGCCATTGACTCTTGGTAGATGCGGTAGACGTCGGAGGTTTGGACGCCCGGGCGAAGCGCCTCGAGCGATTGTTCATGGACCCGCAACAGCAGGTCGTAGATCTCCTGCTGCTCCCGGGTCGGCTCGCCCACGACGGCTGTCCGTGCAACGTCGGAATAGTAGTTGTGTCTAGTGCCGATGATATCGAGACGAACGATCTCGCCTGCCTTGATGACCTTGTCGGTCGGCGGCGCGTTGGGATGAGCCGATCGTTCACCTGAACCTACGACCAGCATCGTTAGCTCGTCTCCCCCCGCCGCCGCGTATTCTTCGGAGATCATGCCGCCGAGATCCTGCTCGGTCGCGCCGGCTTGCACCCGCGCGGCGCAATCCTCTGCAATACGCTCGGCCGCCCTCCCGATGTCCCGAATAAGCTCTATTTCGCTGGCCGATTTAAGCGACCGGACCTCGGACAACAGGTCGTCGGCAGGGACCAACTCCGCTCGGGGAAGGGAGTCCCGCAGCGCCCGGTGGAACGCCACAGGCAGGTAGGTTTCTTCGATTCCGATGCGGCCTGCGTCCAGACCTCGTCCCTGGAGAGAGTTCGCCACCTTGCCGACGGCGCTTTCAGCGAACTCACGATATGTCGTTGTCTTCGACATACGTGATTGCGTGGCCATCAAAGGCCCTTCGAGAGCTACGACCACGGCTTCGGTTTCTCCCTCTAGTGGGATGAGACAGGCTGCAAGCCGAAGGCGGACCGTCTTCAGGGAGGGGGGAACCGCGCCGGCGGTGTACGCGAGGTTGTCCGGGGACATTGGGATTATCGCATCGAGGCGTTCGGCGCCCATGGCGTCGCGCATCTTGCGGACGATCTCCTCTGCGAGCTCGGCTTTCGTCTGTTCGAAGCCCATGCCTAGGATGTGCTTTCCGGAGCGCCGAAGAGCTCGACCTGATTCCCATCGGGGTCGCTGAGATACAGCGATTGGCCATACGAGCTGGGCTCGGGTCCCCGGACGATCGTGACCCCTTCAACGTGCGCCCGTTCGGCCAAGGCCGCGATGCCACGCGTCCGGAAAGCGATGTGCTCGACCGGGCCAGGCTCGCCCAATCCGCCATCGGTCAGCCCCAGTCCCTCGTTGGTCACAACCAACGGCCGGCCGTCGCGAAATTCTTCCCGTTTCTTTACCGTCAGCCCGAGAAGACCGAGATAGAAGCGCTCGGCTGCATCGAGGTTACTCACCTGCAAGAGGAGATGTCCCAGTTCGACGGCACGCGGCCGTGCCGAGCTTTCGAGCCAGTCCCCAACTGCCTCCGAGGTGGATAGCTCGCAGAAGTACTGCCCCCAGACTGCGTGCGCGGTGGGAACCCATTCCTCCCTCACCCCTGCTATGCAGTCCGTAACCGCCACGACGTCGTAATCACGCAGATAAGCCTCACGGATAGATGTCTCGACGCACGCATTCGTGGTTGCTCCTGTAACCAGCAGCGCCTCGACGCCGAGCATGTCAAGCACTTTTTCGAGCCGCGTCTCATAGAAAGCGCCGAAGCGGTGCTTTCTGACGACCAGCGCCGGGTCGGAGGCCAGAGGCGCCAATTCCTCGACGATGGCAGCGTCCCACGTTCCCGTCAGGGCGGAGACCTGTTTGCGCTTGGAGGTGTGAGACACCAACCTCTTGCGATCGCGACTGCGATCCATCGCGAAGTGCTCCTGAAGGGTCCAAACGACGGGGACTCCGGCGGCGCTGCAGCTCTCGATGAGGCTGCGCACGGGGGGAATTATCCGCTGCGCGGGCCCGACGTTCACCCCCGAGATCCCCAGGGTCCCATCTGGGTGGCAGAAGGCGTTTTGCATATCGATCACGAGCAAGGCGGTCGTGGCCGGATCGAGGAGCTCGACGGTCATGATGTTTTGCGATCCACCCGGTCCAGAGTGCTGGCGCTGCCCCAGTTCTCCTTGGGGATTTCGTGAAGGACGATATGCAGAGCTTCAGGCCGGGCGCCGGCGTGTTCAACCATCGCCTCGGTCAGAGCGTGCATCAACCTCCGCTTCTGTTCTGGGGTTCGGCCCTCCCACATCTGAACGGTGACTACCGGCATAGACGCCCCCTATCGTTCCTGTTCGTCATCGAGGTTTGACAATTCTTCTTTGTCTGCAGCGATGACGGCGACATCCTCTCCGACCGCCACCGTTGTCCCTGGGGCCACCAGGTGCTTGGCGACGATGCCCGATGCCGGCGAAGGAAGCTCCATCTCGACCTTCTCGCTTTCGATGATGGCGAGAACTTGACCCTTCGAGATGGCTTCACCCACGTCTACCGACCATTCCGATAATGAGGCCTCCTCCATGGTGAGCCCGAATTTCGGCAGCTTGACGATCTCAGCCATCGGCTCTTCTTTTCGACGTCATGCTCTTGTTGCCTCCTGTTCCATCATCTGGCGCACGCCTTGTGTGATGCGTCCTGCATCCGGCAACACGAAACCCTCTAGCTCCGGCGCGTAAGGGACCGGCGTGTCACGGCCGCACACACGAACGATTGGACCCTTCAACATGCTCCAAAAGCTTTCACTCGCCACCGCTGCGATCTCGGCACCAAATCCACCGGTAGTGGGTGCCTCGTGCGCAATGACGAGGCGGCCGGTGCGCTCGAGCGACGCGCCGAGGCCATCGCGATCGAAGGGAACGAGAGTTCTAGGATCGAAGACCTCGGCCGAGATGTTGTCCCGTTCGAGTTCCTCTGCGGCTTGCAGCGCCTCATGCAGCGTCTTGAGATAGGAGACGATGGTCACATCCGATCCGGAGCGCACGACGCTCCCTTTGCCCAACGGCAAGTGGTCGAGCTCGGATGGGACCTCTCCCTTGAGGTTGTAGAGCGACTTGTGTTCGAAGAACAGCACCGGATCGGGGTCCTGCACTGCGGTCCTGATCAACGCCTTGGCGTCGGCGGGGGTGGAGGCAGCTACACACTTGAGGCCAGGGGTATGGGTGAACCAGGCTTCGAGGCTCTGAGAATGCTGCGCCGCGGTGGAGCCGGCGGTTCCGGTCACCATGCGCACGGTGACCGGACACGACAACCGCCCACCGGTCATGTAGCTGGTCTTTGCCGCTTGATTGACCAGCATGTCCATGGCAAGTGTCGAGAAGTCGCTGAACATGATCTCGGCGACCGGGCGGCCGCCCAGAAGCGCCGCTCCCGCAGCAGCCCCCACGAGCGCTTCTTCGGAGATGGGCGTGTCGAGAACTCTGTCCTCGTACTTTGCCCATAAGCCCTTCGTCACACCGAAGACGCCGCCTGCCTCACCGATGTCTTCGCCGATCAGGAAGATGTCGTTGTCTGCGGCCATAACCTCGTCTAGGCCCTCGCGAATGGCTTGTGCGTAGGTCATCGTCGTCATGCCGATGTCACTCCCACAGTCGCTGCAAAGACATCCTCGAGCGCTTCCTCCGG
>JALZIC010000030.1 GCA_030860455.1 Actinomycetota bacterium
GCAACCGGACTCGAACCGGCGACCTCCACCTTGGCAAGGTGGCGTTCTACCAACTGAACTATGCCCGCAGTGGCCCATGAGTTTATCCCCGTCTCGCACGGCCGTCGATCCCGAATGAGGCGGGACCGAGGCTCACCGGCCGGTGCTGCCGAACCCGCCCTCGCCCCGCTCCGAGGGAGGAGGCGGTCGGCCACCTCCAGCTCGACGATCTCGACCCGCTGGACGACGAGTTGGGCGATCTTCTCACCCCGCTTGACCCGTACCTGTCCCTTGGCGTCGAGATTGACCACTATGACCTTGATCTCGCCCCGGTAGCCCGAGTCGATCAACCCGGGGGCGTTGGCGACCCCCAGGCCTTCGTGCAGCGCCCGGCCGGAGCGCGCTTGCACGAACCCCGCATAGCCCGGCGGAAGCGCGATCGCCACGCCCGTCGGCACGGCCGCGCGTTCGCCTGGAGACAGGGTCAAGTCCTCCCTTGCAAGGAGGTCCAGGGCGGCATCACCGGGCAACGCGTATCTGGGCAGAGGCAGCTGCGGGTCGAGGACGACTGCAGAAACCCTCACTTAGGCAGATCGCCGTCGAGCAAAGACTCAGGCGCGGCCTTGCGAAGCACGAGGCCAAGCTCGCGTTCGAAGTCGTCGAGCTCCTGGAAGTCCTTGTAGACCGAGGCAAACCTCAAATAGGCGACCTCGTCGAGGTCGCGCAGGCGCTCCAACACCTCCCGGCCGATCTCCGAAGAAGCCACGGGCAGCCTCGAGCCCGTCCTCATCTGTTCCTCGATGTCCTCGGCCAGGGCATCGATCTCGGCTAGCGAGACAGGACGGTTCTTGCATGCCCTCCGAATCCCCTCGGTGATCTTGGTGCGCTGGAACGGCTCCTCGGCGCCGTCGCGCTTGCGCACCAGGATCGGCACCTCCTCGGCACGCTCGAAGGTCGAGTACCGACGCCCACAGGTCAGACATTCGCGCCGGCGCCGAATGCTCCGGCCTTCCTCTGCGAGGCGCGAATCCACGACCTTGTCCTCTTCGTTCCCGCAGTAGGGGCAGCGCAAGCCTCAGCCTTCCTCTGTCGCCTTCACCAGAGCGGGGCCTTTGCGCCTCCCACCGTGGGGCCCCAGCTCGCCCCGCAAGCGCCTCACTTCGGCCTGATACTCGTCTACCTGCCACCCATCGAAGGAGGACGCCTCCTGTTTGATCTCGGCGCCACAGAGGGGACAGAGTGTGGGGACGAGCCTCAACTCGGCCCCACACTCTGTACATTGCGCGTGCTTCATGGCTAGCTGCAGCCGCTGGTGGAACCGCATGCCGTGCAGACGAAACACGAGCCCGCGGGCTGCATCAACGTTCCGCAGGTTCCGCACATCGGCAGTGAATCCGTCCTGGCGTCTGCAACGGGCCCCAGCACTATCACCCCGGCGCCGGCCTCGGACGCACCGGCGGCCTCGGGTTTCGCGTGCCCGTTCCCGTTCCCGTTGCCCTTCGCCGGCTCGGGGGACTCGAGCGTGCCTTCGATCTCGGACTGGCGCTCGCCGGAGGTCCTGATGCCGAGCGAGTGACGCTCCTCAGGGCTGAGATACTGCAGCGCCAGCCGCCTGAAGACGTAGTCCAGGATCGACGTCGCCAGCCTGAACTCGGGATCGTCGGTCATGCCCGACGGCTCGAAACGGGTATTCGTGAACTGTTTGACGTAGGCGGACAACGGAACGCCGTACTGCAATCCCATCGACACGGAGATCGCGAGCGCGTCCATGATCCCCGCCAACGTCGAGCCTTGCTTGGCGACCCGAAGGAAGATCTCCCCCACGCTGCCGTCGTCGAACTCGCCGGAGGTCAGGTAACCCTCGGTGTCGGCGACCCGGAACTTGAACGTCATCGACCGGCGCGCCCGAGGCAACCGGCGTCGTATCGGCGACGGCTGAGCCACCACGCCCGCTTCGCGTGCTGTCGGTTCGGTTTTCTTCGACGCCGCCAGCGGCTGGGCCACCTTGCAGTTGTCGCGATAGATGGCGAGAGCCTTGAGGCCCAGGCGCCATCCTTCGACATAAACCTGTTCGATCTCTTCGACCGTCGCCTGCTCGGGCAGGTTGACGGTCTTGCTGATCGCGCCCGAGATGAATGGCTGGACCGCCGCCATCATCTTTATGTGGCCCATGTAGTGGATCGAACGGTCGCCCATGGCCGTGTCGAACACCGGCAGGTGCTCTTCGTGGAGATGTGGCGCGCCGACTACATGCGAGTTCTCGTCGATGTAGGTGACGATGTCCGCGATCTGTGATTCGTCGTAGCCCAGCTTCCTTAGCGCACGCGGCACGGTCTGGTTGACGATCGACATCGTGCCCCCGCCCACCAGTTTCTTCATCTTCTTCAAGGCCAGGTCGGGTTCGACACCTGTGGTGTCGCAATCGAGCATGAACGAAATCGTCCCGGTGGGCGCAAGCACCGTGGCCTGGGCGTTTCGATAACCGTGCGCCCGGCCAAGAGCCACAGCTTCGTCCCAGGCCGATCTTGCGGCCTCCACCATTTCGGAGGGAGCCTGTCCCTCTGGGATCTGAGACGCCGCATCCCGGTGCTTGTTCATGACCCTGAGCATCGGCTCGGCATTCTTGCCGTAGGCCTCGAACGCGCCCAATCTCGCCGCGAGCCGGGCCGATGTCGCATAGCAATGGCCGGTCATCAGGGCGGTGATGGCACCGGCCCACGCGCGCCCCTCGTCGGAGTCGTAGGCCACACCTTGCGACATCAGCAACGCGCCCAGGTTTGCATAGCCTTGTCCGAGCTGCCGGAAGCTGTGCGAGTTCTGCGTGATCTTCTCGGTCGGATAGGAGGCAAAGCCGACGGAGATCTCCTGCGCTATGAACATGATCCCCACAGCGTGCTTGAACGCCTCGACGTCGAAGCGGTCGTCATCGTCGACGAACTTCATCAGGTTGAGTGATGCGAGATTGCAGGACGAGTCATCCACATGGAGGTACTCACTGCAGGGATTGGATGCGTTGATGCGGCCCGAAGCCGGGCACGTGTGCCAGTCATTGATCGTCGTGTCGTACTGAAAGCCGGGGTCGGCGCACTCCCACGCAGCCTGCGCGATCTCGTTCAACAGGTCCGCAGCAGGAACCGTTTCGATCGTTTCGCCGGTTGTGACAGCAGTCAGGTGCCAGTCCCGATCCTCGAGAGCAGCACCCATGAACTCGTCTGTGACGCGCACTGAGTTGTTCGAGTTCTGGTACTGGATCGAGTGGGAGTCGCTCCCGTCCAGGTCCATATCGAAGCCGGCGCTCCGCAGGGCGCGCGCCTTCCTCTCCTCGAGCGCCTTGCACCAGATGAAATCCCGCACGTCCGGGTGATCGGCGTTGAGCACGACCATCTTTGCGGCGCGCCGGGTTGCGCCCCCCGACTTGATCGTGCCGGCGGACGCATCGGCCCCCCGCATGAAAGACACGGGCCCGGACGCCCCGCCCCCGGAGCTCAACCTCTCTTTCGAGGAACGGATCGACGAGAGATTGATGCCCGATCCCGATCCCCCCTTGAAGATGGTGCCCTCTTCCACGTACCAGTTGAGAATCGACTTCATCTCGTCCTCGACCGAAAGGATGAAGCACGCGCTCACCTGCTCCTGTCCCTTGGGGCTGGAACCGACGTTGAACCACACCGGCGAGTTGAAGGCGGCCTTCTGGTTCACGAGCAGATGCGTGAGCTCGTCCTTGAAGACCTGCGCCTCGGCGTTGTCGGCGAAGTAGCCGGCCGCCAAACCCTCTTCGGCGTAGCGACCAACAACCCGGTCGATCAACGTCTTGACCGAGCGCTCCCGGCGAGGGCTGTCGAGCGGACCACGGAAGTACTTCTGCGTCACGATGTTGGTGGCGTTCTGCGACCAAGCTTTGGGGAACTCGACGTTGTTCTGCTCGAACGCCACCTCGCCGGTTCTCCAGTTCTGGATCACCGAATCCCTGAGCTCCCATTCGATGGCGTCATAGGGGTGGGCGTCTGCCGTGGTGAAGTACCTCTGCACGCCGAGTCCGGGGGTGCCGTTTGCGTCCCCGGTGTCACCCGATGTCGCATTGAGGCCGATTGCCTGTGTCATTGGCAAGAACTCCCTTCGAAGCGGCCGGCGGCCCGCCGGCTTCGGGTTCATCTAATCATCCCACTCAGCAGAAGGCGACACAACATATTGTGCTCTCTGCTGGGGGAGCTACCAGATGTGCTAAATCGCATGGATGAAACTACGCCTCTGTGAGTCTCAGGTCAAGAGGAGATGCGGAAAAGGGCCATCTGATTAATCGGGGGAATCTCCGACTTTTATCGGGGGAATCTCAGACGCATGCCCGCCTGAAGGGGACGGCCGGCCAGACCGTTGGCGCGGACGAGCCTGTCCACGTAGGCGCGCAAATCTGCACCGGGAGGAGAGTACCGACGGGCCAGGTCCCAGAGGGTGTCGCCCGGAGCCACCGATCCCACCTCGGCCGGCCTCGGCGGCTGGCCGGCCGCAACGGGCCCGTCGCGAACCATCGCCGCTCCCACGATGACGATCACTGCGCCCACCGCGCCCACCGCCACCCTCCGGACCAGGTACTCCCTCCGGAGACGCGGGTGGGCCCGGGGGAACTGAAGGACGACGCCCTCGGACTCGTGAAGCTCTTCCCGTCTGATCGCCACCGTCACCAACTCCCTTTCGGTCTCGCCGGTACAGGCCCACGCTAGTGAGCGCCTGTGACACTTTCCCGCTGGGTCGAGGGCCTCTTGGGGGCCACGAAACCCCACGGGGCGGAGCAGGCTTCACAAACTGATCGGGAACCACACCCGAACCTGTGTTCGATAGTGTACACGAACGTACGTTCGCCCACAATCGGAAAACCGAACGTATGTTCTTGCTCTGAGGCCCCCGGGCACATACAGTGGGGAACGTACGTTCGGGCGATCTGACGAACGCTGGGACCGGGCAAGTACGCAGAATGGCGCATCCCCGTCCATGCCAGCGGCCGCACGCCCGAGAAGAGCCGGCCGAGACAGGCCCTAGACGAACAAGGAGCGAACACTGTGGCCGAGGGATTGACCGAACGCCAACGCCAAACCCTGCAGTTCATCGCCGACACGATCGCGGACAGAGGCTATCCGCCCTCGGTGCGCGAGATCTGCGACGCAATGGGATTGGCCTCGAGCTCCACAGCCCATTCACACATGCAGGCGCTTCAGCGCAAGGGGTACCTGCGGATCGATCCCACGAAGCCCCGCGCTATCGAGGTGCTGTTCGATGCCGACACGGGACTGGCGGCCGACCGCAGGCCCACCAGATCGGTGCCGCTTCTTGGCCGCATCGCCGCAGGCCAGCCCATACTGGCCGAGTCCCAGGTCGAAGACGTCTACCCGTTCCCCGCCGACCTGGTCGGAGACGGAAACGTGTTCATGCTCGAGGTGAGCGGTGACTCGATGATCGAGGCGGGTATCCTCGACGGTGACTACGTGGTCGTGCGCCAGCAACCCACCGCGCACACGGGCGAGATAGTTGCTGCCATGATGCCCAGCGAATTCGGCGACGCTCCCGAAGCGACCGTCAAGCGCATTCGCCACCGGGGCTCGGACATCATCTTCGAGCCCGCCCACCCGTCCCTGCAGCCCTTCGAGGCGTCCCCCGGAACTGAGATACTCGGAAAGGTGGTCGCCGTCTTCCGTACCGTCTGAGGCTCGCGAAGGTCAGGCGGAGGTGCGGAGATACGGGGTGAGAGACGGCAGCGAGTTGCGCTCGACCCGGGCAGTCAGCTGGGTGCCTTCGTCCGTGTAGCTTTCCTCCAGGACCTCTCCCTGGTCGTGAAGCCGGGCTACGACCTCACCGTGGTCGAAGGGGACCTCGAGCTCGACCTCGACCCACAGTCTCGCCAGCTCTCCTCCCACCCGCTCGCGTAGCTCGGGGATCCCGTGGCCGCCCTCGGCGGACAGGAAGACCGCATCAGGCCACCGACCCCCCAGCGCATCACGAGCGGCCGGGGTCAGCAGGTCTGTCTTGTTCATGGCCAGCAGGGCCGGCTTGTCCGCCGCTCCGATCTGGGCCAGGACGGTGTTCACGGCGTCGATCTGCCTCACCGGATCTCTACCGGCATCCACGACGTGCAGCAGGAGTGAAGCTTCGACCACTTCCTCGAGGGTTGATCGAAAGGCTTCGACAAGCTCCGTCGGCAGCTTCTGGACAAAGCCAACCGTGTCGGTGATGAGCACTTCACGCCCATGCTCGAGCTCGAGACGGCGGGTGGTGGGGTCGAGGGTCGAGAACAGCTGGTCCTCGATCAGCGCACCCGCCCCGGTCAGACTACGCAGCAAGGTCGACTTTCCCGCGTTTGTGTAGCCGACCAACGCAATCAGTGGAGACCCACCCAAGGCCCGGCGTTTGCGCTTGATCTCGCGCGTCTGCTCGAGCTCGACGAGATCTTTCTTGACTCTTTGGATCCGGCGCAGGAGCGCCCGCCTCTCGGCCTCGAGCTGTGTCTCCCCCGGCCCCCTTCTCGTGCCGATGCCTCCACCCATTCGAGAGAGAACCTCGCCCCAGCCTCGAAGCCGGGGAAGCCCGTAGTTCAGTTGGGCGAGCTCGACCTGGAGCTTCCCTTCGGCCGACCGGGCGTGCTGGGCGAAGATATCCAGAATCAACCCGGTCCGGTCGACGATCTTCAGGCCGCGCTCCGCCAGGGGGTTGACGCCTGCCTGCTCTTCGAGGTTGCGGCCCTGGGCCGGGGTCAGCTCGTCGTCGAATATAAGCAACTCGGCATCGAGCGCGGCGGCGATACCCACCACCTCATCGACTTTGCCCTTCCCCAGGTAGGTGGTCGGATCCGGCGAGTCTCGCCGCTGGATGATCCGGTCCACGGCGTCGGCGCCGGCGGTGTCGGCGAGGGCCTCGAGCTCGTCGAGCGACCATTCGGCCTCGTCGACGCCCCGGCGTCCCGAAGCCAAGCCAACCAGCACGGCCCGCTCGCGCTCCGGCCGGGTCGCATGGGTACGCGGAGGAGGGCTCATCCGAATGCCTTCCTCAGGCGCTCGACACCCTCCTCCAAACGGTCGTCGGCGAGGGTGATGGAGAAACGAACGAAGCCCTCTCCGGACGGTCCGTAACCGTTGCCTGGGGCGGCCACAATGTCCGCCTCGTCCAGCAGCAGGGTGGTGAAGGTCTCGGAGGTGTGCCCGTCGGGCACCGGCACCCACAGGTAGATCGACCCCCTGGGGGGCTCGACGGTGACGCCCATCGACACCAGCCCGTCGCACAACAGGTCACGTCTCTTCCGGTAGCGCTCGACGGTGGCCGCAAGGTGGTCCTGGGGCCCGTCGAGAGCGGCGACGCCCGCGGCCTGGACCGCGTCGAAGATCCCGGAGTCGATGTTGGTCTTCAACCTCTTGATTGCCTCGATTGCCTCTGGAGCGCCCGCCACCCAGCCGATCCTCCAGCCGGTCATGTTGTAGGTCTTGGAGAGCGAGTGGAATTCGACCGCACAGTCGCGGGCTCCGTCAGACTGGAGCACGCTCGGGGCGGCGTAGCCGTCGAAGGTGATCTCGGTATAGGCGGCGTCGTGAGCCAGGAGCAGGTCGTGGTCCCTGCAGAACGCCACGGCACGGTCAAAGAATGAAGAGTCGACCGTTGCGGCGGTGGGATTCGACGGGTAGTTGAGCCACATGATCCTGGCGCGCTCGAGCGTCGCCGGCGGGATCGAGCCGAGGTCGGGCTGCCAGGCACGTTCCGCAGCCAGCGGCATGCCATACGGCTCGCCCCCGGCCAGGATCGTGCCCGTCTCGTATACGGGATAGCCGGGATCCGGCACCAGCGCGACGTCGCCCACGTCCAGGAATGCGACCGGAAGATGGTAGATGCCTTCTTTGGATCCAACCAGCGGTTGAATCTCGGTGTCCGGATCTAGGTCGACGCCGAAGCGGCGCAGGTACCAGGCTGCGATCGCCCTCCGGAACTCGGGCATGCCGGTATAGGCAGGATAACGGTGGGTGGCGGGATTGCGGACCGCGTCTGCGAGAGCCTCCACGACGTGCGGCGGGCTCGGAAGGTCGGGATCGCCGACGCCGAACGAGATGATGTCGGCCCCCCGCGCGCGCGCCCGCGCAACCTTCCGGTCGATTTCGGCGAACAGGTACGGCGGAAGTTTGGCGATGCGAGCCGCGGTCTTCATCGATAGGCCTCGAGATCGAAGGTGCCTTCGAAGCTCTTGGTTGCCGGGCCGGTCATCACGACCGGGTGGGGGCCGCCGTCCCGGCCCGCCCAGGACACCTCGAGATCACCGCCGGGGAGCGCGACGGTCACGGTCGGGTCGGTGTCTCTCAGCAGGCGGGCCGCGACAGCAGCCGCGCATGCCCCCGTCCCGCACGCAAGGGTCTCGCCCGAACCGCGCTCCCACACCCGCATCCGGATCAGGGCGGGGCCGTGGATCGCCACGAACTCCACGTTCACACGGT
Organism: Actinomycetota bacterium; assembly: GCA_030860455.1. Lineage (GTDB taxonomy): Bacteria > Actinomycetota > CADDZG01 > CADDZG01 > WHSQ01 > JACDDL01. Next base: position 8,439 of record JALZIC010000030.1, read on the forward strand.
TGGGAAAAGCGGGGTGGTGCTCGAGCTCAGGTCCCAGGGTCTGCACCGGGGCGGTGTCCGGATCGTCCACGAACAGCACCGCGTGAGGATTTCCCATCCCAACGCACGCCGCCTCGACCACCCCTTCGCCGAGCTCGACCTTGGCGTGCAGGGCGTCGTCGCCGTCCCAAACGACGGGGATCGAGCGCGGTCTGAACTCCGGCGCGCCCATGTCCACCCGGACCCTCCCGTCCCCCTGGATCTCGACGACCTTGACGCCGGCCCCGGTCTCGACCTCGAGGGTCGGCCCGGTCGCGAGGTCGCGCTCGAGCGCGAACAGGGCGAGGCAACGGATCCCGTTGCCGCACATCTCGCCAACCGAGCCATCCGCATTCACGTAGTCCATCAGCAGGTCGCCGCCGTCGCGGCCCGGCGCCACCCTGATGACCCCGTCCGCTCCGATACCGAAGCGCCGGTCGCACAGGCGGGCCGCGGTGTCTGCATCGAGCCTCAGCCTGTCGTCCGGGTCGGCGAGCATGACGAAGTCGTTGCCGATTCCCTGGTACTTGGCGAAATCCATGGGCCTACGCTAACGCCAACCTGCGACATCGCAGGAGCAGCCACCGCCCGCTAACGGGCAGCCGGCGTTCCCGGAGGGTCGGATCACGGGCCCCGGTCATGGCGGAGCCAGGCAGCGAGGTCATCATCGAGCCCCCGAGCGGCCGCATCGAACCATCGCACCCGCGCGTCCGCCCTGAACCAGGACTCCTGACGCCTGGCGAACCTCTTCGTTGCCCGCACGATGTCGGCTCGTATTGCCGCCTGGGAAGTATCTGGGGGCGCTTCGAGGATCTGCCGGTAGCCGAGCGCGTGCCGCGCCGTGCGTGCCACCCCTCGCGCTCCCAGGGCCCTCGCCTCCTCCACGAGGCCGGCCTCCAGCATCGCGTCGACGCGCCGTTCGATCCGGGCGTAGAGCTCGGCTCGCTCCCTCGTGAGCCCGGCCACGCACAGCTCAAACGGTCCGCCGAGACGGCCCCATGAGTAACCCTGCGAGAACGGGCGTCCGGTGATCTCGATGACCTCAAGCGCCCGCACGACCCTTCGGGCGTTGCCCGGCTCCATCCGCTCCGCCGCCTCGAGGTCGAGGGCGGCCAGCCGCGCGTGCAGGGCGGCTGGGCCAAGCCTGCCGGCCTCGGCCTCCAGCCTCCGCCTGACCTCGGGATGCGTCGGGGGGAAATCCAGGTCGTCGACCACGGCGCGGAAATAGAGGCCGGACCCACCCACAAGCAGAGGAAGGCCCCCCCGTCCGGCGATCTCTGCGATTGCCGCTCGCGCCAGGGCCTGGAACTCCGACACGGTAACCTCGTGAGCTGGATCTACCAGATCGATGAGATGGTGCGGAACCCGGGCGAGAAGCTCCGGGCCAGGCTTGGCGGTCCCGATGTCCATCCCCTTGTAGATCTGCATCGAGTCGCAGGAGACGATCTCGGCGCCGAGAGCCTCGGCGATCGCGACTGCGGCGGCGGTCTTTCCCACTGCGGTGGGGCCCACCAGGGCGGCGAGGCGTCCCGCGGAGCCACCTTCGGCGTCCTCTCCCACCGAGGTAAGCTCCAGGTCTTGGTCAGGCGTCCGGGCCGCAGCCTCTCCCCGCTCCCACCAGAGGTAGGCTCACGCGCCCGAGCCGGGCCTCCCCCCGGGCCAGGTGGCCCTCGAGGTAGTGAGGGTGGGCCAGGTCGATGGTCACGTCCCGCAGCGAGCCGTCGGATATCGGACGATCGCCTTCTGGGAAGTGGACCAGCTTGCCCGTCCTCGTGCGACCGGTCAACCTCGAAGGATCCTTCTTCGAGATGCCCTCGACGAGCACCTCCGTGGCGGATCCCACCGCCCGACGGTTCTGCTCCAGAGAGATCGCCTCTTGAAGCTCGACGAGCCGGTCATAGCGTCGCTGCACGACCTCTTTGGGAAGGTGATCAGGGAGCCCGGCGGCAACCGTCCCAGGGCGGGGGGAGTACTGGAAGGTGTAGGCGGCGTCGTAACGCACCTCTTGGACGACCTCGAGGGTGGCATCGAAGTCGTCCTCGGTCTCGCCGGGGAAGCCGACGATGATGTCGGTGGTGATGGCGACGCCCGGGACCGCCTCGCGTACCATGCGCGCTTTGTCGAGGTATCGCGTCCTCGTGTAGGCGCGTTTCATCATCTTCAGCACGCGATCCGAGCCCGCCTGCAGGGGCAGGTGGATGTGCTCGCAGACGGAGTCACACTCCGCCATCGCCGCCACCGTGTCGGCCCTGAAGTCCTTCGGATGGGGGCTGGTGAAGCGGATGCGCTCGAGTCCGTCCACCTTGTCCAGTGCTCGCAGCAACTCGGCGAACAACGGCGTCCCGCCGAGATCACGGCCGTACGAGTTAACGTTTTGACCCAACAGTGTGACCTCGACGACGCCGTCGTCCACCAGGGACTCGACCTCCTCGACGATGTCGTGGCCGCGCCGCGACACCTCCTTGCCGCGCACCGCCGGGACGATGCAAAAGGTGCAAGCGTTGTTGCAGCCTATCGAGATGGACACCCATGCATGCCACGGGGAGGAGCGGCGCGCCGGGAGGGCGGACGGGAACACCTCTGTCTGCTCGAGAATCTCGAAGGCGGGGGCGCGCTGCGATTCCTCGAGCAGGCGGGGCAGGCTTGCGAGGTTATGGGTCCCCAGAACGACGTCGACCCACGGGGCGCGCCTCTGGATGGCATGACGGTCCTTCTGTGCGAGGCAGCCGCCTACGACTATCCGCATCCCGGGACTCTCGTCCTTGATCCGTTTCGCATGACCCAGGTTGCCGTACAACTTCGAGTCGGCGTTCTCACGGATGCAGCACGTGTTGAACACGAGCACGGAGGCATCCTTCGGATTCTCCGACCGTGTGTAACCGCCGGCCTCGAGCATGCCGGCCATCCGCTCGGAGTCGTGTTCGTTCATCTGGCACCCGAAGGTGCGGATGGAGTAGGTGCGGGGGCCGGTGCTCACGACCCTGAGTCTACCGGGGCGGTGCGCCGGAAGTCGGCGCTCCGCCCTCGGTAGGTATCCCTACCGCTGCCCCACCGACCCTAGAGTCGCGAGAAGAAGATGTTCTCGGTGAAGCCGGTCCCTCCCGGCACCCCGAGGTCTACGTAGCGGCGCATGTCCGTCCACACCGCGTTCGCGCTGCCGTCGCTGCCGTAGTCGAGGCTGATGTAGTCCCCATGGAACACCGAGCACTTCCAACAGCCCTCCTCTGCGGCGCGGAAGTACAGCGAGTTGCGGGGATGCGAGCCCGCGCTCGCAACCCTTGTGTAGGTCCACGCTCCCGGACGTCCCTCGGCCAGTGTGGTGGTGTACAGCCTGTCGCGGAATCCATCCTCGATCCGGTCGTGGTACAGAACCCCAACCTCCCCCGTCACCGGGTTCACGTCGACCGACGGGAACCACTGATCGGTGGTCCGGCTGGTCACCGCCGAGGGCGTGGTCCACTTGATCCCATCTGCCGAGGAGGTGATGAAGACGTTTGTGTCCGTCACCGGCCTGGCGACATCGTGCCTTCCGGCCCGGTTGTCGGTGAAGACGAGGTACAGCCTGCCGCTGTTCGGGTCGGAGACGAAGTGGCCGAAGGTGGGCACCCGGAGCTGGTAGTTCGTAAGGGTCTGACGGTCGTCCACGTTGAGCGGGAAGTCGCGCGACCCGTCCTCCATGTCTGCAACCGAGACCGGATTGTCCCAGGTCTCGCCCCCGTCCTCGGAGCGCACGACCATGTACTGGTCCTCGAACTGTTCTCCGGCCTCCCACGCCGCCTCGTGCTGGGCGTTCTGGAAGGACACATAAACGGTTCCGTCCGGGGCCACCGCTGGAACCGATCCCTGGTCCTCGTCGCAGTCGCGCCCGCCACCGGCCTCCTGGTAGGTGCATGTCGGGCTCCTGCCCGAGATCTCCTGCGGATCGGACCACGTCTCGCCGCCGTCGTCGCTGTGGGACTCGAAGATCGGGGATTCGACGTAGACCCCCGACTCGGCGCGGAAACGCGACCAGGTGAGATAGGTGCGGCCGTAGTAAGGGGAGTCCGGGTTCGTGTCGGTGAGCACCCACTGCTTGTCGTTGAAGAGCTGCACCGGGTCGTCGTCGTCACCTCTGCCCCTTTGAACTACTACGGGCTCGCCCCAGGTGAGACCGCCGTCCTCCGAAAGCGAGACGACCACGTCGCCGTTGGTCGCCAGTCCGTCATCGGTGAACTCGAAGTTCAGCGAGGAGTGGATGGCGTTTCCCGACACCGGGTCGATCGCGGTCACCGGGTCGCTGCCGATCTCGTTAGGTGACTCCGCCGACATGTCGCCCGTCTTCCACGTCTTGCCCCCGTCAAAGGTTGTGTAGAACTCGTCGCAGCACGATTCGTAGTCGTTCGAGCTGGCGATCATGTGCTGTGGGTCCTCCGGGTCCACGACGATGTGCGGCTCGTTGTTGGGGGACTCGAACTCCGGATCGTCGCAATCCAGGTTGAGGTTGTCTGGCGCACCCCTGACGGTGCACTCACGGGACGAGGGGAGGAAGGCTCCCGGAGCCGCCGTCGCATCCGCCGCCGCAAGGGCCTTCAGGGCCCGATGCCGAAGAAAGAACCTGCCCGCTTCGTCCGAACCTGGGCCTTGCCTCGCACCCGCCCCGGCGGTCATCCCCACTACGAGCAGACAGACACAAACAAGCATTGCGACACGCTTCACAGATCCCCCTCGGTTTCGCCGGCCAAGCCGAGGAGCATACTTCAAGATATTGGGGCCGCCCCCCAAAGACGGGCCGGGGGCCTTTTCAAGCGGAGTGGTTACGGTGAGACCTACTGAAAGATCTCGGTGGTTACGTCTCCTCCCGGTAGGTGCATCTCGTGGGCGCGCGGCGCCCCAGGTAGGGCGGAGAAATCGACGAAGAAGTCGGGATTGATCGTCATCGCGCCGTCCTCTGCGATGTCTACCTGCACGACCCAGGACTTGAGGTCGGGGTAGAACTGGTTGTCCCAGGTCGAAAACAGTGAGTTGCTGACGTAGAGCCGTCGCCCGTCCATCGACAATTGCAGCATCTGGGGCCCCCCGTGCAAAACCGTTCCGTTGGGATGGACCGCTTCTTCGAACAGCCCGCCGAGGGGCACCGAGCCAACCTGCCTGGGAAGTGCGGGGTCGGAGACGTCGTATCCGCGCAAATCGCCGTGGAGCCAGTTGGAGAAGAACAGAAAACGGTCGTCCATCGACAGAACCAGATCGGTGATCAGACCGGGAACCGGAACCGGAAAGGTGGCGAGGTCACGTGGCTCGACCTCGACGACCTTCTCCGCGGACCATTCGCCCGAGTCCCGATAGAAACGCCACACCACCGAGGAGAGCGCCGCGCCGACAAAGCCCGTTTCGGCGGCGGGATCGTGCAACCACCTGATTTCCAGGGGAATCATTCCATCATTCCCGAGATCTATCGACTGGGTGACCCTGCGTTCCCTCAGATCCCAGAAGTGGATCGAATGGCCGTACTTGCCGGCCGCAACGTCGGCGAGATCGAAGCCGGGCATGAAGACCTCAGGCGCTGCCCATTCGCTCGAGATCAACGTGTTCTGGCGGGGCTGATACCAGAAGTCGTAACCCCATTCCGGCGCGCCGTTTGCCTCCCACCGGCCCTTGATCTCGAAGGTGGTGGCATCCAGCACCAGATAGCCGGCGCCCGGGCCGCCCTCGGCGTTGCCAAGCATCGATATGACGACATTGTCGCCGGGCATGCAGTGGACGGTGTGGGGGGCGGAAAGCCCGGTCTTGGCCTTGATCTCCTCGGGCTCGATCACCTTGACGATCTCCGGTGCACGCTCGTCGCTCACCACGTCAACTATGTGGATGCGGGAGGACCTGAGTCCGGGGACCACGAGATGTTTCCGCTCGTTGTCTGTGCTGTGGCATGCGGAGCTGCACACCTGCCAGCCGTAGTGATGCAGCTCATCACCGATGTTGGGCATCGCAGTGCGGTGGATCACCTCGGAGTACGAGGGCGAGTCGGGGTTGACGTCGACGACCGCCAGGAAGTCGGGTTCGTCGACACCGGTGCCTTCATACAGCCCGGCGACGTACAGGATGTCTTCTTTCGGCGCTCGCATCGCCTCGGACGGCGATCCAAATCCCACCTGTTGCACGCTCATGTCGGCCTCCCTTTATCAACTTCGCTCCCGTGGCGAAGCTAACAGACGGGACCCCGGCTCTACCTACTTGGCGTAGGACGAAGAACGCGTTTCGCGAATCGTCATGATCCTGATCTGTCCGGGATATTGAAGCTCTTCCTCGACCTTTTTGGCGATGTCGCGGGCGATGACCTCGGCCTGGAGGTCGTCAACGTGGCCTGGCTTGACCATTACCCGCACCTCGCGGCCGGCCTGCATGGCATAGACCTTGTCCACTCCCTCGAATTCCATCGCAATCTCCTCGAGGCGCTCGAGACGCTTTACATAGGTCTCGAGCGTCTCCCGGCGGGCACCCGGGCGGGCGCCGGATATCGCGTCGGCCGTCTGAGTGATGACGGCTTCGACCGTGCGAGGCTCGACCTCGTTGTGGTGCGCCTCGATGGCATGGCAAACCTCGGGCGACTCCTTCAGTCTGCGGGCGATCTCGGCCCCGATGATGGCGTGAGACCCCTCGATCTCGTGGGTAACGGCTTTGCCGATGTCGTGCAGAAGCGTGCAGCGCTTGGCCGAGGCCACATTCGTGCCGAGCTCGGCGGCGATCATCCCCGCAATGTGGGACGCCTCGACGACGTGCCTCAGGACATTTTGGCCGTAGGAGGTACGGAACTTGAGTCTGCCCAGCACTCTTATGAGCTCCGGGTGCATGTCGGTGATTCCGGTCTCGAGAACGGCCCATTCGCCGCCCTCCTGAATGGCCCTCTCGACCTCGACCTTGGATTTCTCGTGAAGGTCTTCGATACGCGCCGGCTGGATGCGGCCGTCACCGACCAACTTCTCGAGCGTGAGTCTGGCGCTCTCCCGGCGGATCGGATCGAAGCAGGAAAGGACGACCGCCTCGGGGGTGTCGTCGATGATCAGGTTGGTCCCCGTGGCGCTCTCGAAGGCGCGGATGTTGCGTCCCTCCCGCCCGATAATACGGCCCTTCATGTCCTCGCTCGGAAGGGTGACCGTAGTCACGGTCGACTCGGTCGTCAGCTCAGAGGCTACCCGTTGCATCGCTATCGAGACGATCTTGCGGGCCCGTCTGTCTGCTTCCTCTCGGGCCTGGGACTCGAGGTCGCGCACGATGAGCATGGCATCCCTCTTGGCGCCGTCCTCGATCTGCTCGACCAGCGCCTGCTTGGCGTCCTGCGCCGTCATGCCGGCCACGCGCTCGAGCTCGGTGTGAGCGGCGGCGGCAAGGCGCTCGAGCTCGTTGCTCGCCTCGGCCATTTCGACCAATCTGGTCTCGACGACCTGCTCTTTTCGGTCAAGAGACGTCACCCTTTGATCGAGGGCGACCTCGCGCTGTTCTAGGCGCTGCTCCTTGCGGTCACTCTCCCCCCGCCGCTCCTTGAGCTCGCCCTCCACATCGGCGCGCATCTTGTAGATCTCATCTTTTGCCTCGACCAGTGCCTCTCGCTTAGCGGCTTCGCTGGCTCGCCGAGCATCCTCGAGGATGGTCCTCGCTCGATTTTCGGCCGACGCGACCTGTCGCTCCGCCATGCTTCTGCGGATGAGATAACCGATGCCGATTCCGGCGAGGAGGCCGAGGACGAGACCGAGCACGATCTCCATCTCCCGCTCCTTTCATGACCCCAACCGGCCGACGCAGCGGCGGATTGCCGCGCGAGGGCGCAGTACAGGCAAGACAGAGCAAATCGCAATGCGTCCACCGGTAATTCCTCGAGGACGGCCGGCCGCAAACCCACACGGTTCGCCGGGTGTATCTCGGACCGGCGCTCCAATGTGCACGTGGGCGGCAGGATCAAAGTGTCGCTCTTGGCTTCATCTGTACCGTTTCGGGTGGTTGATTGATGTAACGCGACTCCCATCGTACGACCCTCTGCCCACCCGCGATGCCCTATTCCCACATCGAGCCCATCTCCCTCACAGGCATCAGCCAGATATCTCAGCCAGTTAATCCCATCCGTCCGGGGGAAGCACCGCCCGCACCCCCGCAATGGCCGCCTCTGGAGAGAACCCCCGCCGGGCAAGCATGTCCCGAAGCCGGTTCGCCTGGGTAGCAGCGGGACGCCCCGACACCTTGCGCGACAGGCGCACTGCCACGGCGCGCGCGTGAGCCTCCTCGTCCATCGCGACCTCAGACAGCGCCGCCTCGGCGGTGTCGCGCGCTACCCCCTTTGCCTCGAGCTCGGCCAGCAGAGCAGCCGGAGCCAGCCCCTTCCGGACCGACCGCTCGGTGATCCATTGAAGAGCGAAGGCGTGATCGTCGATCAACCGGATCTCGCTGAGGCGCTCGATGGCCCGGTCGACCGTGGGCCGGTCGAGGCCGGCCCCGGTCAACCGTTCTCTGATCTCGAACTCGGAACGGGCTCTCTTTTCGAGCAGCCTTCCCGCCCGGTGCATCGCCTCGCTCAGGTCGCTCTCTTCAAAGGACGCTGGTGCGCTGGGACCAATAGCCACCGTTTGCGAGGCCTAGGAGGCTGGTTTGGCGGGGGCGGCGTCGATACCCGGTAGGTCGTCATCCTCCGACTCGATCAACCCCAGCTTCTCTTTGACCTTGAGCTCGATCTCGGTCGCGATATCGGGATTGTCCGCAAGGAAGGTTTTGGCGTTCTCCCGGCCCTGGCCGAGCTGATCGTCACCGTAGATGAACCAGGCTCCGGATTTCCTCACGAATCCGTGCTCGATGGCGACATCAAGAAGACTGCCTTCTTTGGAGATACCGAAGCCGTATTGGATGTCGAACTCGGCCTTCCGGAACGGCGCGCTGACCTTGTTCTTGACCACCTTTACCCGGACGCGTGAGCCGACGATCTCAGCACCGTCCTTGAGTGAGTCGATTCGGCGGACGTCGAGCCTCACCGAAGAATAGAACTTCAGGGCCCGTCCGCCGGGGGTGGTCTCGTTGGACCCGAACATCACCCCGATCTTCTCCCGGATCTGGTTGATGAATACGAGGATCGTCTTGGAGCGGTTCACGTTCCCGGCCAGCTTCCGAAGCGCCTGCGACATCAGGCGTGCCTGCAGGCCGACGTGCGTGTCGCCCATCTCGCCCTCGATCTCGGCGCGGGGCACCAGCGCCGCCACCGAATCGATGACGATCACATCGAGGGCGCCCGAGCGCACCAGCGTGTCGGCGATCTCGAGCGCCTGCTCGCCGGTGTCCGGCTGCGACACGAGCAGGTCGTCGATGTCCACCCCCAGCGCCTTCGAATAGGAGGGATCGAGAGCGTGCTCGGCATCGATGAAGGCGACAAGCCCGCCCGCCTTCTGCGCCTCGGCCACCACATGCAGGCTGACGGTTGTCTTCCCCGAGCCTTCCGGGCCGAAGATCTCGACGATCCGGCCCCGCGGAAGACCGCCCACCCCAAGAGCGAGGTCGAGCGCAAGCGATCCCGTGGGGACGACCTCGACATTGAGCCTCGATTCGTCGCCCAAGCGCATGATCGAGCCCTTGCCATGCTGCTTTTCGATCTGGGCCAAGGCCATGTCCAGCACGGCATCTCGTCCGGACAGATTGCGGCTGTGATCCTTTACGCCGTGTACGCCGCTTTCCCTGATGTTCGCCACTTGGTCCTCCTGAGCTAACCCGAGCTGCCTGGCCCGGTTGGGGTGGTCTTGCCAACATCGAAGACTCTAGAGAGGTGCTGTGACATTTAACCGCACCAGGCGAACATACGTTCGTATTTCTCCCCGTTAATTACCCGGGCGTACTTACCTCGATGGGATTATGGCATATCGGCCTAGTCCGGCCGAGGATGGAAGAAGAGTGCGGCCCGTGGGCCGGGTACCCTCGACCGCGACATACTTACGATGCCCGGGTCGTCAACGACGCCGACAACACGGCGGGTTCCTTTAGAGGTCGAGGCTTGGAGGGTTTAGCGCGATGCCAGAAAGCAATGCCAAGCAGTCCGGCAGCTCCGGTTCCGACGGCTCCGAGAACGATGCCCCCAAAGGCCTCGAGGGGGTCGTCGTGGCCACCACCGAGATCGGCGACGTGCGCGGTGAGGAGGGCTTCTATCACTACAGGCAGTACTCGGCCGTCGAGGTCGCGGGCAAGAGGACCCTCGAGGACGCCTGGTATCTCCTCTTTCACGGCGAGCTACCCACGAAGGGCCAGCACGACGAGTGGATCGAGGAGATCGCCCCGCTCCGCAAACTCCCGGAGGAGATGGCCGACCTTCTTCCTGCGATCGCGAAGGCAGGCGACCACTTCATACCGCTGGACGCGCTCCGAACCGCTCTTTCGGCAACGACCTATGCGCTCGATTACCGGCCGTCGCTCGACCTCGAGGCGGACGAACTGCGCGCCGAAGCGATGCGAACGTGCGCGCTCGTGCCAACGCTCGTCACCTCGCTCTACCGGCTGAGCGAGGGGCGCGATCCAGTGGCGCCCCATCCCGAGCTCCCCTACGCCGCAAACTACCTCTACATGCTCACCGGAGAGGAGCCCGACCCCGAGCTCGCCCGGGCGGTCGAGAAGTATCTCATCTCCACCATCGACCACGGCTTCAACTCGTCAACCTTCACCGCCCGGGTCATTACCTCTACCGGCGCCGACCTGGGCGCCGCCGTGGTCGGGGCAATCGGCGCCCTTTCCGGCCCTCTTCATGGCGGGGCGCCAAGTCGCGCCCTCGACATGCTCGACGCCATAGGCGAACCCGAGAACGCCGAGCCGTGGATCCGCAACGCGGTCGAGCACGGACAGCGGATCATGGGCTTCGGGCACCGGGTCTACAAGACCGACGACCCCCGCTCCCTGATGCTGAGAGATGTCGCCGCCGAACTGGGCGGCAACCAGTACGAGTTCGCCCGCAAGATCGAAGAGACGGTGGTGGACGTTCTCGAGGAAATGAAGCCGGGACGCAAGCTTCGAACCAACGTCGAGTTCTACTCCGGAGTGGTCATGAACTCGTGTGGCATCCCTCGCACCATGTTCACGCCGACGTTCGCCTCGAGCCGGACCATCGGCTGGTGCGCGCACATTCTCGAACAGGCCGCCGACAACAGGTTGATACGCCCGAGCGCCCGCTACACCGGCCCCCCGCCCCCCGAGGATGTCCCCTACGCCGAGTAAGCCTTCCCCAAGGAGCCTAGTGGCAACGCCGGAGGGCCCTCCGCGGCAGGACGCGCCACCCCAGGACAGACTGGCCGAAGGGCACAGCTTCGTCCGGTACAACACGTCGAGTGGCCGATGGGTGCTGCTCGCCTCGATTCTGGGCTCGGCTGTGGCCGCTCTGGACGCAACCGTCGTGAACGTGGCGCTCCCCGTTCTCGGCGAAGAGCTGGACGCAGGGCTCTCGGGCCTGCAATGGACGCTCAACGGCTACCTGTTGACCCTTTCGGCCCTGATCCTCACCGGGGGCGCCCTGGGGGACCGCTACGGGCGCCGTCGCATCTTCATCGTCGGAGTCGTGTGGTTCACCGCGGCCTCCCTCGCCTGCGGCCTGGCGATCAACCTCGAGATGCTGATCGCGGCGCGCGTGCTGCAGGGCGTCGGCGGTGCTCTCCTCTCGCCGGCGAGCCTGGCGATCATCCAGGCCTCGTTCCATCCAGAGGATCGCGCCAGAGCGGTCGGAGCCTGGTCCGGCCTTGGCGGCGTCTCGGCCGCCATCGGGCCCCTTTTCGGCGGCTACATGATCGACGCGCTGTCGTGGCGTTTCATCTTCCTTCTCAACGTCCCGCTCGCAGCGATCGTCGTGTTCGTCTCCGTCCGCCACGTTCCCGAAACCCATGACCCGACCAGCGCCCGCCGTCCCGACATCTTGGGCGCGATTTCGATCGGGGCGGGTCTGGCCGGTCTAACCTTCGCCCTCATCGAAGCGCCGGAGCGCGGCGCCGGTTCCCCTCAGGTGCTGCTGGCGGCGTTGTTGGGCGTGGCGGGATTCATAGGTTTCGTCTTGGTGGAAAGACGCGGGAGCCATCCGATGATTCCCCCGGATATCTTCAACTCGCACCAGTTCACCAGTGCGAATCTGGTCACCTTCGTCGTGTACGCAGCTCTGAGCGGAGTCTTCTTCCTGCTGACGGTGCAGCTGCAGCAGGTAGTCGGGTACTCGCCGCTGCAGGCGGGTATGGCGACCGTTCCCGTGACACTACTGATGCTCGTCCTCTCGGCGCGGGCGGGCGACCTCGCCCAGCGAATTGGGCCGCGCTTTCCCATGGCTGCAGGCCCGGTGAGCATGGCCGCGGGCATGGTGTCGATGTCCACGATCTCGGCCGGCAGCAGCTACCTGACCGGCATTCTCCCCTCGGTGATCATCTTCGGTCTCGGTCTGTCTCTGACGGTAGCGCCCCTGACCGCGACGGTGCTGGCCTCGGCGGACGACCGCCACGCCGGCGTTGCCTCGGGGATAAACAACGCGGTGGCTCGGGTCGCAGGACTGCTGGCGGTCGCGGCCCTGCCCGTGGCAGCCGGTCTGACGGGGGGCGACTACCAGAATCCGGGCGCCTTCGGTCCTGGATTCCGCACCGCGATGCTCATATCTGCGGCTCTGTCTCTGGCCGGGGGCGTGCTGGCGTGGTTAACGATCCGCAACGACACACTGCCCGACCAGACCCCCGCTGCCCGACATCATTGCGCGGTCGACGGCACCCCCTTGCAGCCCCACCACCGTCATCTGGCGCCGACCCGGGGCTGAGCGGCCTCCCTCCGATTCCGAGGTGGAATGTCGCCCCCGCCCGCCTTGTTTGCGCGGGTGACCGATCGGGAGAAATTTGAATGATGTACCACGGACGCGATCTAGAAAAACTCAAAGGGGCAAAGCTCGACCGGGCCGTGATGCTGCGCGTGTGGAGGTTCGTCCGCCGGTATCACGTCCAGGTGTATCTCTACCTGACGGTGGTCGCGCTATCCTCCGCGATCGCCGTGTTGCCTCCGCTGGTGTTCCGGGCGCTGATCGACGATGCCATCCCATCGCAGAATCTGGGGGCCGTGACGGCGCTCGCCCTCGCCGCGCTGTTGTTATCGCTCGGCTCGGCCGGGCTCTCGCTCGTGGGCGGCATGATGGCGGTTCGCGTCGGAGAAGGCCTCATCTACGACCTGCGTTCAGCCCTCTACGACCACGTCCAGCGTATGCCCATAGCCTTCTTCACCCGGACGCAGACCGGGGCCTTGATCAGCCGCATGAACAACGACGTCGTCGGCGCGCAGCAAGCCGTCACGTCGACACTCAGCACGACGGTGTCGAGCACCATGGGCGTCGCCTTCACACTCGTCACGATGCTGTATCTCGACTGGCGCATCACGTTGTTCGCGCTTGCGCTCGTGCCCGTGTACCTACTGGTATCCCGGCGGGTGGGCCGCGTGGTGCAGGCGATAGCTCGCCGGCAGATGGAGATGAACGCACGCATGAACGCAGTCATGACCGAACGCTTCAACGTATCGGGTGCGCTCCTGGTGAAGCTCTTCGGCCGGCCGGACGACGAAGCCGCCCAGTTCTCCGTACGCGCAGGCGAGGTACGCGACGCCGGCATTCGGCGATCCTTGGTCGCGCGTTCGTTTGCGGTGGCGCTTACGGCCATTGCGGCGGCAGGAACCGCTGGCCTATATCTCTTTGGTGGTCGCGCGGTCGTACTGGGAACTCTTTCGGTCGGAACGGTAGTGGCTTTTGCCGCGTACCTGCAGCAGCTCTACAGCCCGATCAGCGCTCTGAGCACGACGCGGGTCGACATACTCAGCGCGCTCGTCTCGTTCGAGCGCGTCTTTGAGGTTCTCGATACTCCGCTCGCGATCTCGGATGCACCCGGCGCGGTTGCGCTGCAGGCACCGCGGGGGCGCATCGAAGTCGACGATGTGTGGTTCCGCTATCCGGCGGCGGCAGGCTACACGGTCGCTTCGCTCGAGGCGGAGGGTCTGGCAGGCGCCGGCGCCGAGGCGTCCGACTGGGTGCTCCGCGGGGTATCGCTGGTGGCCGAGCCTGGCACCATGACCGCGCTGGTCGGGCCTTCCGGAGCAGGCAAGACGACCTTCTCCCACCTGATAGCCCGGCTCTACGACGTGACCTCGGGGGCCATCCGGATAGACGGACGCGACATTCGCCGGCTGCAGATGCAATCGCTGGGAGATTCGATAGCGGTCGTGAGCCAGGACGCTCATCTTTTTCACGACAGCATCGCGGCAAATCTCCGTTATGCGCGGCCCGGCGCAACCGACGATCAGATCGTCGCGGCCTGCCGCTCGGCGCGCATTCACGATCTCATAGCCGCGCTTCCCGACGGTTACGACACCGTTGTCGGAGAACGCGGCTATCGCATGTCGGGTGGAGAAAAACAACGGATCGCAATTGCGCGCGTACTGTTGAAGGCCCCGGCCATCGTCATCCTCGACGAAGCGACCGCTCATCTCGACTATCAGAGCGAAGCGCACATTCAGCGGGCGCTGGCCATCGCCCTCGAGGGCCGGACCTCGATAGTGATCGCCCACCGCCTTTCCACCATCCGCGCAGCGGATCAGATCCTCGTGCTCGATGGCGGACGGGTGACTCAGAGGGGCACCCACGAGGAGCTGCTCGGGGAGGGGGGCGTCTACGCCTCTTTGTACAAGACCCAGTTCGCCGCGCAGGCCACACGGGGCCCGATGGGAACGGCCGCGGGTTAGAGCGTTCCGTCGCGTTCCCGCCCAACGGGGGACGTTCAGGCACCGTCCAATCCGCCTACCGGGCTGCATTGTGCAATGGGGGTCATCCACCCGGCCCCGGCGCCGGCATCGACCTCAGAACCCTCCCGCACGGCCCTAGGGGCGGCCGGCGCCTACGTAATCCGAGCGCATTGCCGAGCTAACCTGCACGAAGGCCCCCGTGTAGGGCGCCTCGACCATCTCGCCGTCGCCGATGTACATCCCGACGTGGTGGATGGGGCTTCCGAAGAACAGCAGGTCGCCGGGTTGCCAGTCGCCGGCCGCAACCCGGGCCGTCGCCGCAAACTGGGCGCCCGAGTTATGAGGGAGAAGCAGACCGGCGTGGGCCCACGCCCACATGGTGAGGCCCGAGCAGTCGTAGGAATCCGGGCCGTCGGCGGCCCACACATACGGCTTGCCCAGCTGGGACAGGGCCGCCTCAGCCGCGAGCTCCCCTCCCCCTGAGATTCCTTCGAGCGCCACCCCGGCCCCGACGGTCACGCCGGGTGCCGGATCCGGCGCTGCGAGCGCGGCCTGCCTGGCCTGGTACCGCCTCCAGCGCCGCTCGGCGCGTTCCCGCTGTCTCTCGGCCTCGGCGCGCCGCTCGGCCAGGAGCGCAGCCTGTCTCTGGGCACCTGCAACTATGGCGCTCAGCCTGGCGATCTCATCCCTCTGCGCATCGGCCTTGCCCTCGATGGCACGCGCCAGCCCTGCCAGCCGCTCTCGGACCTGGGCGACGGTGTCCGCCTGACTCTCGAGCTCGGCCACCTTCGCCCGCAGATTCGCCTTCGATGCAGCGAGGCCGGAGAAGACCTCACGGCGCACCGCCTCCGAGGCTTTGATGATTTGGAGACGCTGCTCTATGTCGGCCCAACTCTCCGAGGTCAAGAGCGCCTCGAGCGTTTCCTGGGGGCCGCCCTTGTAGAGCTCGCTGGCTATCGTCGCTGCGTCCGCTTCGTTCAACGCGATCCTGCGTTCGAGGCTCCGAATGGCGAGCTCGCCTGCGGCTCTGTCTGCCCGCAGGGCGAGGAGCTTTTCCGCGACCAGGTTGTATCGCTCGACCACCAGTTCGAAGCTGCGTTCGATTGCAGTGAGCCGGGAGCGCGCGGCGGCGGCACTTCCACGGGCAGAGCCGAGCTCGACGCGGGCGCCTTCCAGAGCGGCGGCGGCCGCATCCGATCTCCGGCGGGCGTCTTCGACGTCATCATGCCTGGGCGTAGCGACCGAAGACCCCGGGGCCGTGCCAAGGGCCATTACGGCGAGCAGAACGGCCGTCCCAACGCGCCACAACTGAAGATGGCCCACGGTCTCCCATCGGCTTTCAGGGCCCGGTCTTGAACGTCGATCGTCGTTGCCGGGGTGCGTCGAAAGGTAGCGGGCGGAGCCAGCGAAAAGCAAGGGAGGAACGGCCTCTGCCCACCCGGAGGATCGATGGTGCAGACTCACCCTCCTACGCCACCTCAAACCCTGACCCGACCAGCCGGTGGTGCGCAGCAGACCGCCGGTCTCAGGAGCCGATCTCGGCCAGGAGGCCGGCCAAGTCCAACGGTTCCAGCGTCATCGCCACCGAGCCGTCCGCCGCCGTCGGCCACTCCGATCGGGCCCGGTCCCGGTAGATCTCGATCCCGTTGCCGTCGGGGTCGTGCAGGTAGACCGCTTCGCTCACGCCGTGGTCGGACATCCCGTCCAGGCCGACGCCGTGATCCAGGATGCGCGCGACTGTGCGGGCGAGCTCCTTGCGGTCCGGCATCAGAATTGCGAGGTGAAACAGCCCGGTGGAGTACGGCGGCGGCGGCGAAGCCCCTTTGCTCTGCCAGGTGTTGAGGCCGATGTGGTGGTGGTATCCGCCGGCCGAGAGGAAAGAAGCCTCCGCGCCGTAGCGCGTGACTACCTCGAATCCGAGGACGTCGCGATAGAAGGCTTCGGCCCTGGGGAGATCGGCCACCTTCAGGTGCACGTGACCGATGGTGGTCTGCGGGTGAATCGCTCCTGTCATGGTGCTGGCCCTCCAGGCTCTTGGCGCGCCGCCGCGGCGCTTTCCCTCTCAGGCGGCTTCAACCTCCGGCGCCAGAACCATCTTCCCGCAGCGGCGTCACCGGCCAAGTGGAAAGGTGGCCAGCGCCGTGTAGCGAGCACCACGAGGAGACAGATGGCTCTGGAGGAGAGCCATCTGCGTCACGGGAAACGGTCCGATCGGTGAGAGCTCGGGGAGCTCCAGGCGCACCGGCTGCCTGAAACGAGCAAGCGTCGCGTGCGCTACGAAGGGGCGCTGCTCGGACCGGAAGCCCATTGGGGCAAGGGCGTCGTCGAGACCCCCCGCCAGCTGTGTCAGCTTCCCTCTGTCACCGCCCACCCCCGCCCACAACACGGTTGCCCTGGCCGGCCGGGGGAACGCCCCCAGGCCCTCGAAGCGAAGCTCGCAGGGCTCCGCCCCCGAGGCCGCGGCGCCGCAACGTCTCTCCACCTCCGGCAATCGCCCCGCAGGAGTGGAACCAAGGAACTTGAGCGTGATGTGCCGGCTGGTCTCGTCGGTCCAGCGCGCCTCCGGAAAATGGCCGGCGAGGCCGTCTAGGTGTCTCTGCAGGCCCGCCAACGCCGGCCCCGGAATCGCCGCCGCCACGAACAGACGTACGGTTGACGGCGTTGGGCTCAGGCGGTGCCTTCCATCATGCGCCGGCCGAGATCGAGGGCTGCGGTGACGGCAAGAGCCCGGATGTTGTCCCGGTCCCCGTAGGTGAATACCCGGCGCGCCAGGGTCCTGCCCCTCCAGCACGCTCCTACGAAGACCGTCCCCACGGGCTGCCCCTCCTGCTCGGCCGGGCCGGCAACTCCGGTGGCCGCGATGCCCAGCTCGGCCCCTAGTCTCGAGGCGGCCCCCTCGGCGAGGGCCTCTGCGGTTTGTTCGCTCACCGCCCCGAAGCGGTCGAGTATGGGTTGTGGTACCCCCGCCACATCTCTTTTCGCCACATCGGAGTAGCACACCAACGAGCCCCGGAAGAAGCCGCTCGCCCCGGGTTCCCGGGTCAGCTCCACCCCGATGAGCCCTCCGGTGAGCGACTCCGCCGCTGCCACCGAGGCGCCCCGATCCGCCAGCAGCGCGGCAACCGCCATCGTGAGGCTGTCGTGGCCGCCGGAGACGGCCGCCGGACCGAGCCGTCCGCGTATCGCCTCCTCCACCGGTTCGATCAGAACCAGAGCGCCCGCCCGGGTCTCTGCCTTCGCAGTCACCCGGACGCGCACCTGCCCCTTGCCCGCCAAATAGGCGATCGTCGGGTTCGTCTGGGCATCCACGAGGTCTGCGATCTTTTCGTGGGTGTGCGATTCGCCAAGGCCGAGTACGAGAATCTGGCGGCTGACGATGGTCCCTGCCCCCGATCGGGCGGTCAGCTCCGGCACGACGGCCTTCTCCAGCATCGCCCTCATCTCCCACGGAACCCCCGGAAGGGCGAAGATGACACCTCGGGAGTCGCTAACCGTAAAGCCCGGAGCGGTTCCAACCGGTGCGATCGCCGTCGCGCCGGTGGGCACGTCGGCCTGCCGCAAATTAGACTCCGGCATCGGGCGGCCGCGCTCCGCGAAGATCCCCCGGATGTGCGCTTCGAGCTCGAGGTCGCGCCGGAGCTCGACACCAAGGGCCAAGGCGACGCCCTCCCGGGTGATGTCGTCGGGAGTTGGCCCCAGGCCGCCCGTGATGATAACCGCGTCGCAGCGCGCAAGAGCCTCCGAGATGGCGGCCTTCATTCGCCCTAGGTTGTCCCCGACCGCAGTGTGGCGGTGCACATCGACACCGATGTCCGCCAGGGCCGCTGAGATGTGCTGTGCGTTCGTGTCCGCGATCTGGCCCAGCAGAAGCTCGGTCCCCACTCCAATCGTCTCGGCGTTCACGCCGCCGGCCCCGTCCTCACACAGAGATCGGGGTCGCTGCGGATATCCTTCCGTCCTCCCCAGGCGCTCCCTGCGACGGCCCCGTCTGGACCGCTTCGAGGTCGGCCCCGAGGTTGCCGGTGATGACCACCTCTATGAAGTCGCCGACGGTCACCTCTGCGCCGCCTCTGAAACGCACCTCGCCGTCGATCTCGGGGGCCTCCCTGTGGGACCGGCCCACCCACGCCCCCCGGGCGCGATCGAAACTCTCGGCGAGGACCTCGAGCCGCCGGCCCACGAGTGACCGGGCGCGTCCCTCCATCGTCACCTCGGCGGCGGACGCGACCCTCTCGGTCCTCGCCCTGGCGGCCGCGTCGGCAACCCGGTCATCCATGCCGGCCGACCTCGTGCCCTCCTCGGGTGAATAGGTGAACGCCCCGACCCAATCGAGATCGGTCTCGGCAACGAACGCAGTCACCTGCGCCGCCTGGGCCTCGGTTTCGCCGGGGAAGCCAAGGATGAACGTGGACCGCACGCCCGCCAGCGGATCCTGCGCCCGGATGCGGTCGATCATCCGGGTGAAGCGATCCGAGCTCCCCCATCGGCCCATATGGCCGAGCACCTCGGGGGCGACATGCTGGAGCGATAGATCGAAATAAGAAGCGATCACGTGGGACGAGGCGATCAGGTCTATCAGCCTGTCGGTCACACCCTGTGGATGGAGGTACATCAAACGAAGGCGGCGCAGGCCCTCGATGGCTTCGAGCCGTCCGAGCAGATCCGGCAGGTCGCCGTCGCCCGTGTCCCGTCCCCACATGACCGAGTCCTGGCTCACCAGCGACACCTCGGACACCCCCTGGGCGACGAGCCCGCGCACCTCGGTTTCGATGCCCTCGGAGGGTCGCGACTTCAGCCTGCCACGCATGAGCGGAATCGAGCAGAAGGTACAGCCGCGGTTGCAGCCTTCGGCGATCTTCACGTAGGCCCACGGCGCCCGGCCGAAGCGAAGCCTCGGACCTGCAGCGATGGCTGCGTCCCACCAGGCGGGGTCGAAACGCGTCCCGGGGTCGCCGTGGATCCTCGAGCTGAGATTGCCGGCAGCGGCGTCTGTGACGATCTCCGCGATACGCGGATAGGCGGCGAAGTCCACGAACGCGTCCACTTCGGGCAGGGCTTCGGCTAGCTCGGACGCCGAACGCGCCACGAGGCATCCCGCCAGCACGAGCCCAGCAAGGCCCGACGTGCCCTTTAGGTCCGAGAGGTCGAGTACCTCCTCGACCGTCTCCCGGCGGGCCGGCTCGATGAAACCGCAGGTGTTCACCACCACGACCTCGGCCGCCGCGGCATCGGAGATGATCTCGTGCCCGCGGAGGCTCAAGAGGCCGGCAAGCCCCTCCGAGTCGACCGAGTTCTTGGGGCACCCAAGCGTGACGATGGCGACGCGCGCCATCGTTTATCGATCCATGCGGCGCAACCTAGTGCTTCGTAGCGCAGGTAACGCCCGCACCGAGAGCGTTCCTGCGCCTCGAGGGCAAGACGCGAGGAGTCGAGCGTACCTGGAGGTACGTGAGCGACGAGGAACGCAGCCATCGGCGATGCAGGGGCGCTCGAATGCGCCTGGACCTTGCGCGACGGGGCACTAAAGAAGGCTCTTGATATCGTCGGGCAGCGTCAAGGGGACCACGGTGCCGCCGGGGGAACCTATGTTGCGTCCGTTCACGATCAGCTCGACTCCCTGTGCATTGCCCAAAACGATGTCCATGTTCTCACGCGCCGAAACCGTCCTCTTCTCGCCAAGGGCAAGCTCCTCGGTCAGCACGTTCACGCCGTCGGAGGTGACGTCCACCCAACACCTGTCCCGGGACGCGACGATCGTAAGACTAATCCCATCGGCGAGGGCGAGCCTGCCACCCACCTCCTTGGGGTTCTTCTTCGGCTTCGGCCGGGAGGCGCCCGACGGTTCCCGTTCCGCCTCGACCGTGCTGGCTGCGGCTCGTCCTCCGCTCCTTGCCTGCGTGCGGTCCCTCGGCGCCTTGTCGGTCAGGAGCCCGAGCAGACTGAGGGCCGCCAGGGACGCCGCCGCCAGCACGGCGGCCAGCGTCCAATTGCCGGTCCGGCGCTCCCTGTAGGCCGAGCCGGACAACGGCGCCCTGCGCCTGGAGGAACCGGACGGCCTCGACGATTTTCCCGATGATCTCGTCGCGGCCAGTATCTGCTCCGCTCCGACGGTGGTCGACCCGACGCGCCGGTCCAGCTCGGCCAGCAGAGGGCCGGGGGATACGGCCAGAAAACTGGCGTAGCTCTTGAGGAAACCCCGAACGTAGGTGGGGGCCAGGAAAGCGAAGTCGTCCGCCTCCATACGCACAAGGTAGTCGGCGCGGATCTTGGTCTGATCGGCCGCGCTGGCGATGGAGACACCCCTGTGCCGGCGCGCCGCCGACAGGTAAGCGCCCAGACTCGAGTTTTGGCTCACGACCCCGCCGTTCGTTCTCGCCACGCCTCCGCTACTTTGAGTGGTGGCCTCGTTACGTACAGTCATTATAGGCTCCCGACTTTCGGGGGAACAACCATGTGAGAGGCCGAAAGATCCGCGCTCATCTTTCCCCTGCGCACTTGCTCTCTTCCTTCGACCGACACAGGGCGCACTTGAATGCAAAGACATGTGCAGCAGGGACAAAAGTCTTCGGAGACCCCCACTAGGCCGGTCGAGGGGATCTTCATCAGGGGGGGAAGACCCGGCGGGCGCTGGTGGCGAGCTCCTCCGGTGTCATCAGAACGTCACGGGGCTTCGACCCGACCGATGGACCGACCACGCCCCTCTGTTCGAGCAAATCCATGATCCTGCCGGCGCGTGCGAAGCCGACCTGGAGCTTGCGCTGGAGCATCGAGGTAGATCCGAGGCCGGAGCGCACCACCAGCTCGAGCGCCTCCTGCAGCAGCTCGTCGTCGCCGCCTCCGCCCGCTGTCGGCTGGCCATCGCCTGGCTCGTCGGCGGTTATGCCCTCCATGTACTGCGGCTGAGCCTGCCTGCGGGTGTGGGCGACGATCGCCGCGATCTCCTTCTCTGTGACCCAGGCCCCTTGTATGCGCCTGGCTTTGGAGGAATTGGCGTGCAGGAACAACATGTCGCCGTTGCCTATGAGCTTGTCCGCTCCTCCCTGATCGAGGATGACCCTCGAATCCCCCTGAGACGCGACGCTGAAGGCGAGCCGCGATGGGATGTTCGCCTTGATCACGCCGGTCACGACATTGACCGACGGGCGTTGGGTGGCTACCACCAGATGGATCCCCACGGCACGCGCCATCTGAGCAATCCGGCAGATGGCGCTCTCGACGTCGCGTGGAGCCACCATCATGAGGTCGGAGAGCTCGTCCACGACGACGAGGATGTAGGGGAGCTTCCCGGGTTGCGGATCGTCGTCGCTGCGCCGGACGATGGCGCCGCGGTCGACCGCCTCGTTGTAGAAGTCGAGATTTCTCATCGCCGAATGCGCCAGGGTCTCATAGCGCATCTCCATCTCCCGGACCACCCAGCTCAAGGCTGCGGCCGCCTTCTTCGGGACGGTCACGACCGGGGTCAGCAGGTGTGGGACGCCCGCGAAGTGATTGAGCTCGACCCGCTTGGGATCGATGAGGATCATGCGCACCTGGTCGGGCCGGGCCCTCATCAAGACGGTGGAGATCATCGTGTTGATGCACGACGACTTACCCGAATTGGTTGCCCCCGCGATGAGCAGATGCGGCATGTCACTCAGGTTCGCAAGCACGGCCTCGCCGGAGACGTCGGCGCCGAGAGCGGTAGCGAGCGGATGCTTGTTCTGCCGGCCCACCGGGGAGCGGAGGATGTCACCTGCCGTCACCAGCCTACGGGTGCGGTTGGGGACCTCTATGCCGATCGCGGAGCGGCCGGGTATCGGCGCCTGAAAGCGAAGCTCGCCCGACGCGAGTGCGTATTTCATCTCGTTGGACAAGCTCAACACGCTGTTGACTTTGACGCCGGGGCCGAGCTCGACCTCGAAACGCGTGACGGTGGGGCCCGAGGTGTGCCCAGTCACCGCCGCATCGACCTTGAATTCCTCGAGGGTGGCCTCGAGCACCTGCATGCTGTCCTGAACTGAGCGTCCCGACACCTCGCGCTCGTCCCCTTTGGCTAAGAGCTCCAGCGGAGGCAGGCGATAGGAGCGCGCCTCGCCGACAGGCATCGCAAGCTGTCGTGCCACCCCGGCCATCACTTCCCCTTGTTCCCCCTCTTGTGGTTCCCCTTCGGGTTCGTCTACCACCGCCCAGATGGGCGCCCCAGGTTCCGCCTCCGCCTCCTCGCCGGGCCCCGCGTCCTCCTCCTTCGGCTCGGCTGGATCGTGCACGGGCCCGAAGGGGGGGCCTCCGGGCCCGTGGCCTTCGATGCCCGCCAGGAGACCGCGCGTGAAGGCAAAGGCGCTCACGCCTCCTGCGACGACCCAACCCCTCACCCGGGTCAGGGGTGTCCGCGTCACGACCATGGCGCCCAGGATGACCACCGCCGCCAGAAGGAAGCCGGCCACCCATACCGACGCAAGGTCCGCC
>JALZIC010000032.1 GCA_030860455.1 Actinomycetota bacterium
TCGTCGGTGAGCAGGGCGTCAATCGCCAGGAAATCCATGGCGTCCGGCTTCGGGAGTTGCGCAGTCGGGACTCGGGTGGTCACGTGGGTTCTCCTGGATGGTTGGTTCCCTCCAGCATAGGGTCGGATGGGCCGGCCAGGACCTCGTCGGTGTGCTCGCCGAGAGCCGGAGGGGGACGGCGAATGGATGCCGGCGTGTCCGACAGGCGGACGGGGTTAGCGACCAGATGCAGATCCCCACGCGCGGGATCGGCGACGGTCTCGACCGCCGCTATGCCTTCAGGTGAGTTGAAGACATCGTCCAGCCCCCGGATCGGCGCGCACGGCACCTTGCGGGCGGACAGCATGGTCAGCCATGCATCCGCATCGCGGGTGAGGAAGGTCTCGGCGAGAAGAGCGGTGAGCTCGGCACGGTTGCGCACCCGGTCCCCGTTCGTGGCCCACCGGGGATCGGAGGCGAGCTCCGGGCGCCCGATAGCCTCGCACGTCCATCCGAACAGCCGGTCGTTGCCCGCCGCGAGGATGAAGGGCCGGTCTGCCGCCTCGAAGGTCTGATAGGGCACGATATTGGGGTGGGCGTTCCCCATCGGCCCGGGGATCACCCCGCCGATGAGATGATTGGCCGCCTGGTTGACCAGCGCAGCGACCCCCGCCTCGAACAACGACACCTCGACCTTCTGCCCCCGGCCGGTGCGCTCGCGCGCGGACAGCGCCGCAAGCACACCGATCGTCGCCTGCAGCCCCGCAATCACATCGAGGATTGCGACTCCGGTCTTGGTCGGAGCGTCCGGGTCGTGACCGGTGATGCTCATCAACCCGGTCACGCCCTGCATGATGATGTCGTAGCCGGGTTGCGACGAGGCCGGCTTCGATCCAAACGCCGTCACCGAGCAGTAAACGAGTCGGGGATGGGCGTCGCTCAGAGCGTCGAACCCGAGGCCCCACGACTCCATCAGGCCGGGGCGGAAGTTCTCGATCACCACGTCGCAGCCTCCGGCGAGCCGCACGGCGGCGTCCCGGCCCTCGCCGGTGGACAGGTCGAGCACGACCGATCTCTTGTTGCGATTGAGGCTGAGAAAGTAAGCGGCGTCGTCGCCCTTGAACGGAGGGCCCCAGGTGCGCGTGTCGTCACCCGAACCAGGGCGCTCGACCTTGATGACGTCGGCGCCGAGATCGCCAAGGGTCATGGTCGCGAGCGGTCCGGCGAGCACGCGCGAGAAGTCGAGCACCTTCACCCCCTCGAGGGCGGTCACGGGGCGGTTCGCCCCGGCCAGCGCGGCGATGTGGTCACGGGTGGGAACAGACGGGCGCGCAGCTCGACCAGGTGGGGGCCACCGGCCTCGAGTGCAGCGCGGACGTCGGCCTCGAGCTCCTCTGCGGTCGTCAGGCTGTAGGGCACCCCGAAGGCGCCGGCGATGGCGCCGAAGTCGGGCGTGGCGAGATCGACCGCGAAGGTGCGCCCGTAGCGAAGCTCCTCGTCGAAGCGGAGCATCCCGTACCCTCCGTCGTTCACGACCAGGATCACGATGTCGAGGGCCTGCTCGCACGCGGTGCCGAGCTCGCCGAGCCCGTACATGAAACCCCCGTCTCCGACGACGGCCACAACCCGCTCCGCCCCGGCCGCCGCCGCGCCCAGCGCCGCAGGCCAGCCGAACCCGAGCGTCCCCCAGCCCATCGGATAGAGCAGGCGGCGCGGCGCAGGGACGGGGAGGTAGCCGGCGCACCAGTAGCCCGCTATGCACATGTCCGCGACGATCACCGTCTCGGCCGGAGCGGCACGCCGGAGCGCCCGGACGAATCCGGCCGCCTCCCTGGTCCGGTCGTCGGACTCGAGCCCGTCCCACACCGAAGCCTTAAGGGCGGCCAGGTGCTCGGCCACATGTCCCCGCGCCTCGGCCCGGTCGACGCCGCGGCGCGCCAGCGCGTCGTCGAGCGCGGTCAGGGCCCCGTATGCGTCGCCGACCAACCCCAGAGCGGGGTACGCCCTGCCGATCTGCGCCGGGTCGAGGTCTATGTGGATGAGCTTGCCGGGGAGCCGCAGGGCGCCGTTCTGGGTCATCGTCCCGTCGAAGTCGGTGCCGGCGGCGACGACCACGTCCGAGGACGCCAGCAGCTCGGCCACCGGGGGCTCGTGGGGAGGAAGGCCCACGGCCAGGGGGTGGTCGCCCGGGATCAAGCCGCTGCCCATGAACGTGGTCACGACCGGGGCGGACAGGCGTTCGGCAAGACGGACAAGCTCGGCCGCCGCGCCCGAGTGCACGACCCCACCGCCGGCCCAGACGGTCACCCGGCGCGCCGACTCGAGCTGGGCCGCCGCGTCCTCCAAGCCGGCCGGGTTCGGTCCATTCGTGTCCGGCGGTGGTCCCGGCTCGGATGGTTGCCCCGGATCCTCGAAGCTTCCTTGTTCGGGAGGTTGGGCAGCCGCCTCCATTCCCGGAAGACTGGGAGGCCGGGAGGACGCACGCCACCCGTCCTGCTGTGCAGCTCCCGATGGAGCTCCGAGAAGATCGTGGGGAACTTCGACATAGGCGGGCCGGGGCCGCCCCGAGACGACCGCCGCCAGGGCGCGCTCGACCGCCGGGGCCGCCCTCTCGGGGCGGTCGACGCTCTCGGTGAACCCGGAGATCGGCCTGAAGAGCTCGATCTGGGCCCGTGATTGGTGCAACACCGCACGGTATGCCTCCGCCTTCAGGACGTCGCTCGCCACCTGGGTCGTGAGGTGGAGGACGGGTGAGCTCGCCGCCCAGGCTTCCCCGATCCCGGCGACCGCGTTGGCGGCACCCGGCCCTGTGGTGGTAACGACGACGCCGGGGCCGCCGGTAGTCCGTGCGTAGCCGTCGGCCGCGTGAGCGGCGCTGCCCTCGTGGCGCGTAACGACGGTCCTGATAGAGCTTTCCTCGAGAGCGTCGAACAACGGGAGGTTGTGCACTCCCGGGATACCGAAGACGGCCCGAACCCCGGCCGCTTCGAGCGTTCCGACTATTGCCTGCGCCGCCGTTTGCATAACCCGGAACCTATTCGGCGCGCCACCATCCGCTTGACCCGAACGCTCCGTTGCCCGCCCCATCCCGAGGTGACCGAGCTCCCTTGCACGAGCCAGCCCGAAAAGCGGGCTCCGGAATGCAATGGAGCATCAAACCCGCAGACTTGCGGCTCCGTGTGTGTCAGAGGACGTCCAGGTCCCGGGGTGAGAAGGCGCGGTCGGGGCGGAAGGCGTTGTCTTCTTCCCCCGTTCGCCCCGTGAGCACGTCGACGAAGCGGCGGCTCCCTGCGGGGCTCCCCATGATCCCGTGTCCGCTGTAGCCGGTGTTGATATAGAGACCCGGCAGGTCGCTGGGGCCAAGCAGGGGGCGGTGATCGGGCGTCATCGTGTAATGGCCGGACTGCATGAACCAGTGCGCCGCGCCCCGCGCCCACACGCGCTCCCAGAAGTCCGACACCCTCGCGACCGAGACCGGGCTGGCCGGATCCAACAACGCCTGGGCGAAGCGGTGATCGGGGGTTACGTCCTCCGCGGGCGGGCTCGGGGACGTCGTGGGATCGGTGTGAAGCAGGTAGGCGCCGCGCAGCGCCGGACGCCAATGGGCGCCGGTGTCGTCGTCGATCGTCATCGGCGCGCCGTGCGGCACCTCCGGCACCTCCGGCATCACCACCTTGTGGCGAGCCACGGTAGTCAAAGGGAGGCTCAGCCCCGCCAAGGCCCCGACCGCGCCAGAAAAAGGGCCTGCGGCGATCACTGCCGACTGACACGCGACGGTCCCCCGGTTGGTCTCGACTCCGGCCAGGCGCCCGTTTGCCGTGCGGAAGCCGATGACCTCGCAGCCTGTGCACACGGCCGCCCCCGAGCCGGCCACCAGTCCAAGAGTCAGCGCCTTGGGATCGAGAAAGCCGTCACCGGCGCGCCAGCGTGCCTGCACGATCTCGTCCTTGACGTAAGGCCAGCGCGCCCGCACCTCGTCCCCGCCGAGCACCTCGATATCGTTCTGGCCCCAAGCGTGCTGTTGGGCTACCAGCGTCCGTTGACGCTCGGCGCGCCGTTCATCGGTTGTGAGCCAGAGATAGCCCTGCTGACGGACGGCGAGGTCGTAATCGCCCTGACCGGTGGCATCGTTGAAGTTCAAGAACAGCTCCACCGACTCCCCGACCAGCTCCAGCTCCTCGCGATTGTCGAACTGCAGCCTAAAGGCGCCGGTCGAGGCCGGGGTGGTCAGCGTGCACAGGGCCGCCCTCCGCTCGACCACCAGGGGTTCGAGTCCCGCCTGCGCCGCGTAGAAGGCGGTCGCCGCGCCCACCACCCCGCCGCCGATTACGACAAGGCCGGCTGAGTCCGGGAGCTCGTCCAGGTAACCGATCAAGAGTCGGAATGCGCGATCCACGGGAGGGCGCTCAGCCACTCGGCCCTGAGCCCGATCCCGCAGCTGTCATGGCGCGGCGTGAGGGTCAACTCGGTAGGCGACTCGTCCCATGCGTAGGTGCCCCGGGTGGTCGTGCAGTTGGGGTCGTTGAAGAACACAATGCTGTCCCCCTCGACGACGAAATGTCCCGTGCTGGCGAACCCCATGACCTTGGAGGAGGCGGGCTCGTGGGAAACGTAGTAGCGGCCCGAGTCCAGCGTCAGGGTCGAGCGCCCCGCATCGAAGCGGTACGGCGCGCACCGCCTGCACGGCACCGGCGCGCCACCGGCCTGTGCGCTCGTCACCCGGCGGGCGTAGGTACCGTCGACTGCCGTCGGAGTGGCCTCGGGAGCGGGCTCTGTATAGGCGAACGGCTGCATACCGGAATCCGGCCCACGGCTTTCAGCCCCCTTCGTATCGGCGGGACGTGACGGGCTCGGCTCGACCTCCGGTGTACATGCAACCATCACGAGCAGCATCAGAACCCCGGCAATCCGGCCCCACCGTTCAAGCGCCGGCGGCATCGAAGGCAGCCCGAGCAAGCACCAGATCCTCGAAGGCGACGCCGACCGACTTGAAGACGGTCACATCGCCATAGTTGCGCCGAACCGGCGCTCCGCGCACGATGTCGGGGAGCTCCGCCACCACCGAGGTTTCGTCGATGACCCCGGACTCCAACGGAATGAGGATGTCACCTGCCTCGGCCATTGCCGCGCTGCGCAACTCGACCGCAAAGCGGGCGCGCCGCGCCACATCGTCGTCCAACTCGCGCGTCTGGGGAGTGAAAGCCCCTACTGCGTTGACGTGTGCGCCGTCGGGGAGCTGCGAACCGTCGAACACGGGGTCCGGGCTCGAGGTGCAGGTGCAGACGATATCGGCCTGACCAACCGCTTCTGCGTCGCCGACGTGGGAACGAAGACCGGCTGCGCGCGCCCGTTCTGCCAACCCTTCCGCGTTGCCCTTCGTGCGGGACACCACCCAGACCTCCTCGATGGCGCGCACCGCACGCATCGAATCGAGATGGGTGTGGGCTTGCACCCCCGCACCGAACAGGACCAGGCGCGTCGCGTCCTCGCGCGCCATGTAGCGTGTTGCGAGCCCGGACACCGCCGCGGTGCGAAGCCCGGTCAGCCCGGCCCCCTCGATAACCCCGTCGAGCTCGAGCGTCTCCGGTGCGAACAAAGCATAGGCTCCGTGGATCAGCGGCAGCCCCCTGCCCGGATTGGACGAGTTGACGGTCACAAGCTTGACCCCCGCCCCGTAGGCACCGGCCGAGGGCATCACGAGCAGGTCCCCGCCACCGACGGACAGGTGAGAGCGTTGAGGCGTCTCGGGAAGCTCCGGCGCGCCGAAAGCGGCCTCCAGAGCATCGATGGCCACCGGCATCGGCAACAAAGAGCTGAGCTCCCCCGAATCAATCAGGCGCATGGCGTTCCTTTTTGCCGAGTGGGTCACAGATGTGCATTATTCACATTCACCACCCACTCGGCGCCTCCGGGTCAGCCCACTGCGCCGAGATACGCCTCCTGCATCTGTGGATTCTCCAGCAGCGCCTTGGCTGTATCGGCTAGCACGATCTCGCCGGTCTGCAGCACGTAGCCGCGGTCCGCGATCTCGAGAGCCATTCCGGCGTTCTGCTCGACCAGGAAGATCGTCGTGCCGTCGTCGTTGATCTCTTTAATGATGTCGAATACCTGATCGACCAGGATCGGCGCGAGCCCCATGGACGGCTCGTCCATGAGCAGCACCTTGGGATCGGCCATCAGGGCGCGGCCCATTGCCAGCATCTGCTGCTCGCCGCCGGAAAGGGTCCCGGCCTTCTGGGCAAGCCGCTCTTTGAGGCGTGGGAACAACGTCAGGACGCGCTCGGTGTCCTTCTGCACGCCCTCTTTGTCCGTACGCAGGTTGGCACCGATGGCGAGGTTCTCACGCACCGACATCCTGCCGAACAACCGGCGGCCTTCGGGGACCATGGTCACCCCCCGAGCCACGACCTCGGTTGTGACGAGTCCATCGATCCGGTCGCCCTCCAAGATGATGGTGCCCTTGTTCGGCTTAACCATGCCGAGGATCGTTTTCAGGGTGGTGCTCTTGCCGGCCGCGTTGGGCCCGAGCAGACAGACGATCTCACCCTCGTTGATCTCGAGCGTCACGTTTCGCAAAACCTCGACCGGTCCATAGCTGGTGTCGACGTCGTCGAGTTGAAGCAACGGCGCGCCGCTCTCTCTACGTCCGGCGTCAGGCCCCGCAGCAGTCTGCGCCTTGCTCACGACGCCTCCTCCTGCCTGGTGCCGAGGTAAGCCTCGATTACGTGCTGGTCGCTCGCCACCTCGCTGTAGGTCCCTTCTGCAATCTTCTTCCCGTAGTCGAGAGCAGCGACGCGGTCGGAAACCCCTTTGACCAGCCGCATATCGTGCTCGATGACTACGATGGTCAGACCGACATCGTCGCGCAGCCGTCCGACCAACTTCGTCAAACCTTCCGTCTCTGCGGGGTTCATCCCGGCGGTCGGTTCGTCCAGCAGCAGCAGCTTGGGGTCGGTCGCCATCGCCCGCGCCACCTCGAGGCGCCGGCGATCTGCGTAGGACAACGACCCGGCGTACTCGTCTTCGATCTCCTGCGGGAATCTGTCGCCGAAGAACCCAAGGATCTCCCGCGCCTTCTGGGTGATGGCTTTCTCTTCCCGCCGAGCACCGGGGAGGCCCAGAACCGCGCCCAACATTCCGGCGCGCGTCCTGGGATGCTGTCCCACCATGACGTTTTCGATCACGGTCATATTGGGGAACAACCGCACGGCCTGGAACGTGCGCGCTATGCCCACCGACGTCACCTGATTCGGTTTGAGGCCGTCGATGCGCTGACCGTCGAAGGAGATCTCGCCCGAGTCGGGGTGATTGAAACCACTGACCACGTTGAAGAGGGTCGTCTTTCCCGCGCCGTTCGGGCCGATGACACTTACGATCTCGCCCTCGTCGACATGAAAATCGACACCGTCCACGGCGGCGACTCCACCGAAGTGCTTGTGCAGCGCCTTGATCTCGAGAAGCGGCACCCCTTACCCCGCTTCCTTTGCCCCACCGGCAAGCGCGGGAGCGCCCGCTTCCTGCCCCGCCCTTGCCTCGTATTGGTCGCCCTCGTCGGACTCGGAGGCGAGCTCGCGCTTGCGCCGTTCACTCGGTAACAGCCCCTGCGGCTTGAGCAGCATGATTGCAACGAGCGTCGCGCCGTAAAACAACAGCCGGTACTCGGCAAATTCACGCAGGAGCTCGGGCAGTCCGACGAGCACGGCCGCGCCCACGACCACACCCCGAATGCTTCCCATCCCACCCAGCACCACCAGGGCAAGGATCTGAATGGAGATCAGCAGGCTGAAGCTGTTGGCGAAGATCGAGCCGATCTTGACCGCAAAGAAGATGCCGCCGAGGGAGCCGATGGCCGCCCCCATCGCAAACGCAAGCAGCTTGTAGCGGATGATGCTGATGCCCATCGCCTCGGCCACCGACTCGTCTTCGCGCATCGCGTTCCACGCACGCCCGACGCGCGAGTTCGCAAGGCGCGCCGATACGAAGGCAACCACCAAGCATGCGATCACGATCGGGTAGTAGATCGTCTGAGAATCGTCGAACACAAAGCTGCCGAGTGCCGGATCCGGAATCGAGAGGATCCCCTGCGCCCCGCCCGTCAGCCACGCCAACGCGTTGGAGATGACGAGGATGCGGATGATCTCGCCGAAGCCGAGCGTCACGATGGCGAGGTAATCACCCCGCAGCCGCAGCACCGGCGCGCCGATTAGGACTCCGCAGAAGGCTGCAAACAGCACGACCAGAGGCAGCGCAATCCAGAAGTTCATACCGATCGCACCCGCGGGGGCCGACGGCGAGGTGAGGATCGCGGTGGAGTATGCGCCGACGGCGAAGAAAGCAACGTAGCCGAGGTCGAGCAGACCGGCGTAGCCGACGACGATGTTCAGTCCGATGCCCATGAGCACGAACAGACCGATGGTGCCGACTATTTCGCTCAAGAAAATTCCGAGGATCTGGGGAAGGTAGAGGAGGAACGCAACGAGGAAGAACAGAGCCACGAGCCTCACCAGCTTGCGCTGCTGATTCGGGAGCGCCTCGAGCCGTCGCTCCGCGACCTGCCGCTTCTCTTTCCACACATAGACGACGGCAGCGGTCACGACGAACACGATCACGAGCCCGGCAACCGTGAGCGCATCACCCGAATAGATGAGGTCGGTGGGAATGTAGAGGCTGAAAAGAATCTGGCGCAGCAAAGACGAGAACAGGGCAAATATCAGCACCGCTGCCAGGCCCCCGAACAACGGGGACCGGAACCGGCGAGGAAGCAGATGCGCACTCGCACCAAGCGCCCCCAGGAGCGCGCCGGCGAAGACGAGCAGCACGGCGCCGAGTGGCGTCGACTGGCCAAAGGCGAGCGTGTCGAGCAGTGCATCCGAAACGCTGATGAACACGCTCTGGAGGCGAACCACGCTGGCGAAAAGCAGGAAAATCGCCGTCACGGCTCCGGTAAGCGCACCCGCCACCGCGCCGGCCGTAACCACGGCCCCGGCATTTGGCGACCCCGATGCCTGCCCAGGGCCCGTGGAGGCTTCGGGTTCAGGCTTTCCGGCTGTGTATCCGAACGCCACGGCCACGATGAGGAGCAGTGTGCTCCCTAGGCCGATCACCCCCGAGATCACGTCGCGCGTCTGAAAGCGCTGGATGAGACCGACGAGGGCAAGGTAGACGGCTGTTGCCCCCCCAATGGATCCCCACCGCACCGCCCGCCCCGAGGCGGCGTCGCCGAAGTTCAGTCCCTCCATACGAAGCGCGGGGGCGGTCACGCCTTCTCCTCGTCGCTCGAGCCCAAGATCCCGCCGGGCCGGAAGATGAGGATGAGAACGAGGATCGTGAACGCGATGGCGTCGGTGAGCTGATTTGGAGATGGAACGCTGGGTGAGATGAACAGATATGGGGCAAGCGATTCCAGCACTCCGAGAAGGAGGCCCCCTAGCCCGGCGCCCACGATGTTGCCGATGCCGCCGAGCACCGCCGCGGTGAACGCTTTGATGCCGGGAAAGAACCCCATGAAGAAGTCGACCTGTCCGAAGACCATAGCCCACAGCACGCCGGCGGCGCCGGCAAGCATTCCCCCGATGGCGAACGTCTGGACGATGACTCGATCGACGTTGATGCCCATCAGGCTGGCGATCTCTCGGTCCTCCCCCACGGCTCGCATCGACCGGCCGGTCTTGGTTCTCTCGATGAAGAAGTAGAGCCCGATCATGAGGAGCGCCGCGCCGACGATGACGAGAGTCTGAGTTCTCAGCACCGGGATGCCGAAGATATCCATCCTGCCCTGCATCGATTCCGGTACCGGGTAACCGCGTGTGTTCGCGCCGTAGAGGGCGCGAAAGGTGTTCTGGAGAAAGAGCGACGCGCCGATCGCAGTGATGAGTGGAATGAGGCGCGGCGCCCCGCGCAACCGCCTGTACGCGATGCGCTCGAGCAATATCGCGGTGATCGTAGACACCGCCATCGAGACCAAGAGCAGGATGACGATCGAAATGAACGGGTGGTCGTTCAAGAATCCGATTTGACTGAGCGTTCGGGCGACGAAGAAGCTGGTGAACGCTCCCGCCATGAAGACTTCGCCGTGCGCGAAGTTGATGAGGAACAAGATGCCGTAGACAAGCGTGTAGCCCACCGCGATCACCGCATATAGAGCACCCCGTGCAATTCCGTCCACCACGAAGGACCGATAGTCGGCCCCGGAAAGAACCCCGGCCTGCAGGTTTGAGCGAATGCCGAGAAAGAGTCCCACCGCAAGCAGAATCGCGAGAACGACCAGGAAGATCTGACGGATCGGCAAACGCAGCATGGCGCGCTGCAAGCCGCCCATCGCCGACGGGGCGGGGTGTTCGGGTGCAGTCTGAGAGCTCATAGGACCGGGACGAGGGTTGCGGGTCAGATGTCCCCGCAACCCTGCTTTCCGCTCTGTGCGGCTGCTATTTGGCCTCTTCGAGGTCCAGGGTGACGGTGAAGGTCGGCTTGAACGCGCCTGCCGGCGTCACCTCGTTCACTGCGATCGTCGTCGTCGGGTTGCAGTCGCCGTTCTCGTCACAGGTCAAGGTGCCGATGATGCCCTTGTAGTCCGAGGTGTCGAAGAATGCGTCGCGCAGTTGGGTTCGGGGGATCAGCAATCCGCCGTCGTCGGTCTCGACTGCGACCTCTTCGATGGCATCAAACAGCATGTTGGTTGCGTCGAATGCGTGTGCATGGAACACCGAGGGCGGATTCCCGAACTCCTTCTTGTAGGCAGGCAGGAACTTCTCCTGATAGAAGCTTCCCTTGTACTGGAGGTCGGGCCCTGACAGGAACATCCCGATCGCGGCGTCTTTGCCCGCCGCGTCGACGAAGTCCTCGCTCAGCATCCCGTCCGAACCGGCGAGATCGGTGTCGGCGAGCCCGGCCGTCTGCTGAGCCTGCTGGGTGATGCCGGCCCCCTCGGGCACGAACACGGGGTAGTAGAGGTAGTCGGGCTCCTCGGCCGCGATGCTGGTCAACACCGGCTTGAAGTCCTTGTCCCCCACCTGGACGGCTTCCTGGGTCGTGATCGTGCCCCCGTACTCGCTCTCGAACTTTTCCGAGAACACAGTTTGGAGCCCATCGGCGTAGGGGCTTCCGTCGTGGATCGTGGCGGCCGTCTTCGCCTTTATCTCTTCGGCGGCGAACTGGGCCATCGCTGCGCCCTGCACCAGGTCGTTGTGGGCGGTACGTGCGTAGAACGGCTGGTGGGTAGCGGGGTCGGTGAGGTCCGGTGCGGTGTTGGACGGCGACACCATCAACACGCCCTTTTCGCTGGTGATCTCGGCCGCAGGAACACCGGCACTCGAACAGCTCGTTCCGATAACCGCCAC
Source organism: Actinomycetota bacterium (assembly GCA_030860455.1). Classification (GTDB taxonomy): domain Bacteria; phylum Actinomycetota; class CADDZG01; order CADDZG01; family WHSQ01; genus JACDDL01. Next base: position 11,316 of record JALZIC010000032.1, read on the forward strand.
TATCTGCGGGTCGGAGACGAGGGACTGGGCGCCGGTCTGGCCGCCTTCCGCTGCACATCCTTCGTCCTCGTTCGTGAGCTCGACGGGGTGGCCGGCCACGTCGGGACGCATCTGGGCGGCGATCTCGACCCCGTACTGGCTGTCGAGCCCAAGCGCGGAGTTGGGGCCGGTGATGACGAGCAGGGTCCCTACCTTGATCGGGTCGTCGGCGCCGACCTCGACGCAGCCGAACTCGGAATCGGGGCACTCCGTGCCGCCACCGCCGCCGCCGGCGTCCTCTCCACCGCTGTCACGTGCGCATGCAGCACTCATCAGCAGCACACAGGTGAGAATGGCTACCTGCACGACCCACTTCGGCTTCTTCATGTTTCCCCCTTGTCGCCACGGCTAAGGTCCTCGGACGAGGCTCGATCTTAGGATGTGAGCCGTAACTTTACAGGTTGCCGGCCATAGTTACTACAACTGTGGCAAAGGTTGACGGAGGGCCGTGGCCTAGCCTTCGACGAGATCGCGGGCGACATCCTTCATCGGCCGCCTCTCATCCATCGCCTTCTTCTGGATGAAGCGAAAGGCCTCGGCCTCGCTCATCCCCCGTTGGTCGGCTAGATACCCCTTTGCCCGGTCGATGAACTTCCGGGCGTCGAGGCGTTCGGCGAGGTCTGCCGATTCGGCTTTGACGGCCTGGAGCTCGGCGTGGCGAACGAGGGCGATCTCGATGGCCGGCACGAGGTCGGACTTCTGGAAGGGCTTGACCAGGTAGCCCATCGCCCCGGCCTGGGCGGCGCGCCGGACCAGCTCCTTCTGGGAGAACGCAGTGAGGACCAGGACTGCCCCCAGTCCCCGGTCGGTGATGCGCTCGGCGGCCGCGAGCCCGTCCATGCCGGGCATCTTGATGTCCATGATCACGAGATCGGAACGCTGCTCCTCGGCGAGACGGATCGCGGCCTCGCCGTCGGAGGCCTCTCCGACGACATCGAAACCCTCCTCCTGAAGCATCTCCTTGAGGTCGAGCCGGATGATGGCCTCATCCTCGGCGATCACTATGCGGGGGGCGGAGGGCGGGCTCTTCACGGGCATTCGGCTACCCGAGCATTCGGTCGAGAAGACGGTCCTGCTCGGCCCGGAGGCGGTCGATGTCTGCGGAGATCCGGCTGCGCTCCTTATGCATGCGCTCGAGGTCGTCCCTGGCGATGCGATAGTTGCGCTCGGCCAGCGGCGTCTCGGCGACGAGCATCCGGGTGCGCTCCTCCTCGGCGACGTCCATCTGAAACAGGATCTGCTCCTCGACGATGCGCAGCTCCTGGCGCGCCCGATCGAGCTCACCGCCTAGGGACGAAAGACTCCTGTGAATGTGCATGGGGCGGAGAATTATAGGCCGTAACGCCCTCAGTACTGATATTCCCGCAACCGGAGGATGGACTGCGGGTAGTGCCGGGAGCGGGATTCGAACCCGCAAATCCTTTCGGACAATGGTGTTTGGGACCATCGCGTTTACCAGATTTCGCCATCCCGGCATTTATCTCATCTTAGGGGTCGTTTCTCCCTCAGCTCCTTGGTCCAATGATTAGGTCTAGCCTGCCCACATCTCCTTTCCTCGCAACAGAAATGGTCACCGGGTTCATCTGGCGCCAACCCACCTTCAGCCTGTCGCACGCGGCACAGAAGAACTCTCGAATCTTCGAGGAATGGTTGCAGAACCGGTACCGAGGGTAGTCGGTGCCATTGACGCGATTATTGCCCCGCCAACCGTCTGAATGGACAAGCCCGCGTAGTAGGCGCTCGGGGCAGGCATCGGCTACCTCCTGCTGCCAGGGAGCCAGCACGATTGTCCGGAGGTGCTTCGGGCCTGGACCGTGCTGAGGGAACAGACAGGGCAGTGCTTCCAATATGCAGTGACCTCTGCGCAGCCTATTCGTTTGACGCGCCCCATCTTCATGGTGGTCTGCATGGCGGCGACCGCCCTGCTGCACTCGTGGATGCTGCCCGGGTAGCGAAGGTCCAGGGTGATTCGCAGTTTGAAAACATCTCGAGGACACGCTGTGAGAAAACCATCCCCGAGGTACATGCCGAGCAGGTACCTGGGCCTTGGTCCGCACTGCATCCCTTTCGCCATGTCATGTAGGTACCTCTTGACACACTAAAGAGGGGGTGTGACACGGTCGGTTCAGCGTGGTCGAGCGTGCCATCGACGAGAACAAATGCGATCGCCGGTTAGGTCGCTCTGCTTCTTCTGCTACTCTGAAGAGCATGTATTCGAGCCCGTGCATCACTCCAGGTAGCGAGGTCGCCCTTGCGCGACCTAGTGCCGTGGTGCGCCCTGGGCTCCTTGCGCTGAGCTAACCAACCGAGCTCAGCACCTCCCAGCGGCAATTGCGCCACAACTCGGCGCGCCGCACCCTCCACCAGTAAACCCAGTATGCAGAGCAGGAGCACGCAATGGCTTTTCGCAAGGATGACAACTTAGACAATTCCTCCGGCAAGGGCTTTTCGGCGCGCCGACTGGTCGGTCGCTTCAGGATCCTGGAACCAATGCGCATTCGCGACTTCGCCTTGCTGTGGACGGCCATGACCGTGTCGCTGCTGGGAGACGGCATCTACTACGTCGCGATCGCCTGGCAGGTCTACCGGCTGTCGAATGTGCCGACGGCGCTGTCGCTCGTGTGGGCCGCATGGACCCTGCCGATGGTGGGTTTCTTGATGATCGGCGGCGTCATCAGCGATCGCTTCGACCGCCGCAAGGTCATGATAACCAGCGACATTTTGCGCGGACTGGCCATTGCGGTAATCGGCGTGCTGTCGTTGACGCAGACGCTCGAGTTGTCTCACCTGTTCGTCCTCGTTGCGCTCTACGGCACCGGAGAAGCATTCTTCGGGCCCGCATTCGGGGCCATCGTTCCGGACCTGGTGCCTAGAAACCTGTTGGTGGAGGCGAACTCACTCGACCAGTTCGTGCGCCCCTTGATGCTGCGGATGACGGGGCCGGCCTTGGGCGGCGCCACCATAGCGTTGTTCGGCATCGGCGAGGCCTTCCTCTTGGATGCGGGAACCTTTGCGCTCTCGGCGATCGCCCTCATGGCGATGTCGGCGCGCCCCATCGCCCGCAGCGGCGGCGGTCAGAGCGCCGTGCGCGAGATGAAACAGGGATTGTCCTTCGTGCGTTCGCACACATGGCTGTGGGGGACCCTCACGGCAGCCTCGATAGGGTTGTTGCTCTTCTGGGGCCCCTTCGAGGTGCTCGTCCCCTACATCGTCAAGAACCAGTTGAACGGCGATGCAGCCGACCTCGGCTTCGTCTACGCATGGGGAGGCGTTGGAGCCATCCTTGCTGCGCTCGTACTGGGGCAACGCGGGCTTCCCCGCCGCCACATGACCTTCATGTACGCCGCGTTCGGCATCTCGATCGGGGTAACGGCGGGCTTTGCCTTCGCAACCTCGATGTGGCAGGCGATGGCCTGGAGCTTCATCTCGGGTGGCACCGCAACTGCAGGGATGGTGGTGTGGGGAACGTTGATGCACACGCTGGTACCCAGAGAGATGCTCGGCCGCGTGACAAGCCTCGACTGGACGATGTCCATCGGCTTGGTCCCGGTCTCCTTTGCGCTTACTGGACCGGCCGCCCAGTTGTTCGGCGTAGACCGCACGATGATTGGTGCCGGGATAGCAGGAGGAGTCGTGTTCACGGCGTTCCTGTTCCTGCCCGGCATGCGCGACACCGAGCGCAGCACGGATGGTTTGCATGCACAGCCCACACCCGTCTCCATCCAAGAGGCCGCCTCCGAAGAAGAGGTCGCCTAGCCGAGAGTGTGGTGATCACGGCCCGAGTTCGTTCTCGGCCGGCCAACCACACGAACAATGCGTTTGTAGCCCCGTTAGCATCGCTTCTATGAGCACGCTCCCGGTGGACGCGTACCGCTCGCAATGGCGGCCCACGGACGTCTATCTCAATACCGCCAGCTACGGTCTCCCCCCGGAGTCCTCCTGGGACGAGCTCCAGCATGCGCTGGCCGGCTGGCGGGCCGGTGACACGAGCTGGGAGCCGTGGGGCAGCGCCACAGAGCGGGCACGCAGCGAATTCGCCGCTCTGGTCGGCGTCGGCCCTGAGGAGGTCGCAACCGGATCAACCGTTTCCGGACTGCTGGGCCCGGTCGCCGCCTCCTTGCCTGAAGGCTCACGGGTGCTCGTTCCCGACGAAGAGTTCACCTCCAACCTGTGGCCCTATCTGGTTCAGGAGGACCGGGGAGTACTGGTGCGAACCGTCCCGGCGGCCCGGCTTGCAGATTCGATCGACGGCGCCTGCGACGTGGTTGCCTTCAGCGCGGTTCAGTCTGCCACCGGCGAGGTCGCCGACCTCGATGCGATCGAGGCTTCGGCGCGCCGCCGCGGCGCGATCACGATCGTCGACGCCACTCAGGCATGCGGCTGGCTCCCGCTGGACGCCGCACGCTTCGACTTCGTCGTCTGCGCCGCTTACAAGTGGCTTATGTCGCCGCGCGGGAGCGCCTTCTTGACCGTGCGGCCTGAACGCCTCGACTCTGTGCGCCCCATTGCCGCAGGCTGGTACGCAGGGGAGGACGTCCACAGCTCCTATTACGGGATGCCGCTCCGTTTGGCGAAGAGCACCCGCCGGTTGGACACCTCCCCCGCGTGGTTCTCCTGGGTAGGGACGCAGCCGGCAATCGAGCTGGTCAATCGCATCGGAGTGCCGGCGATCCAGCGGCACAACGTCGAGCTCGCCAACGCCTTCCGCTCCGGGCTCGGACTGGAACCGGCCAACTCGGCGATCGTGTCGGCAGAGGTCTCCGGCGCCGAAGCCAAGCTCGAGGGGACGGGCATCCAGGCGTCGACGCGCGCCGGAAAGCTGCGCACCGCATGGCACGTCTACAACACCAAGGACGATGTTGCCGCGATCCTGCAGGCTCTTCTCTAGAGACGGGACAGCGCCGAGCCGGCGCAACCTCGCAGGTTCACCAGTTCCGCGCACTCTGCGCAGGGCAGGGGTCAGCCGGGCGCGTCGTCGAGCGCGACGCGCACGCCGGCAAGGAACTCCCGGGCTGCATCTGCTCCCGACCTGACCACCAGATCAACCAGTGCCGATCCGATCACGACGCCGTCCGCCGACCTCGTCGCTTCGACCGCCTGCTCGGCGTTCGACACGCCGATCCCGACGACGACGGGTGCATCAGTCGCCGCCCGGCATGCCGCCACGACCCGGGCGGCGCGCTCCGACAACGACTCGCGCGTTCCGGTGACGCCCAGAGTCGAAACCGCGTACACGAAACCGGTCGCGGTGGCGACGATGTCCGCCACGCGGCGCGCCGACGACGTCGGCGCCACCAGAGGCACCCAGGCGAGGGCGTGCTCGGCGGCTGCTTTGCGCAGGCCCTCGGACTCCTCAACCGGGATGTCGGGCACGATCAAACCGGCGAAACCCGCCGCCTCCGCCCGCTTGCAGAACTCGACCTCTCCGATCCGGTGGATCGGGTTGTAGTAGGTCATGGCTAGTTTCGGTGCCTCGACCTGCGCCGTGGCGGCGAGCTCCAGCGCATCCAGGGGCCCCGTCCCCGAAGCCATGGCGCGCTCGCCCGCGTCGGCGATCACCGGGCCATCCATCAGGGGGTCCGAGAACGGGAGGCCGATCTCGAGAGCGTCGGCGTGCTCGGCCGCCGCGGCCATGGCCTCAGGGAAGGAGGCGCGGTCGGGTATCCCCCCCATCAGATAGGGGACGAGCAGCTTGCGCCCCCCGGCGCACCCGGCTTCGAGGTGGGCCGCCAGCCCGTTCATCCTTTGCCCTCCGCCCGGGCGATCGTGGTCATGTCCTTGTCGCCACGGCCCGAGAGCCCGACGACGACGGTCTCCGACGCCGTTCCGCGTTCGAGGACGTGGGCCAGAGCGTGGGATGGCTCGAGCGCGGCGAGGATCCCTTCGGTCTCGGCCAGGGCCTTGAATCCAACCAGAGCGTCCTCGTCGGTCACCGCCCGGTAGGAGGCGCGCCCTGAGGTTGCGAGCCAGGCGTGCTCGGGGCCGACACCCGGGTAATCGAGGCCGGCCGAGATCGAATGGGCCTCGGTAATGCACCCGTCGGGGCCCTGGAGCACCAGGCTTCGAGCGCCGTGCAGGATGCCTGGCTCGCCCGCCGTGATGGACGCTCCATGTCGTTTGTCGAGGCCCTCGCCGGCGGCTTCGATCCCGATAATCCGCACCGAGTCGTCGCGGTAGAAGGCTCGGAACAGCCCCACGGCGTTGCTCCCTCCGCCGACGCAGGCGATCACCTCGTCGGGGAGACCGCCGGTGAGCTCGAGGACCTGCGCCCGGGCCTCGTGTCCGATCACCGACTGCAGCGACGCCACCAGCTCCGGATAGGGGTGCGGTCCCACTACCGAGCCGATGATGTAGTGGGTGTCCTCGACGTTGGTCACCCAGTCGCGCAGCGCCTCGTTGATCGCGTCCTTGAGGGTCGCCGACCCGGCCTCGACCGGCACGACCTCGGCGCCGAGCATCTCCATTCGCACCACGTTGAGGTGCTGACGCTCGATGTCGGTCGCCCCCATGTAGACCACACAGGGGAGCCCGAAATAGGCCGCCGCCGTGGCCGAGGCCACACCGTGCTGCCCGGCGCCGGTCTCGGCGATGATGCGGCTCTTGCCCATCCTCACCGCGAGCAGCGCCTGGCCAACCGTGTTGTTGATCTTGTGGGCCCCGGTGTGAGCCAGATCCTCCCGCTTGAGCAGCACGCGCGCTCCCACCCGCTCGGAGAAGCGGGTCGCGTCGTACAGCGGCGTCGGACGGCCGACAACTACCTTCAATAGCCGCGTGAGCTCATCGGTGAAGGAGGGATCGGCCCGCGCCGCCTCCCACTCGCGCTCGAGCTCGTCGAGCGCTCCCATGAGCGACTCGGGAACGTAGCGACCGCCGAATTCACCAAAGCGGCCGTTCACCCCCACCGAACCGCCTGGCTCCACGAGGGGATCGGTCAAGACGACCCCAGGAGCTCGCGTACCTTGGCCGCGGGATCCTCAGCGGTTACGAGAGCCTCCCCGACGAGCACCGCATCCGCCCCTGCGGCTTCGAGCTCTACTACCTCGGCCCGCCGGGACACGCCCGACAACGCCACCAGGGTCGCCCCCTCCGGCATGCGGGGAGCGAGCTTGGCGGTGCGGGCCGGGTCAACCTCGAAGGTGGCGAGGTCCCGGTGGTTCACCCCGATGAGCTTGGCCCCAGCATGCGCCGCCCGTTCGAGGTCGTCGTCGTCGTATACCTCGACGAGCGCCTCCATACCGAAGGCCTCAACCGCGGACAAGAGCTCGGGCAGCCGCTCGCCCACGACCCTGGCGATCAGCAGCACGGCGTCTGCCCCCGCCGCCCTCGATTCGAGCGCCTGCCACGGATCGACCACGAAATCCTTCCGCAACACCGGCACGCCCGCACCCGTAGCGTCCTCGAGATCCTCGAGCGAGCCCCTGAAGCCATCGGGTTCGGTCAAGACCGACACCGCCGCAGCGCCGCCGCGCACGTAGCCATCCGCGAGCTCGGCCGGGTTGAGGGCGAGATCGAGCTCGCCGGCGCTGGGTGAGGCCCGCTTGATCTCGCCGATGAGGGCCACCCCGGCGCGGTCGAGGGCGGCGCGGAGCGAATGCGGGGGGGCGACCGAGACGATCCGCTGCTCGAGGGCCCCTTCGGACACCGTTCGCTTCGCGTTCTCGACACGCTTCTCCGCCGAGGAGACGAGCGATTGAAGGTAGGACATACCTCGACCTTAAACGCGCGCCTCAGTCGCCCAGAAAGCTCACCAGCGGGGCGTGTTCGAGTCCGTAGGGACGGCCGCAGGCGATTTCGGGGGGATTCTCCGGCTCAAGCCCTGCGGCTCAAAGCCCTACCGCTCGGGCCCGCGCAGAAGGTCGAGCAGGGCCCGCCCCAGGGGTTCGGCACGGCCGCTCGCAAACAAGAATTTCAGGTCTGCCTCGGCGTAGGGGCCGCCCGCGGGGGGTTCGCTGCAGCCCGGCGTTCCGGCGATGGGCTCCGGCCCGTCGATGCAGACCGGCCCTGGACCGACGTTCTCGATCGTAAGGATGAGGGGCTCCGCCCCCTCCTCACCCAGGAGCCCGATCAAGCGGCGGGACCCTAGGCTCCCGCCGCCCAGTAAGGTGTTCTCCGCCCCCAGGGCGGCGAAAAGAACGTCGTGCCTCGGCTCCGCCACCTTGAGAGCGCGGGCCAGCTCCAGAAACAGACCGATGTCCGCCCCGAAGCCACGACTCCCGGCGGCCGTGTCATAAGCCACGGTCACCACCGTCGCAGGTGCTCCCCCCGACGGCGGCACCGCAAGCACATCGGTCGAGTTGACGAGATTCTCGACGGGCACGGCCTCGAGCCGCGCCCCGTAACCGGCTCGTTGGAGGTGCCCCAGGATGTAGGTCGCGGCGCTCGACTCCTGCTGGGAGCCCGCCGGTCGCGACTCGAGCTCACCCAGGTCGAACTGCGCTGCGTGACGGGTCACCACTTCGGCGCGCACCCTCGGGGGCCCGCCTGCGGCAACGGCCGGGGCGCGCTCCCCCTCGCCACCGGAGCACGCCGCCGTCGCTCCCAACCCTGCAAGCAGGGCGAGGATGGATGCAACGCGGCGCATCATCGACTTAGTATCTGCGGCTATGACGACGCCGGAGGCTCCGATCTCGTGGATGGCTCTCGAAGAGGGCACTCCGGTCTACGCGGGTGACCGTCAGGTGGGCAAGGTCTCGACCGTGGTCGCCGACCTGGCCAAAGACATCTTCTCGGGTGTTGCCTTCCGGTCCCACTTCTTGGGCCCGCAGCGCTTCGCCCCTGCCGACCTGATCGATGGCATGAGCGCGACTGCAGTTCGCCTCAGATGTTCCCCCGAGGAGGCGGAAGATCTCGACCCCTACGAAGACTGAGGCCCGGCCCGTTTCGCTGCCCCGGAGGACGGCAGTTCTGCGTCATCGGTGCCCGACGGGACCTCCAACTCGAGGGACACCGCCCCGGCCACCGCACTGAGCAGCGCCTCGGCCTTCCGGCGGGTTTCTTCGGCTTCCTGCCCGGGGATCGAATCCGCCACGATGCCGGCGCCGGCCTGCACATAGGCGCGCCCGCCCGTGGCGACGATCGTGCGGATGGTTATGCACGTGTCGAGATTCCCCGAGAAGCTGAAGTAACCCACCACCCCGGCATAGGGACCGCGCCGCGTCTTTTCCAGCGAGTCGATGATCTCCATCGCCCTGACCTTCGGCGCGCCCGAAACCGTCCCTGCGGGAAAGGCCGCAGTCAATGCGTCGAAGGCCCCCGCAGGGTCGCGCAACCGGCCGCTCACGCTCGACACGATGTGCATGACATGGCTATATCGCTCGACAGTCATCAACTCGTCGACCGCAACCGAACCGTACTCGGCAACACGTCCGATGTCGTTGCGGGCGAGGTCCACCAACATCACGTGTTCGGCGCGCTCTTTGTCATCGGCGAGCAGCTCCTGCTCGAGCGCAAGGTCGGCTGCCTCGTCGGCACCGCGAGAGCGCGTACCGGCGATCGGCCGCGCTACGACGCGATCTTCAATGACACGCACGAGCGGCTCGGGTGACGATCCGGCTATCTCGAACGCGGGGTGGTCGTCGGCTGCCCCAAAGCGCAGGAAGTACATATATGGGCTGGGGTTTATCGTCCTCAAGACGCGGTATGCGCCGAAGGAGGAGCCTGCCATCGGGGCCTCGAAGCGCCGGGATGGTACGACCTGAAAAGCGTCCCCTGCGAAGATGTGTTCCCTGCAGCGCTGCACCATATCTGCGAACTCTTCGTCGTCGACGGTCGCCTCGTATCCGGGGCTACGAACCCCCTGAACCCAAATCGCCGGAGCGTCAAGAGGAGCGGTCAGGCGTTCGATGACGGCCTCGCATCGCTCGACGGCATCGTCGTAGGCGCGCGCTGGATCGCTTGAGCGCGCCACGTTGGTGATCACGTACGCCTTCTGCTCGAAGTGGTCGAAGACGACGAAGCTTCGGGTAAGCAAGAGCACGAGGTCCGGCAGCCCCAGGTCATCCGGCGGTGCAGCGGGGAGATGCTCGAGCTCGCGCACGCAATCGTAGCCAATGAAGCCCACCGCACCTCCGTTGAGAGGAGGAAGACCGGGTAGTTGCGGGGCGCGACACGCACCCAAGAGCCGCTTTACATAGGCGAGTGGACCTTCGCCGTCCCCGGGCCGGAGGGGCGGCTCGCCCGTGACTGTGATGCGCCCATCCTTCGCCTTGACCACCGCAAACGCATCGCCACCCAGAAACGAGTAACGGCCCCAGCGCTCACCACCCTCCACACTTTCGAGCAGGAAGCCGTTGGGCTCCGGCTGCAGGCGGAGCCACGCGGCCACCGGTGTCTGTGCGTCGGCAAGGATCTCGCGCCATACCGGAACGACCGCGTGCCGGCCGCAGAGGTCGGCGAAACCTTCCGGATCCGGACGGTACCGGGAGGTCACCCTCCGTCGAGCCGGTTGTGGAAGCACGACGTGGCCCCCGTGTGGCAGGCCGGCCCCGCCGGGTCGACGAGCAGCAGCACCGCGTCGGCGTCGCAGTCGAAGCGCACCTCGACAACAGCCTGCGTATTGCCCGAGGTAGCTCCCTTGTTCCAGTACTCCCTGCGCGACCTGCTCCAGAACCACGTCGTTCCGGTATGTAACGTTCTGCGCACCGCCTCGGCGTCAACGTAGGCCAGCATCAGGATCTCCTTGGTACGTGCATCCTGAACGATGGCTGGTGCAAGACCGTCCTTGCCGAAACGAAGCTGCTGCGAGGTCTGGATCACGGCGCCAGTCCGTATGAGAGAGGCGCAGCGAGATGCCGGCAGCCGTCATCGGTGATCACCACGGTGTCCTCCAACCGCACACCTCCCACGCCTGCGAAATAAAGGCCCGGCTCGAGCGCAATGACATCTCCGGAGACGAACGCATCCGCTCGCCGCCCAATCCAGGGTTTTTCGTGAACCTGCAGGCCCACTCCGTGTCCGAGGCCGTGGAAGAAGCCCTCGGTCAGCGGCTTGGGGCCGTCGTGATGATCACCGGTTGGGTAGCCATTCAGGTGGAAGTACTCGGTCACCCGCGCGTGGGCCTCTGCGGTCCCCACCTTCACCGACTCTAATGCGATCTCCAGCGCCCGCAGGCAATGCCCATGCAAGGCGGTCAATTCGGCGCTGGGCGTGCCCGGCACGAATGTTCTCGTCAAGTCCGAGAAACACCCACTCGCGCGGTCTCGCGGAAAACAGTCGATGATGCACGATTGATCCTTGAGGATAGGACCGCTGCCGAGGTCGTGGCCCCTAAGGCACGCATCGCCCGAGTGCACAAGGATGTCTTCGGATTCCGCGCCGCATCTCAACAACTCGTCCACCATCGCGGCTCGGATGATCTCTGCGGTGAGGGTGGCGCCCTCGAAAACAAGAATGCCATTGCCTCCCGAGGTGGATTCGCGCAACATGCGAGAAGCCACCTGCATTGCAGACTCTGCCGCACCCTGTGCACGATTGATTCCTTCGAGCTCGCTTGCGCTTTTCGCCCGGCGGCGCATCTGCCAAGCATCCTGATCGACGATCACGTCGATGTCGTGATCTCGCAGATAGTCCGCCGCGGACACGCGGAAGGTCGCAGGCACCGTCACGGCCGGCGAACCCAGCTTTTCGAGCGCGCGCCGGGCAATCTCCGGGTGGATCAGGCCCTCGGGGAAGAGCTTGTCGGCGATCAGTTCCCTCGATCCGAGGTCTGCGCTCGACCAGAACTCGATGTCGTCGCGCCCCTCGAAGATCGCGGCTTCGAGAACCGATCCGACCACGATCCCCCTTCCGTCGTGCTCGAAGAAGAGCACGTCATCGCCGATCGCCTTGCCGAGCTCATGTCGCATCTCGGGGCTCCGCACTGCATCGTCGTACAGCAGGTAGGTCGTCACGTCATCCTCACCGGAAGCGAACGCGCCGCCAACGCCTCCTTGGCCTGGGCGATGGAGAACGTCCCGAAGTGGAAGACCGAGGCAGCCAGCGCCGCGGCCGCCCGGCCCCCCTTCGGGTCGACGGCGTCGGCGAGGTGCTCTGGTGCGCCGGCGCCACCCGAGGCGATCACCGGCACCGGAACCGCAGACGACACCGCCCGAGTCAGCGCTATGTCGTAGCCCTCGGTGGTGCCGTCTGCGTCCATCGACGTCAGGAGAATCTCGCCTGCACCCAACTCCGCGACTCGGGCCGCCCAAGCGACTGCGTCGAGACCGGTGCCCTCCCGGCCCCCCTCGGCGAACACCTCCCACGACTTGCCCGTCCTCGCCGCGTCTACGGCGACCACAATCGCCTGCGCGCCGAACTCGCTCGAGGCTTCTCGCACGAGCTCGGGCCGGCGAATGGCCGCACTGTTGATTGCGACCTTGTCCGCGCCCGCGCGCAGCAAGCGTCCAACGTCTTCGACCGATCGGACTCCGCCTCCGACGGTCAAGGGAATGAACAGCGTCTCAGCAGTGCGGGTGACCACCTCGTAGATGAGCGCCCGCCCCTCGTGGGTTGCGGTGATGTCCAGGTACACGAGCTCGTCCGCTCCGCCGGCGTCGTAGCGCCCGGCGAGCTCCACGGGGTCGCCCGCGTCGCGGAGGTCCACGAAGCGCACTCCTTTGACGACCCGTCCGTTGTCGACGTCGAGACAGGGGATGATCCGCTTGGCTAACATCGGCATCAAGCTAACTCAGGGTGTGAGGCAAAGAGGCAAGGAAGGGTGGTAAGAGCGTGTCCGAACGCGTTTGGGACGAAGAGGCTTCGGGCGTTTATCAGCAAATGGCGGCCGTCGCAGTCCCGGCGCGCGCCGAGCAGATCGCAGTAATCGTGGCGCTGCTGCCATTCGTGCGCAGCGACGCCTTCCGGGTCGTCGACGTGGGGGCCGGAGAGGGAGCACTCAGCGCGACCGTCTTGGGCTGCTATCCCCGCTCCGAGATCTGCGCGCTCGACGGTTCCGAGTCCATGCGCGCGCGGACGGCGGCTCGCTTGGAGCGTTTCGAGCGGCGCGCCGTGGTCAAACCCTTTCGGCTCGAGGATCTGAAAGGGGAGTGGCTCGAAGACACCGAGGGGGCCGGTGCGATGGTGTCGTCCCTATGCATCCATCACCTCGACGCGGCGGACAAGCAGAGGCTGTTCGTGGAGGTGCGCCGGCGGCTGATCCCCGGCGGAGCCTTGCTCGCGGCCGACGTCGTGGCGCCGGTCCGCCCGGAAGCTGCAGACGTCTACGCCGCCACCTGGGACCGGTCGACGGAGGAACAGGCGCTCGCAATGGACGGCTCGAGCGAGCGCTACCGGGAGTTCATCGAGCAGAGGTGGAATCTCTACCGGTATCCAGACCCGGAGGTGGACAAGCCCTCGCCGGTCGCCGACCAGTTGAGATGGCTGGGCCACGCAGGTTTCGAGGCGGTCGACTGCTTCTGGCTGCGCGCCGGCCACGCCGTCCTGGGCGGGTACAAGCCGGGCCCGGCGCGCTCCGGCCCCCCCGTCGGGTTCGAGGACGCGCTGGTCTGTGCCCGTGCGGAGCTCGAGGAGGAGGCACGGTAATGGAGTTGAACGGACAATTGCCGGAGGCCCACCCACCAAAGTCGAGAACCTGAAGGGAGATCTGTTTGAAACCACTCGTGCTTCCACCCAACCAGCTTCACCGCTTCTATCTCGGCGGTCCGGCCATCGCAGAGCTGCGCGGGGTTGCCTCTGAGGACCCCCAAGCGCCGGAGGACTGGGTCGGCTCGGCCACCCCCGAATGGGGCTCGGATACCGCAGGACTGGCGCGCCTGGAAGACGGAACGATCCTGCGCGACGCGATGGCGGACGATCCGGAGGCATTCTTCGGGCCCCGGCATGCCGAACGCTTCGGCGGCGATCCCGGCGTCCTCGTCAAGATCCTCGACGCCGGCCAGCGCCTCCCCGTGCACTTCCACCCCGACGTGCCGTTCGCCCGCCAGCACCTGGGGCTGAACCACGGAAAGACGGAGGCGTGGGCGATCCTTGCCACCTCGATCCCAGACGCAGCCGTATGGGTGGGCTGGCAAGACGAGGTCGACCCGGCCATAGCCTCGGCGTGGGTCGAGGAGCAGAGGACGGACGACATGCTCGATGCGCTCCATCGCTGGCCGGTCCAGCCAGGTGACACCCTGTTCCTGCCGGGTGGAATGCCCCACGCAATCGGCCAGGGCATCCTGCTCGTCGAGCTCCAGGAGCCCACCGATCTCTCGATCCTCATGGAGTGGGAGGGATTTGACATCGATGGCGCCGCCGAGGGCCATCTCGGCCTCGGCTTCGACCTCGCCCTGCAGGCGCTCGATCGCTCGGGGTGGGATCGGGCGCAGCTCGAGGGCCAGACCCTGGCGCCTCCGGAGCCGGTCACGGACAGACCCGGGACCTGGAGGCTCTTTCCCCGCTCTGCGGACGGGTTCTTCCGGGCCGAGCGGGTCCGGCCGGCGCCCGAGGCTTCGATGCCGGCGGGCTTCTCGATCCTGGTCGTGACCGGTGGGGAGGGCCGCCTGAGGACGGACTCGGGAGGGTCTCTGGAGCTGACGCGCGGCGAAACGGTGCTCGTCCCCTGGGCCGCCGGTGAGGCCGAGCTCTCGGGCACGCTAGAGGTGCTGCGCTGCATGTCGCCCAACCCCTGATGCCGCCCGAGCTCCTGCTTGGAATCGATGCGGGGACCACATTCACGAAAGCCGCCCTGGTAACCCTCGACGGCATCGAGCGCGGGCACGGACGCGCCCGCACCCCCTGGCGTTCGGTCCCCAGCGGCGCGGAGATGGACCCCTCAGGCTTCGTCGATGCGGCGCTGGGGGCGGTGCGCGCGGCGCTCAGCCCCCAGGGTGGAACCCCGCTGGAGGGAAAAATCCTGGCCGTCGGAGTGACCAGCATGGCCGAAACGGGCGTACTGCTCGACCGGAAGGGTGCGCCCGCCGCGCCGTGCATCGCCTGGTACGACACCCGCGGCGGGCCCGAGGCGGACGATCTCGTCCGTGATATCGGAGCCCCGGAGTTCACCGCCCGTACAGGGCTCCCTCCGAGCCGCCTCTGCTCCGCCGTCAAGCTCCGCTGGCTGCGCTCCTCTAACACCGAGAGCCGCCGGGGGGTGCGGTGGCTAAACGTCGCGGAGTGGATCGTGCACAGGCTTGGAGGCGAACAGGCGGCTGACCCCTCACTGGCGTCGCGCACAGGGATGCTCGAAGTGAGTCGGAGAAAGTGGTGGGACGAGATCCTGGAGTGGACGGGCGGACCGACGGGGCTAATGCCCGAGTTTGCTGAGGCCGGGGCGCCCGCCGGCAGGGTGGATCGTCTGCTGCCGGAGGCCGAGGGTGCGGTTCTCACCGTGGCCGGCCACGACCATCTCTGTGCCGCCGTCGGAGCCGGCGCTACCGGGCTCGCGGACGCGTTCAATTCCTGTGGAACGGCCGAGGCGTACGTGCGTGCACTCGAGCCCCCGGTCGCAGACGACGCGGTGCATAAGGCGGTCGAAGGGGGCGTCTGTGTCGGATTGCACGTGATCCCGGGACGGCTTGCGCTGATGGGAGGCTTCTCCGCAGGAGCGACGCTGCAGCGGTTCCTGGGTCTCCTGGGGGCCGACGGGGAGGAGGCGAGAACGGCGCTCGAGGAGGCAGCACTAAGTTCGGCCGGCGATGGTACCGCTCTCCGAGTGGAAGGCGTGGGCGAGGCTCACATGTCACTTGCCGGAATCACCGGGAACCCCTCCCCCGCCGACGCCTGGCGGGCCGTGGCCGAGGCCATCGTCGAGCGCGGTGCGGGCATCCTCGCCACCATCGAGAACACAGCGGGCGCCAGGGATCGTCTCGTGATCGGCGGAGGCTGGTCCCGGAGCCCCGTGCTGCGAACCCTCAAGGCGGCGCGCCTGGGCCCCTTCCTGGTGCCGCAGGTCGGGGAGGCGGGGGCTCGCGGCGCCGCACTCATTGCAGGACGGGCCGCCGGCTCCTACCCCTCACTGGACCACCTCCCCCCGGTGATGTACGAACATCTCGGCCCCAAGCCCAATGGTTGAGCCGCCCTCACTCACCACACACCCGGCCCGCTGGGGTCTACAGGTCGGCCTCCATGATCTTCGCCCCCACCTCGTCGAGGTCCGACCCGATTAT
Source organism: Actinomycetota bacterium (assembly GCA_030860455.1). Lineage (GTDB taxonomy): Bacteria > Actinomycetota > CADDZG01 > CADDZG01 > WHSQ01 > JACDDL01. The sequence continues at coordinate 27,437 of JALZIC010000032.1, forward strand.
CCCGGGACCATCCACGGACGGATCGAGGACTTTTCCCGGCCGGGCCACGAAAGCCGCCTCCAGACCGGCGCTCAGGGCGCCGGCGATGTCCCACGAATGCGCAGCCACCAGACGCACCTCGCCCACGCGTGCCCCGAGGGCGTCTGCCGCCATAAGGTACGGCTCGGGAGCCGGCTTTAGGCGCCTCACTTCGTGTGCCGAGAAGCCGGCTTCGAAGAGGTCGCTCAGTCCTGCGTTCGCCAACTGGGCTTCGGCTACCTCAGGTGTGGAGTTCGTGAGAGTTGCGAGCCGGAGTCCCGCATCCCGCAACCTCTTCAGGGCGGTCCTTACCTCCGGGTGCGGAGGGAGGCACTGCATCGCGGTCTTCAGCTCCGAGCGATGCTCGTCTGATAGCTCCACACCCCGCCGACGCGCAATCATCTCGAGCCCAGCCAAGCCGGCCGCGCCGAACTCTTGGTAGCGCCCCGTTACAATCGACACCAGGGCCGACTGCAGCATCGCATCGAACCATTGCGCCCGGACAGAACGGTCGCCAAACGTCCTCTCGAACAGGGGGTCAAGCGCGCCCATATCGAGCAGGGTCTCGTTCACATCGAAAAGACACACCCGCGGCGCGCCGGCTCTCGTCATCGTCACCCCTCCTCAGGGGCAGGCGCCTCCACTGCAAGTCGCCGCCTGCTGAACCATGGCATCGAGCTGGGCCTCATTGGCGGGCTCGTTACCCGCCACGCCGTCTCCGTACACATTGATCAGCTGCCATGGATCGTTCGGCCCGTAGTACTCGCGCGGATGAGTCGTCTCTACGTTGGGGAACCGGGTGTTGTTCTTGTAGCGCAGATACTCCCATTTCGGTGTCCACAGGCCTCGGTAGTTCGGCTGCGTCTTGTCATTGGCGAGGTACTCGACCAGGATATGCGGCCGAGGCGGACTGCCGAGCGGCTTGCCATCGACGACGTAGTCCGGCGTTACGCCCGCTGCCTGATAGACCGTCGGTGCCACGTCGATGTTGGCGACGATGTCGGAGCTCACGCTGCCGGGAGTCATGTGGCCCGGCCACCTCACGAAGTAGGGAGAACGGATCGTTTGGTTGTACGGGTACTTCTTTCCCTTGAGCTGGTGCTCGTACAGCATGTGCCCGTGATCGCCCATGAAGAACGCGAGCGTGTTGTCCGCCTCGCCCAGAGCAGCGAGCTTCTCGAACAACCTCGCCACCAGCACATCGACGGACTTCAGCGTTCGCGCTTGCTGGGCGCGAAACACCTGGGTTGACCTCTTGGTCACGACTTGATTACGCACATATGCCGGTTTATCGGAGAGATCGGTTTCAGACGTCGCCGGGTTGTCTTTCCATATGGGCACGGGCACGCCGGCAAATTGTTTCTCCGGCGTCGCGGGGCCATGGGGAGCAAGCGGAGAAACCTGCATGAACCATGGTTTGGCGTCGTCGGCGGCCTCGAAATCATCGAGGAATTCCAACGCATAATCCCGGATGACAGTGGTTGTGTAGCCGGGCGTTGGGACGATCGTGCCGTTGACGTTGAAATCGACATTTGAATACCTGGCCTGTCCGAGCATCATCGCCCACATGTCGAAGTCGGGCGGGGCGGCGGTCCATTCGTTGAGGAACTTCCCCGAGATGGCCGTGAAGTAGCCGTCGGCGCGCAACTCGCGTTGCATGGTCCTGGACGGATTGAACCGGCCTGGGGCGATGTTGCCTATGACACCGTGATTGTGCACGTACTGCCCCGAGAACAGTGAGGTTCTGGCCGGACAGCAGATAGGCGTGGTGGCGACGCCGTTGTTGTAGTGTCTCCCGCCCTCCCGGAAGATTCGCATGGACTCCGGCATCACGCTGTAGTAGTCGTTTCTCACCGGATGATCGTCGGTGAGGATGATCAAGACGTTGGGTCTTTCGGCCGCCACGGCGGGCGCCGCCGACTCCCCTTGCAGCCCGCTCTCAATGGGTTCGCGGATCGCCAACGCACCAATGGCAAGGGCCGCCAGCGCAACCGCCATGAATTGATAGCGGTACAAGGCCCAGATTCCCCCTCTCTGAAGGAGGTCGGATTCAGTTTGGGACCATATTACGCTGAGTGGCTATTCGACTACACTTTGCTAACGGGCCGGCCGCCCTGCAGATTCTCTATGCCACACGAATAGGATCGGCCGGCGTGCTGATCGCCGGACCGAACCTGACCCTAGACCGGACGCTCTCGATCTCTGAGCTGCGGCCCGGTGAGGTGCTGCGCTTCTCGCGGGCCGAGATCATGCCCGGCGGTAAGGGCGTCAATGTAGCCCGCGTGGCTCGGTCCCTGGGCTGTCCGGCCCACCTGGTGGGGTTCGCGGCGGGCCGGACAGGGCGCGCCGTGGCCGAGATGATCGAAGATGAGGGCCTGCTCCTGTCGGCGGTCCCAGTGGGGGGTGAGGTCCGCTCGAGCGCCATCGTCGTTGAGGACGGCGGCCGAATAACGGTAATGAACGAACCGGGACCATCTATCGCGGAGGCCGATTGGGCGCGCCTTGAAACGGCCATAGATGTAGAGCTGGCGCGCCACGGGACCCTGATCTGCATCGGCAGCAGCCCGCCGGGGGGCCCGGAAGATGGTTATGCCCGATTGGTTGGACTGGCCCGCCGCGCCTCGGTGCCCGTCCTGGTCGACGCCGCCGGGGAGCTCCTGTCCAGAGCGCTCGAGGCGCAGCCCGGCTTCGTCACTCCCAATCTCGGGGAGGCCGAGGGCCTGCTGGAGGGACATTCCATAGAGCCCATCACCTCCGACACGCCCGACGCGCCAAGGCGAGCCCGTGCCGCAGCAACCGCGCTGGCGGAGCGCGGCGCCGGCGTGGCGCTCGTAACCGCGGGCGGAGCGGGAGTCGCGGTTGCGGGCGACGAGGGCAGCTGGTGGATCGACTCCCCGGCTGTGAAGATCGTCAATCCCATCGGCGCCGGCGATGCCTTTGTCGGAGGCCTCTGCGGCGCACTGGAGCGCGGCGCACCCCTGCGTACGGCGGTGGCCCAGGGGGTTGCAACCGCCTCGGCGAGTGTGGAGACGCCTGCGGCGGGAAAGGTCGATCGCGAGCGGGTGCGGGCGCTCAGGGCCGAAATCCAAGCCTGACCAAACACACATCGGAGGCGTCTTTTGCCTGAGGCATTCAGGGCAGCGCCGAGCTTAGGGCTCGGTGAGGTCCCTGCCTGCGGCGGCGTCATCCGCCCATCGATTCGCCTCGGCGATGCCGAACTTGTGCTCGTAGAGCGCCCGCCCGACAATAGCCCCGGCAACTCCGCGAGGGCGCAGCCGCGCCACGGTGACGAGTTCTTCCCGGGACGAGATTCCGCCCGATGCGACAACCGGCAGGCGGGTCGCATCGGCCACCTTCGTGAGCCCTTGCAGATCCGGGCCTGCCATCGTCCCGTCGCGTCCGGTGTCGGTGTAGATGAACATGCACACCCCGGCCTCTTCGAACCCCTGGACGGCGTCGAGCACGGGAACTCCCGTTCCCACCGTCCATCCGTGCGTTGCAAGCTCACCTCCCGTCGCGTCCAGCGACACCGCAATCCGCTCGCCGTAACGCTCGCACGCTAACCTCAATGCCGCCGGGTCTTCGAGCGCAGCCGTGCCCAGCACGACGCGGTTTGCCCCCGCAGCCAACGCCTCCTCGACATCGTCAACGGTGCGCATCCCCCCGCCGGCCTGCACCGGGCAACTGGCGCGCCGGATCACCTCGAGCACAAGGTCCCGGTTTGCGGGTACTCCTGTCTTGGCCCCATCGAGATCGACAATGTGCAACCAGCGCGCCCCCGCCGAACAAAAGCCGAGCGCCACTTCGACGGGGTCATCCGAATAGACCGTCTCGGTGCCAAAGCGCCCCTGCAGCAAACGAACACAGCGCCCGTCCGAGATGTCGACCGCCGCAAAGACCGAAAAGCCCTGCGTCACGCAGCCGACATCCAACCGCGCAACAGATCGATCCCGGCGCGTCCGCTCTTTTCAGGGTGAAACTGCACCGCGGTCAAATTCCCCCGATTCAGACGCGCCGCGAATCTGGCACCATGCTCACACCAACCATCGACGATCGAATCGTCTCTCGGGTGCACCGCGTAAGAATGGTCAAAGTAGAAATACTCGGATCGTGCTCCTTCGGCTCCGGACACGGTGTTCCATCCGATGTGCGGGACCGTGACGGTCGCCGGGAGCCGGGTCACTGCCCCGGAGAGAATCTGGAGCCCTTTCGAGGGACCGTGCTCCTCACTGACATCGAACAGCACCTGCATGCCGAGGCAGATGCCCAAAAAGGGCCGATCCGCCTCGATCCAGTCTCGGATCACTACCTCGAGACCGCCGCCGGCCAAGCTCGCCGTGCAGCGGTCGAACACGCCCTGCCCGGGCAGGCACAGGGCGTCCATCGTGGTGACGGCGCCGGGATCTGAGATCAGAGAGGCGTCGCCCCCTGCGGCCTCCAGGGCCTTTGCGACGCTTCGCATATTGCCCATTCCATGATCGAGGACACCGACCTTCACCCGAGCACTCCCTTGGTCGACGGCACCGAGTCCCCTGCCTTCTCGTCATGGGCCACTGCGTCGCCAAGCGCACGGGCCACCGCTTTGAAGATCGCCTCAATCGCATGATGAGCGTTGCCCGAGCGCAACAGCCGCACATGGAGCGTGATCTCCGCACCCCGGCACAGTGCATTGAGGAACTCCGGGGTCAACTCCGTGTCGAAGGCGCCAACCACGCCCTGACGCAGCTCGCCTTCGAACACGAGCAGAGGGCGCCCGGAGATATCGAGCGCAACCTGCGCAAGCGACTCCTCCATCGGCACCAACGAATCTCCGTACCTGCGGATGCCGCGCTTGTCTCCGAGCGCCTGCTTCAACGCGCTTCCGAGGGTGATGCCTGTGTCCTCGACCGTGTGATGAGCGTCGATGTTGAGGTCGCCCTGCACTTCGACCTCCAGACCCATATGGGAGTGACGGCCCAGCTGCATCAACATATGGTCGAAGAAGCCGACGCCGGTGCTTGCCTGCACGGTTCCTCCATCGAGGGAGAGTGCGACCCGCACCTTCGTTTCGGTCGTCTCGCGCTCCACCGTGGCGCGCCTCTCACTCATCGAGAACCTCTTGCATGACAGCCAGGAACACGTCGGCTTCATGGGGCCGGCCCGCGGTGACCCGCAGCCCGTGCTCGAGTCCGGGAGTTCCCGCGTAGATGCGTATCAGCACACCGCGCTCGAGTAGGGCGCTCCAGACACGGCGAGGATCATCGACCTCGAACAAGACAAAGTTCGCATGCGATGGAAACGTTTTCACCCCCATAGCCTGGAGCTCGATGGCGATACGGTCGCGCTCCTCGGCCACCGCCGCCGCCAGACGCATGCTCTCGTCTGCATGCCTGAGCGCAACCAAGGCGGTAGCCTGGCTCAGCGCAGAGAGATGATAAGGAAGCTGGACGAGTCCAAGCCCCTCCATCAACTCGCGGTGCCCCAAGGCGTACCCGATGCGGGCGCCTGCGACCCGCCACGCCTTCGAGAAAGTGCTGGTTATCACCAGGTTCGGGTGCTCTGCAAGCAGATGGCGAGCACTATCGCCGGGGTCGGCGAACTCCAAGTAGGCCTCGTCGACGATCACGATGCCCGGCGCCTCTTCGAGAAGCGCCTCGATGCTTGGCAGCGGCTCCAAGCCACCGGTGGGGTTGTTCGGGGAGCACACCATGAGGATCTCGGGACGGCGTTCGTGGATTGCGGTCACCGCCGCGTCGAGATCGACTTCGAAGATGTCATCTCGTCTCAGCTGCACGACTTCGGCGCCGGTCATGCGCGGGATCAAGGAATGCAATGAATAGGTCGGTTCAAATGTCAACACGGATCTGCCCGTTCCGGCATAGGCAAGGCAGAGCTGGAGAAGCACTTCGTTCGAACCGTTGGCCACCGAGATGCCATCTTGCGGCCACCCGGTGCGCAGGGACAGCGCCTCGCGCAGCTCGTGCGCGTCCTTGTCCGGATAGCGGTTCAACTGAACCGCAGAGATGGCATTGGCAAGATCTAAACCAAACGCAGGGGAGGGTTCGTAGGGAGATTCGTTGGTGTTCATGCGGTAACGGGCCGGCCGCTGCGGAGACACATACGGTTCGAGTCCGGCGAGATCACTCCGCACCGCCAGTGCAGGCTCCCTCGGCGCGTTCACAGCAGGCCTCGGCCGGACTCGAGGCGCGCCCTCACGGCCCGAGCGTGACCCGGCAGTCCTTCGGCCTCCGCCAGCGCGTAGATGTGCGGCGCGAGCTGCGCAAGCAATTGTGGTTCGACCCCCGAGACGTAGATCCTCTTGACGAAGTCTTGCGCGCCGAGCCCCGAAGCCCATCGTGCGCTCCCGCCGGTGGGAAGGATGTGATTGGTGCCCCCCGCATAGTCGCCCACGGGCACCGGTGAATCCCGGCCCACGAACACCGAGCCGGCGTTGCGCACTCCGTCGACGGCATCGAGAGCTCCCTCGAACATGAGCTGCAGATGCTCGGGGGCGAAAGCATTGGCGGTGTCCATCGCATGAGTCAGGTCGCGCACCAGAACGGCGCGTCCACCTTCGATGAGCGCGTTCTCGACATCCTCCGAACGTTCGTGGCGGGCCACCGCAAGCTCGAGCTGTGCCATGACTTCTCCGGCCACCTCCGGTTCCCAGGTGATCAGCACGTGGGTGCCGAGAGGGCCATGCTCGGCCTGGGCCACGATGTCGGCGGCCACCACTTCGGGGGCTACCGTGCCGTCGGCGATCACCGCGAGCTCTGTGGGGCCGGCTTCGGCATCGACTCCGACCCACCCCCTGACCTCGCGCTTCGCGAGAGTCACGTAGGTGTTGCCTGGCCCGACGATCTTCTCCACAGGCCTGACGGTTTCGGTGCCATAAGCAAACGCCGCTACGGCCTGCGCGCCGCCCATGCGGTAGACCTCGTCGATCCCGGCCACCGAGCATGCCGCAAGCACCGACTCGGCGATCTCACCCCTGCCGTCGGGCGGCGAGCACAGCGCGACGGTTCCGACTCCGGCCACCCGGGCCGGTACCGCAGCCATAATGACCGACGAAGGATAGGCGGCGCGCCCGCCGGGCGTGTAGATGCCGACTCGCCGGAACGGCCTAATGAGCTCGCCGACCAGCTCGGTCGCCGACCGCTCGGTCCAGCCGGTTGGAAGCTGTCGCTCACAGGTCCGGCTGAGGCGCTCATCCAGCGATTTCAGCGCATCGATGAGCTCGGGGCGCACGAGCTTCCCGGCCCGCGCTATCACCTCGGGCTCGACACGCAGTCTCTCGGGCGCGAGACGGGCACGATCGAAGCGCTCGGTGTAGGCGAGCACCGCAGCATCGCCCCGGCTCTGCACGTCGGCGACGATTGCCCGAACGGCGGCGGCCGGATCCGCGGCGCGACCCGCAGGGACGGGACGGGCGATGTGAACGGGCGAGCCCTGGTCCCGGCCATCGATTAGCTCGAGCATCGCTTGAGGTTATATGGGGCAGAGTGCGGCCTCGACCGCCGGCGCGTCCGGGGCTCGAGCGTTCATTGCCTCATACCATCCCGCGAAGCCAACGGGCGCGTGGGGTGGTCTCCGTGCGCTAGGTTCTCGGCATGCAAGCGCAGCGCGTCGATCCACCTGCCGCCGCACCGGAGTTGGCCATGCTGAACGCGTGGCTCGATTTCCACCGCGCCACACTCCTGCGAAAGCTTGAAGGGCTCGACGACGTGGACTTACGCAGACCGCTCGTGCCCTCCGGTACGAGCCTGCTCGGGATCGTCAAACACCTCGCCTACGTAGAACGGTGGTGGTTCTGCATCGTGTTTGCGGGACAGGATCTCGACGTCCCATGGACCGACGAGGATCCGGACGCCGACTGGCGCACCGAGCCCGACGACACCACCGAAGAGGTCATCACCCTCTACGGCCGGGAGATATCGCGAACGAAAGCCTGCATCGAAGGCGCCGGGGCCGACGACATCGCCCGCTATCCCAACTCATCAAAAACCCTTCGTTGGGTCATGTTGCACATGATCGAGGAAACCGCCCGCCACAACGGCCACGCGGACATCATCCGAGAGCTGATCGACGGGAGCACCGGGGAGTAGGCGCCTTCCTGCACCGGTGGGTCAGAGTGCAGTGAGGGCCTGCGGCCCCAGTAGGGCTTTCAACTCGGCGTGCAGTCCGTTCGCCCCGTCGACCCAGTGTTCGCTCCCCAGGCGTAAGACCGTCGTGCGCGCGCCGCGGGCCAGGTGCAGGAAGACCTGGGTGGTGCCCGGGTGGCTCGCGAGCACGTCCTTCAGCGTCTCGACGGTCGCCGGTGTGCAGGAGTCGACCGCAAGGTTGATCACAAGGGGAGGATCGGCGCCGAGTTGCGGTTCGATGATCTCCAACGCGACCAACTTCACCGAGTCGTCACGGGCGTCGCGGTCCACGCGCCCTTTCACCAGGATCACTGCGTCGGAACGGACAAGGGCAGAGAACTGCTCGTGCACCTTGGGAAAGACGATGACCTCGACTACGGCGCCGGTGAGATCCTCCAGCCCGAGCAACAGCATGACCTCCCCCCGGCGTGTCACCTTCTTGCGGAGATCACCGACCATGCCGCCGATAACTGCGACCTCTCCCGGGCTCCGGTCCATCAGGGACCCTATGGAGGTGTCGGTCATACGGGCGAGCAGCCCGTCGATTCCCAGGAGGGGGTGGTCCGAGACATATAGCCCGAGCACTTCCTTTTCCATCGCCAGCACCATCTCGCGCGAGTACTCGTCAAGCGCGATCGGGCGTTCCTGCACCTGAGCCGCCTCGGGATCGTCGGCCACGAGCGCGCCGAACAATGAGAACTGGCCGGCCTCCTCCTGGCGGCGCTGCGCCATGACCTCGCCGCAGATGCATTCGAAGTCCTCCAGTAGCCCTTTGCGTGTATGCCCGACCGCCTCGAACGCGCCGGCCTTGATGAGGGATTCCACAGTCTTCTTGTTCAAGCAGGAGTAGTCGACCTTGCGGGTGAAATCGTAGAACGACGTGAACTCACCCTTGTGCCGGCGTGCCTCGACGATGCGGTCCACGACCCCTTCGCCCACGTGACGGACTGCCGACAGACCGAAGCGGACTGTGTCTCCCACCGGCGTGAAATCCCGCTCGGAGGAGTTCACGTCGGGGATGGTGACGTCGATTCCCATCTTGCGGGCCATGTGCAGATATTTGGGCTTATCGTCCTTGCGATCCTTGACCGAGGTAAGCAGCGCAGCCATGTACTCGACCGGGTAGTGCGCCTTGAGCCACGCCGTCTGGTAGGCGACGTAGGCGTATGACGCCGAGTGGGCGCGGTTGAACGAGTAATCGGCGAACGGCTGGATGAGCGCCCATAGCTTTCGGCCCTCGGCGGGCTCCAATCCAGCGTTGGCGCAACCCTCGATGAAGCGAGGCTCCTCGGCCGCCATGATCGTGCGGTTCTTCTTGCCGATCGCCTTTCGCACGTAATCGGCCTCACCCGGCTTGTAACCCACGAGTATCTGCAGCATTTGCACGATCTGCTCCTGATAGACCAGGATCCCGTAGGTTTCCTCGGTGATCTTTTCGAGACTCGGATGCAGATAAGCGATCTTCGAGGGGTCGTTCTTGCGCTCGATATAGGCGGGGATCTGTTCCATCGGGCCCGGACGGAACAACGCGATCAGGGCCATGATCTGCTCGAAGCGATCGGGCTTGAGCTGTGTCAGAAGGCGCCGCATACCGGCGGACTCGAGCTGGAAGACGCCGTCCGAGTCGCCTTTCCTCAGCATCTCGTAGACGAGCGGATCGTCGAGGCTCAACGAGTCCACGTCGACCTCTTTCCCCTGATTCTTGGCGACGTAGTCCTTCGCCAGCTCGATAACGGTGAGATTGCGAAGGCCGAGGAAGTCGATCTTGAGCAACCCCAGCTTCTCTATGCCGTTCATGTCGAACTGGGTCACGATCTCGCCGTGCTCGCCCCGCTTCAGGGGGACGTGCTCGATAAGGGGATTGCGCCCGATCACCACACCCGCGGCATGTATGCCCGCCGAACGTTTCAGATTCTCGATCTTCAGCGCGGTGTCCATGATCTCCTTGGCCGCGCCACCCTCCTCGTAGGCGCCGCGAAGCTCGGGGGCGCTCTCGAGAGCGCGCGCCAACCCCGCGTCGCGGCCCTGAATGAGAGGCGGATAGATCTTGGTGAGCCGGTCGCCCTCCCCGTAACTGAATCCAAGCACGCGCGCCGCATCTCTTATTGCCTGCTTACCCTTGATGGTGCCGTAGGTGATGATTTGTGCGACATGGTCGGACCCGTACTTGTCCGACACATAGCGGATGACGTCGCCGCGCCGACGCTCGTCGAAGTCGATGTCGATATCGGGCATCGCGATCCGTTCGGGGTTCAAGAAGCGCTCGAACATGAGATCGTACCCGACAGGATCGAGCTCGGTGATGCCCAGGGCATAGGACACGATCGACCCGGCCGCGCTGCCCCGTCCGGGGCCGACCCGGATGCCCTGTCCTTTCGCCCAGTTCACGAAGTCCTGGACGATCAGGAAGTAGCCATCGAAACCCATCTTCGAGATGACGTCGAGCTCGTACTCGGTGCGTTCCTTGATCGCCGGGGTCACTTCGTCGTAACGGCGGTCGACTCCCTCGAAAACGAGCTGGTGAAGGTAGGCCTCCAGGGACTTGCCCTCCGGCACCTCGTAACGGGGCAACACCGGTTCCCCCATCGACATCGTCACGTTGCATCGGCCCGCGATCTCGAGGGTCGTCTCGCAGGCCCCCGGCCAGCGCTTGAAGGTCTCGGCCATCTCTTCGGGGGTCTTCAGGTAGAACTCGTCCGAATCGAATTTGAAGCGCTGCGGGTCGGCCAGCTCGGTGGCGGTGTTGATGCACAGCAGTACATCATGAGCACTGGAATCGGCCTTGTGGGTGTAGTGGGAGTCATTCGTGCCCACCCATGCCACACCCATCTCCTTGCCGATCGCCACCAGCTCGTCGTTGAGCGGCGCCTGCACGTCGATGCCGTGGTCCTGGAGCTCGAGATAGAAGCGGTCGCCAAAGACCTCGCGGTATTGCGCGACCCTCCGCCGCGCCCCTTTGAGGTCACCTGCCACGATCAGCTTGGGGATCTCGGCCGACAGGCACCCGGACAGGCAGATCAGGCCTTCGGAATGCTCGGCCAGTAGCTCATGGTCCGAACGGGGATGGTAATGGTGGCCCTCGAGCCACGCCTTCGATGACAACTTGGTCAGATTCCCGTAACCGGTGTTGTCGGCGGCCAGCAGGGTTAGGTGGCAGGTCCGCTCGGAGTTGTCGCGCTGGCCGGGCCGCTCGCGCCGGTCGCCCAGGAACAGGTAACCCTCCATCCCCATGATCGGCTTGACTCCGGTTCCCGCTGCGCTGAGGTAGAAGTCGAGCACCCCGTACATGACCCCGTGGTCGGTTATGGCGCAGGCGGGCATGCCGGCGTCGGCGGCGACCTTGAACATCTCGCCCACCCGGCTCGCGCCGTCCAGCATCGAGTACTCGGTGTGGGCGTGAAGGTGAACGAAGCTCAAAGGTCCCGGAGCGCCTTTCGGTCTGTCGGTAATTCGGTCGATGCTTGGACGGCCCGTCCAGATCACCCGGAGCCGGGTGAATGACAGGGATGTCACTTAACCTATCCATCCCCGGCGGCTCCGGCAACCACCTTCCGGCAACCGGTGCAAAGACAGGAACCGAAGCACAAAACCTAGCCTGTACAGGCTCCCCCGAAGCCGATTCCGGAGGGAGGCGGACGGAGGGCTCTGTGCTCGGAGGCCAGCGTTCGCCTCGGCATCAGGGGAGCCGGGCTAGCGCCCCCGGAAGCCGGCGCGGCTCAGGGCCCCTGCCAGATCGGCGGGAACCGGGTCGGCCACCTCGACCGTTCTGCCGTCGTCAGGATGGGGAAATGTGATGGCCGCCGCGTGCAGCCACGGCCGCCCGAGACCCAGACGCCTGGCTTCCTCGGTGACACCTCCATAGGCCCGGTCCCCGAGCACCGGGCTGCCCAGGTGGGCGAGGTGGACCCTGATCTGGTGGGTCCGGCCGGTTTCGAGGGTGACCTCGAGCAGAGAGGCGGCCCCGTTCGCCTCCAGGACCCGGTAGTGGGTCACGGCGCTGCGGCCGCCGGCCACCACCGCCATCAGGGTGCGGCGGCGCGGATTGCGGCCGATGGGAGCATCGACGGTGCCCGAGAGCGCGGGGAGGTCCCCTTTCACGAGTGCCAGGTAGGTGCGCCCGATGCGGCGTTGGGACATGGCGGCCTGAAGAAACGCGTGCGCATCGTCGTCGCGGGCCACCAGGAGAACGCCGGAGGTGTCCTTGTCGAGGCGGTGGACGATCCCGGGGCGTTGGGAGTTGCGCTGGGACAACTCGCCCTCGATGTTCAAGAGTGCGTGAACCAGCGTGCCCGAGGTGTGCCCTCCGGCGGGATGGGTGACCATCCCGGCGGGCTTCGACACCACCAGTACCCGGGCATCCGAGTAACGGATCGAGATCGGGATGTCCTCCGCCTCGGGAGGCGCGGGGCCGCCGTGGGCAACCACTCCCGCAACGGCCTCCCCCTCGAGGAGGCGATGACTTGGCCGAACCCGGCGCCGGGCCACTGCGACGGCCCCGGAGGCCAGCGCATCCTGGGCGGCCCGCCGGGGCACCGCCGCCCGTCGCGCCAGGACGACGTCGACTCGTTCGCCCGCCTCGTCGGCGCCGGCGGAGAAGCCGACAATCACTCCGGTGGTCACGGCCCCTGGCTGGGCGCCGCCCGAACGTCATCGTCCTGCCCCGCCTCGCTCTGCCCCGCCGCCTCCTCGTCCTGTCCCGCCTCCTCCCCGGCGCGTGCCCCGAGCCACAGGATCACCACAACGCCCAGGGTGATCGACGAGTCGGCGAGATTGAACACCGGCCAGACGTGGAGATCGACGAAGTCGACCACCCCGCCGTCGAATCCTCGGAAGACCCGGTCCCACGCGTTTCCGATTCCCCCGCCCAAGATCATGCCCAGAGGAACCACCCAACGACGATCGGAGATGGTGCGCGCCCACAGCAGAATGGCCAGCGTCACCACCAGCGTGAAAACGAGAAACAACCCCGAAAGACCCTGGAGAATACCGAAGGCACCGCCCGAATTGAAGGTGAGCCGCAGGGTGAGCGCACCTGGGATGACGTCCACGGGCCCCCGGGTCAGACGGTCGAGAGCGATTTGCTTGGTGATCTGATCGGCGATCACAATCGCCCCGGCGGTCGCCAGCAGCCTGGGGTATATGGCGCGGGTACTGAGCACGCCCGGTGTTGTCTCGGCTGATCGGGTCACGGCATCATTGTGATCGCAAACGAAGTAGGGGCGCGGCCGGAGGTCTCTCTAAGCGCTCATGTCCACGTGCCCGTTCCCAGTCTCTAGCGGGCCCGCTCCTCCCGGCGCTTGCAGTCCAGGCACAGCACCGCGTGATGCAGCGCCTTGAGGCGCGCCGCCTCGATGGGCCGACCGCACCGCTCGCAGACCCCATAGGTGCCCGCATCGATTCGCTCTATCGCTCTTTCGATCTGATCCATGAGGTCTTGGATGTTGTTACGGATCGAGAGATCTCGTTCACGGTCGAAAGTCGCCGTCCCGGCATCGGCGTAATCCTCCCCGAGGCCGACCTCGCCGGTCATCTCCGATTGGCTGCCGTCGAAAGATTCCTGGTCGAGCTCGGTTTGACGCTGAAGAAGCTCCGCCTTCTCCGCCACGAGCCCCGTCCGGATGGAGGCGAGCGCCTTGGCGTCGAGCTTTGCGCCCCGCCGGGGCCTGGCACCGCCCGATCGAGCGGTGCCCGTGGCGGTCCGGGTTGCAGCCTTAGTGGCCTTGGTGGCCTTAGTAGTGGCCTTGGTGGCCTTGGCTGTGCCGCTGCCGGTGGCTTTCGCAGGGGCCTTGGCTTTTGTGGAGGCATCGGCTTTGGCCGGGGCCTTGCCTCCGGCAGGGGCCTGGGCTGTTGCAGGGGTTTCATCCCCCGACCCCTTCGTGGCCGAGGGCCTCTTCTTCCGGCCTCCTTCTTCGGCGCTCATGGGCGGAGCACGATAGCACGCTCCGAGGCCCGCTTCCACGGGGTCACGCAGGCTTTGGGTAAACCCCTTTCGAGGCGGGCCGCTCCGCTGCGGAAAGGCTAACCAGTGCTCTGGTTCAGTGGGCGCTGCGCTCGGGTGTGAGGCAATAGTCTCGGGCCCATGGGTACTCAGCTCTACCGGCCGGTCGAGGCCCGGGTTTCTTTCCCGGCGTTGGAGGACCGCATCCTTCGCCTGTGGGAGGAAAAGGACGTTTTCCGGCGCTCGATCGAGATCCGGTCTGGTGGCCCAGAGTGGGTGTTCTACGAAGGCCCGCCGACCGCGAACGGAAAGCCGGGCATTCACCACGCCGTGGCGAGGTCGTTCAAGGACGTCTTCTGCCGGTTCCAGACAATGCGGGGCTTTCTGGTCGATCGCCGGGCGGGATGGGACTGCCACGGCCTGCCCGTCGAGCTGGCGGTCGAAAAAGAGCTCGGGATCAAGCAGAAGCGGGAGATCGAAGCAGACTACGGAATCGAGGGGTTCGTCCGGCTGTGCCGGGAATCGGTCGTGCGCTACGTCGACGACTGGGAGCGCCTGACCGCCCGGCTCGGCTTCTGGGTGGACATGGAGCGCGCCTACTGGACCATGTCCAAGGACTACATCGAAACCGTTTGGTGGCTGCTCAAGCAGATCTGGGACAAGGGCCTGCTCGAGGAGGACTTCAAGGTCGTCCCCTATTGCCCCCGGTGCGAGACCTCGCTCTCCTCTCACGAACAGCATTACCCTGGCGCCTACCAGACGGTGTCTGACCCCTCGATCTTCGTGCGGTTCCCGCTCCGTGACGATCCCGGCACCGACCTGCTCGTGTGGACGACGACGCCGTGGACGCTGCTCGCGAACATGGCTGCAGCGGTATCCCCCGGCCTGACCTACGTAAAGGTCGCCGACCCAGGGAGGGAGGGTCACCGGCTGGTTCTAGCCGAGGATCGCGTCGCCACGCTTGTGGGGGACGACGCCGAGCCGGCCGGCCGGATGAGCGGCGCCGACCTCGTGGGGCTGGCGTACACGCCCCCCTTCGATTTCGTGGCGCCCGGGAAGCGCGCCCACAGGGTCCTGCCCGGCGACTTCGTCACGGCCGAGGACGGCTCCGGGATCGTCCATCTCGCCCCCTACGGCGAGGCCGACATGGCCGTCGCCAAGCGTGAGCGCCTCCCGATCGAGCAGATGATCGACCCCTCCGGACGTGTGGTCGAGCGCGGCGGTGCATTCGCCGGACTCGGCACCCAGGACGCCAATCCACGAATCATCGAGGACCTCGAGGGCCGGGGGCTGCTGTTCAGGTCCGACGACTACAGCCACTCCTACCCGCACTGCTGGCGGTGCGGCACGCCGTTGCTCTATTACCCCCGCAAGGACTGGTACATCAGGACGTCACAGGTGCGAGCCCAGCTGGAAGCGTCCAACGAGGCCACGAACTGGCAGCCTCCTACGATCAAGCACGGGCGCTTCGGTGACTGGCTGGCCAACAACGTGGACTGGTCGCTATCGCGCGACCGTTACTGGGGAACACCACTTCCGGTGTGGCGTTGCACGGCCGGGCACACGACCTGTGTCGGGTCGTACTCCGAGCTCGAGGAGCTCACCGGCCGCGATCTGGCAGACCTGGACCCCCACAGACCGTGGGTCGACGAGGTGACAATGGACTGCCCGCATTGTGGTGCAGAGGCTCGTCGTGTGCCTCACGTGATCGATGCATGGTTCGACTCGGGTGCAATGCCGTTTGCGCAGTGGCACTATCCGTTCGCGAACGGGGACATCTTCGAGCGGCGGTTCCCCGCCGACTTCATCTCCGAAGCGATCGATCAGACGCGCGGGTGGTTTTATTCGCTGCTTGCGATATCGACTCTGGTTCGAGGCGAAAACTCGTTCAGGAACTGCGTTGTCGGCGGACTCATCGTCGACGCCAACGGCCGCAAGATGTCGAAGTCCCTCGGCAACGTCATCGATCCGTGGACCGCCTTCGACTCCACCGGGGCCGACGCTCTGCGCTGGTACATGCTTACCAGCGGCAGCCCATGGTCGGCGCGCCGGGTCTCACTGGGTATGGTGCAGGAGGCGCTGCGCAAGTACTTGCTCACACTATGGAATACGTACTCCTTCTGGGTCACCTATGCGTCCCTGGAGGCTTTCGATCCCGCCGCCGTTGACATACCGGTGGCCCAACGTCCCGAGATGGATCGGTGGGTGCTGGCCGAGCTAGATGACGCGGTACGTGCCATGACCGCCGATCTCGACCGCTTCGACACCACCCACTCGGGCGCGCGGCTCGACCGCTTCGTCGATGATCTCTCGAACTGGTACGTGCGCCGGTCGCGCCGGAGGTTCTGGCGCTCGGGATCCGACGCCGACACCCAGGCCGCTTTCCTGACGCTGTGGGAGTGCCTCACCACGGTGGCCAAGCTCACCGCACCGTTCACTCCGTTCATCGCCGATGCCATCTTCACCAACCTCACCGGCCCGGATGCGGAGTCGCCGGACTCGGTGCATCTCGCCGACTGGCCCGAGCCCGACGACGCCCGGCACGACGATGAGCTGCGCGCCCGCATGGGGTTGGTCAGAAGACTGGTCACACTCGGGCGGTCGGCCCGTACCGATGCCAAGGTGCGCGTACGCCAGCCGCTCCGGCGTGCCCTGGTGGTTCTGCCGTCGTCCCAGCGCGCGCTGCTGGAGGGACTGGAGGAGCTTGTGTCCGAGGAGCTCAACGTCAAGGAGGTCGAGGTGGCCCACGGCCTCGAAGATCTCGTCAGCTATGTCGTCAAACCAAACTTCAGGGCCCTTGGCCCGCGCTTCGGGGCGCAGGTGAAGAAGGTGGCGCAGGCGCTCGGACGCGCCGACCCTGCACACATCGTCGCCTCACTCGAAGAGCACGGCACCGTGACGATCGACGTGGACGGCGCCGAGGAGGCGTTGGGGCGGGATGAGGTCGACGTGCGCGTCTCGGGACGTTCCGGGCTTTCGTTCGCTCAGGATGGGCCGTACGGACTTGCGCTCGACCTCGCCATAACGCCCGGGCTGTTCGCAGAGGGTGTCGCACGTGAGGCCGTGCGTTCAATTCAGGAGCTCAGGAAGTCGAGCGGACTGGCAGTTGAAGATCGCATCGAGCTATGGCTCACCGCCGACGACGAACCGATCGTCGCTGCGCTCAGAGACCACAACGGCTACATAGCGGCTGAGGTTCTGGCGACGGCACTGCACATAGACGAGGGTCCTCCGCCGGCGGCGGCGGCCGCCTCTGACGCATCGCTCGACGACAAGACGCTGCACCTGGCGCTGGAGAAGAGCAGCTAGTTTGGTTCGGCGCGCACGCGCAGCGGTTGGTTTGAGCGCGCCCGGTCCGTTTGTGAAAGAAAGGCAGCCATGAATTCCACCTACGACGCCGTCGTCATCGGCGGCGGGCACAACGCTCTCGTGTGCGCGGCCTATCTCGGCCGCGCCGGGCACAAGGTCGTGGTGCTCGAGCGCCGGCACATCCTCGGGGGGGCCGCCGCCACCGAGGAGCTGTGGCCTGGATACAAGGTCTCGACCGCCAGCTACGTGGTGAGTCTGATGTCAAACGAGATCGAGCGCGAGCTCGACCTCGCCGGGCACGGGTATCACGTCTACCCCATCGACCCTTCGGCCTACTACGTGTCGCACGACGGGCCCGGCATCCTGCTGTGGGACGAACCCGACAAAGCCGCCCGCGCCATATCCAAGCTGTCCGGGCACGACGCCGATGCCTATCTGCGCTACAGCAGGGACATGTCCGAGTTGGCCGCCCTCGTGCGCCCGCTCCTCTTCCGCATCCCGCCCGACGTCGGCATCCGCTCGATCGGTGAGCTCAGAGAGGCGACCGGGCTCGGACGCTACACCTTTGCCCACCGCAAGGACGTTGCCCGTCTCGTCGACCTCATGACCCTGTCGGTGGCGGACTTCCTCGACCGCTACTTCGAACACGAAGCGGTGAAAGGCGCGCTTGCGTTCGGCGGCGTCATCGGCTCCTGGGGCGGGCCCATGAGCCCCGGCTCGGCCTACGTGCTGCTCCATCACCGCATGGGGGAGGCGGGCGGCGTCCGGGGGGGCTGGGGCTTCGTGCGCGGGGGCATGGGCGCCCTGTCGATTGCGATCGCAGACGCCGCACGCGCCGCCGGCGTCGAGATCCGAACCGAGGCGGACGTCGCCTCGGTCGACATCGTTGGCGGGCGCGCCCGGGGCGTCACCCTGCGGGACGGGTCCGAGCTGCGGGGGCGCGCGATCGTATCCGGGACACACCCCACGATCACCTTCCGCGATCTCGTCGGAGAGACCAATCTTCCCGATGCCCTGGCGGAGGAGATGCGCCATTACCGCACGAGGGGATCGTCGGCAAAGGTCAACCTCGCCATCTCGGAGCTGCCCGATTTCACGGCCGTGCCGGGCACCCAGCTCGGCCCCCAGCATCCCGAGTTCGTCATCAGCCCTTCGGTCGACTATCTCGAACAGGCGTGGGATGACGCCAAATACGGGAGGCCTTCGGCGCGCCCCATGGTCGACTGCGTGATCCCGTCAACTCTGGACCCGACGCTCGCCCCCGAGGGCAAGTACGTCGCCACCTGCTTCGTGCAGTACTCCCCCGAGAGACTTGCGCAGGGGACGTGGGACGAAGAACGCGACGCTCTCGGCGACCGGGTGATCGACGCGATCAGCGAGTACGCGCCGAACTTCAAGAAATCGGTCGAGCACAGACAGGTGCTAACTCCGGTCGATCTCGAAGAGCGCTTCGGCTTGATCGGCGGCAACATCTTTCACGGAGAGATGTCGCTCGACCAATTGTTCTCGTTCCGGCCCGCACCCGGAGTCGCGAGCTACCGTACGCCGGTCGACGGGCTCTATCTGTGCGGCTCCGGCGCGCATCCGGGGGGCGGTGTCATGGGGATCCCGGGACTCAACGCCTCGAAGGTCGTCGCAAAGGACCTGAAGCCGCGCCGCTGGGCGCGCCGCTAGGACGGGCCCGCTTGTGGATGGGACGCCAGAGGGAGACGGACCAGTCTGCTTGATCCGTCTCCCTCTCTCGTTTCTCCCGGCGGATTAGCCGGTCATCTCACCTCAGAAAGCGGCCAGTCCGGAAGCGCCGTCCGCGACCGGCAGGCCCCCGGTAACCACGCCCAGCGACTCAAGGCCACCATCTTCCTCGATACGGAACGAGGCGACTCCACCGGTGCCCCGGAGGAGTAGGTAGAGAAAACGGCTGTCCTCGCTGAGGGCGAGGTCCACCGGCTGGCTGAGCAGCCCCAGGAAGGCCGCATTGCCGTCGATCAAGCGAACCTTCCCTGTGGAGCCCAAGCTGTAGCTTGAGATCGTGCCGCTGCCAAAGTTCGCCGCAAACACGCGACGCCCATCCTCGGTGATGACCACCCAGCAGGTGTCTGTCTGCCGGTTGCGAACCGAACCGCTGATCACCGACAAGCTACCTTCGGGAGTCAAGCGGTATGAAGAAAGTGCGGATGCACCAGGTGCCGCGTTGAAGGATTCAACAACGACGAGCGTGCCGTCATCGCGGAAAGCCAGGCTGAACGGGCGAAGACCATGCGAGGCGACCCGTCTCGGTGTTGCGCTCGCAAAGCCGTTGTTATTGACCCTGAACACGTCGATGGCGTTCTTTGGCGGCAGCAAGTCGTTGGTCGTTTTTTGCGTTACGAGGAGTGCGCGCCCGTCGGGGCTGAATTGCACTTCGCCGGGCACCGCGATGGGCGAGCTCAGCAGCCTGGCCGAGCCCTGCAACGGCGTCAAGCTGCCGTCGGAACTTATCCTGAAACCGCGTATGCCGTTGCCTGCGACCGAACCATTCAGGACGTAAAGCAGATTGTCATGCATGGTCAGGCTGTTCGGCTGGTCCCCCGCATACACCTTTTGCTGGAACGTGAGCTCGGTCCCATTCACGGAGAAAACGGTGACTTCGTCGCTCCCTGCGTTGACGGCATACAGGAACCGATGGTCGGGGCTGAGCTCCAAGCCGCTCTGCGTGTCGAGGTCCACCCCGATCCCGTGTCCACGTGTGGAAATGCTGCCGGCTCTGTCCAGTGCGCCGTTGGCCGCACGTCTGTAGGTGATTATCCGGTTGTCGTCGGTTTCGTTGGTCATGGCGAAAACCGCGCCTTCGAGTGATTCGGCACGAGATGCAACGCCGCCGGCACTGCCGGATCCCTGCGCCTGCCCGATCGTCATCATGCTTCCGAGTGCTGCCACCGATAGGGCGATTACAGCAAGTTTTCTGAATCCACTTACCATCTATCTACTCCCTTGTGAGTTGGTGATTTCCCGATCTACCTCTTCTATCTCTGCGCGAATCAAGGATGCCGTTGGCACCCTGACCAATCGAGATCCTGCTGAGGTGATGCTCTCTCTCGCGCCTCTTACGCATCCCCTTCTTCCCTTTGCCCGCCCGCCGGTGCTAGGTCAGAACGCGACTCTCCTCTATGTCGCCGGAGGCAACCAGAGCCAATCCGTGGATAAGTGGTCTAAGTTTCCTGGCATGCCTTGCGTGGCGACTCAATGACTCCCGATCGCAAGAGGCTGGGAGGTAGCGGGGCCGGCAAAGCCCAGCAGAACGAGCTACGACCGTTTACTCGGTGGCGCCGATGCCAATGGGTGGGATGGAGCGCGGGGCTCGGTGTACTCGTCCCAGGCGTCGGCGAGTCGTTCTATTCCCTTGCGCAAAGCCGATGGCTCAAGTACGAAGGGGATCCGCAGGTGATCGTCGCATGCCCCCCGGCCGGAGAAAACCGAGCCAGGCAGAATCATTACCCCATGACGCATGGCAACCTGAGAAAACTCGCTTGCCCCATCATGGGGCAGCTGAATCCACAAAGATGTCCCGCCGCTTGGCGTCGTCCAGTCCCACCCGGGCAGTAACCGAGCGAGCAGGGACGTGACGAGATCAAGACGCTCGCGAAGCTGCCGCCGGCGCCACCGCGCCACCTCTTCGATACGAGGGAGCAGGCGAGCGGTCAGTAATTGATCCACCAGCGGAGTGCCAAGATCAAGCGTTCCCTTGATCTGTCCGAGCTGGAAAATCCGCCGAGCCGGCCCCCGCACCCATCCGACGCGCAATCCGGTCCAATAGAGGGCGCTCATCGAACCTATGGTGAGCACATTGTCGTGCCGGTCCCAGGTCGCCAGATGCGGCGGCGGCGAGGCACCGTTAAGACAGAGGTCGGCCTGCACAGTGCTCTCGACCAGCAGAACATCGTTGCTCTTCGCCAGGGAGATGACCTGGCGTCTTCGAGACTCCGATAGCACTGTTCCAGTTGGATTATGAAAGGTGGGATTGAGATAGATAAGCCTGATGGATTCTCGTGCCATAAGCGACGCGAGAGTGTCCACACGTATGCCTTGGTCGTCCATCGGTGCGGTGAACAAACGCGAACCCGTTCTGCGCAAGACGGGCAGGGCCCCGGCATAGGTTGGATCCTCGACTACCACACCGTCGCCAGGTCGCAGCCAAGCCGAGGCAATGAGGTCAAGCCCCTGCTGTGCGCCGGTAGTTACGACGATCTGGTCTTCTAGGGTTGGTATCCCGCGCTGCTGAAAGTCCTGCGCGATGGCTTGACGCACCAAGCTCAAGCCAAGCGGGAAGTAGCCCTGCACCGACGTGAGTGCAGTCCAGTCATGATCGGTCATGGACTGCAGACCATCCAGTACCGGTGCGGCCGCAGAGAGCGCCACCGCCGATAGGTCTATGGTTCCTGACGGCAACCCTACGATGGCATGCTCCGGGCTGACGCGGTGCATCCAGGGGAACAACGCCGCTGTGGGAGGTAGTTCTCCTCTGCCTGATCGTGTGACGCTCACCCAGGTGCCGCTCCCCTGGCGGGTTGTCAGATGACCTTCACTGCGCAAGACGTCGTATGCAGCGACCACAGTCGCGCGGCTTACGTCAAGGGCTCGAGCCAGCGACCGCTCGGACGGCAAACGCGCAAGGGGAATCAGATCTCCCCGCTCGATCGCGTGCCGGATCGCTCCGCTCAATCTTTTGTAGAGCGGACCTTGTATCGCCGCCCATCCGCTCAACAACAGGATGAACCGCCTGGCGCCAACTTGATGCACGGACTAGATCCACCTTCCCCAAATTGATCTCCCTATTTTATTTGTGGGATGGGCTTAAGAAGCTGAAGAGGATTACAGTTCCGTGAACGCTAGGCCCGCCCGGAGCGAAGCTAGAGAACGGCTTCGAGGAAGCGGCGCGTTCGTTCGTCGCGTGCTCCGGAGATGAGGTCGGCGGGCTTGCCTTCCTCGAGCACCCTGCCTTCATGGAGAAACACCATGCGGCTTGCGACCTCGCGTGCAAAACCCATCTCGTGGGTAACGACCATCATCGTCATTCCCTCTTTTGCCAGGTCCCGCATCACCTCGAGGACCTCGGCAACGAGCTCTGGGTCCAGGGCGGAGGTGGGCTCGTCGAACAACATGATCTTCGGCCGCATGCAAAGGGCTCGCGCGATGGCGACCCGCTGCTTTTGGCCCCCGGATAATCTGATCGGGTATTCGTCGGCCTTCTCCGCAAGGCCCACCTTATCCAGCAGCTGCATTGCGAACTCGCGCGCTTCGCCCTTGGATTCCTTCTTCACTATGCAGGGGGCCTCGATCAGGTTTTCGATTACCGACAGATGCGGAAACAGATTGAAGTCCTGAAACACCATTCCGGCCTTCATGCGTATCTGACGGATCTGCTCGCGGCGCGCCCGCAGAACGTGGTGTGCTACTTCCATGCGAACTCCGTCGACTTCGATGCAGCCTCCGGTGGGTGATTCGAGGAAGTTGATGCAGCGGAGCAGCGTGCTCTTCCCGGAGCCGGAGCGCCCGAAGATGACGATGACCTCGCCGGACTCGACGTCGAGCGAAATACCCCTCAGGACCTCGAGATCGCCGAAGTGCTTCTCCAGTTCTTCGATCCGGATGATTGGGTTCAATGACTCCCGCCTTCGATTCGGACGTGGCCCCGGGAGATCCTGTTCTCGAGCCGCTTCTGGAAAAAGGAAAAGATGCTCGTGAGCAGCCAGTAGACCATCGCGGCGAGAGCGAGAGCCTCGAACGGGCGGTTCTGCCCAAGCCCGGTGTTCTGGGCGCGTCCGAACAGCTCGACTCCGCTCGCGGCGATCCCGATGAGCGCCGAGTCCTTCAACATGGCGATGAACTCGTTGCCGGTCGGCGGGATGATGACCCGGACGGCCTGCGGGAGGACCACCCGGCGCGTGGCCTGGGCATCGGTCATCCCAAGTGCGTGGGCGGCTTCGATCTGGCCGCCTCCGACCGCCTGGATGCCGGCCCGGAAGATCTCGGTCATGTAGGCGCCGTAGTTGACCCCCAGAGCAAGGATGGCGGCAAAGGCCACGGGGAAGATGAAGATCGTCTGCAGAAAGGCCGGTGACGACGGCTTGAACGCGAGTTGGGGCAAGGCGAAGTAGATGAAAAGGATCTGGACGACAAGAGGGGTGCCGCGCACGAACGAGACGTAGAAGTTTGCAATCCCCCTGGCCACCGCGCTCTTGGACAGGCGGCCGAGAGCCCCGACGAGGGCAAGGACCACGGCCAGGGCGATTCCGCCAAAGCAGATCGCCAGCGTGAGAGGGATCCCACCCAGGATGAACGGGCCCCACTGCCGCATGAAGACGATGTCGAACTGGAACCAGAAGAAGATCATGACCAGAACGACCGCGATGCCCGCGTACACGAGCCCCAGCTTTACCCGGAAGGGCACCCCGGACGAGCCCGCCTCCACCCGGTCGCGGGCCCGCCCCATCGTCGCACCGACACCTGCCAATCCCTATGCCCCCATTCCCCCCGGCCGGACGGCCGCCCTACGTCTGCTTGGTCAGATCCGTCCCGTCGTACCACTTCTCCGAAAACTTCGTGAGAGTTCCGTCGCTGTGCATCTCTTCGATGATCTTGCTCACCTCTTCGAAGAACGCCTTGGGGTCATCTGGAGACGCCTTGTCTATCGCCACACCCAACGGCTCGTAGAACAGCGGGTCCCCCACCACCTTGATGGGGGTTTCATCTGCAATGGCACCTTCCAAAGTCGGGAGCGCGGAGAAAACCCCGTCCAACCGCACCCCGTCGCCCAGGGCGAGGTCCTGGATGGCGATCTTGTCGGTCTCGTATGCCTTGACCTCTGCGTCCTCGATATCCGAGGTGTACTTCTTGCCCAGGATCTCGAGAGTGCCCTTCAGGTAGGACTCGTAGCTGCACGCGGAGCACACCCCGATGGTGGCGCCGCCGAGGTCGGTCGTGGGATCGGTGACATCGGTGTTCGACTCGTGCACCGCTATCGATGCCGGCGTGTAGTAGTAGGGCTCGGTGAAATGCAGGACCTTCTGTCGTTCGGGAGTGATCGTCACCGATCCGACG
Organism: Actinomycetota bacterium; assembly: GCA_030860455.1. GTDB lineage: Bacteria > Actinomycetota > CADDZG01 > CADDZG01 > WHSQ01 > JACDDL01. The sequence continues at coordinate 51,899 of JALZIC010000032.1, forward strand.
CTCAGGTCCCAACGGCCGCTCCAGTTGCCGGCCACGATGGCGTTGAAGGACGGCGTCGTGAACTCGACCTCGACGCCAAGACGCTTTGCGATCTCCTCCGTGACGTCGATGTCGAATCCGACGAACTCGCCTTCGGGGTTCTGGGATGACTGAGGTGGATATTTCGGATCGGTCGAGGCGATGAGCGTTCCCCTGTCCTTGACCACCTGGAGGAGGTCGTTGCCTTCCTTGCCGGCGGTTCCCGAGCCGTCGTCTCCGCCCCCGCCGCCGGTGGGCGCCGTGGTCTCGCCGCCGCAGGCGGCTGCCAACAGCAACAAAGAGGTGGCCAGCACCAACAGGTTCGATCTCCGCATGGATGTCTCCTTGATCGATTGACTTGGCAGAGTCTACTAGCTCCACAACGACCGCAGTAGTTCTTCGCTGCGACCCTCCGGCATTGACGAGATCCCCGCGGTACCCTGGCGCGCATGTCCCGCTCGGAGCTGCGCCCTCTAGGAGTCGCCGAGATCGTCGACGTCGCCCTCAAGGTCTACCTGAAACATGCCTTCGGCCTGTTCAAGCTGGTAGCCATCGTGGTGGTGCCGGTCCAGCTCCTGCAGTTACTTTTCACCCTCTCGATCGCGCCGGCCACCGAGGCCGCCGGGAGCAGGGCTGTGATCACTGGGACCATCTCAGGCAACGACGCCGCAACGCTTGCCGGCTCCGCGTTCGGCGGTCTGGTCGTGGGCCTGCTCACGTTCGTGGCGACGACCCTGGCTACCGGCGCCTGTTTCAAGGCGGTGACCGACGCCTACCTCGGGGACCAGCCCGACACGTCGGAGTCCCTGAGGTTTGCCCGCGGGCGGCTCGGTTCCTTGATGCTGGTCTCTTTTCTCGGCGCCGTGCTGACCTTTCTCGGCTTCCTGTTGTTCGTGCTCCCGGGGATGTATCTGTTGATCGCCTTCTCGGTGGCCGCTCCGGTCGTCCTGTTCGAGGGGATGAAGGGCTCTGGCGCACTCGGGCGGTCCCGCCGGCTCGTGCAGGGGAGATGGTGGCCCGTCTTCGGCACGCTGCTGTTGGGGTTCATCCTCGCCGCCATCGTCGGAGGGGTCATCACCGGGATTCTCACCGGTGTGCTCGCACTGGGGGACGGCTCGGGCGATTTTGTAGAGGCCCTGGTCGGCGCGGTCGCCGGCTCGGTGGCGGCGATCATCACGACACCTTTCCAGGCCGCTCTTATCGCCATCCTGTTCTTCGACCTCAAGGTCCGGAAAGAGGGGTTCGACGTTGCCCTCCTGGCCGAGGGAATGGGGACGTCCTCACCGGCGGACGGCCGGGGAACGGGCCCGAGGCTTTCCGCCGGAGGGTGACGGTCCGTCACCACCGGCTCCTCGTGGTGGGGGTTGCGCTCTGGGTGCTGGTCCTTCCCCCTCCGGTGCGCGCCGGCGACCTGACACCGGATCAACTGAGACGCCTGGCGGCGCGCGCCTCGGGTGACCGGGACGCCCTCCTCCGGCTCCGGCGCGCCGACACCGTTGGGGGCCGGAAGGTGGACCTGAGCACCCTGCTGTCCGGCGTGCGGGGCGACGCTCTGGCGGCCCGCCTGGACGCGCTGGCGGACGGCGCCGGAGCCCCCACCGTTCACGTCGACCCCCGGCGCGCGCGCGACGCCGCCCGCCGCATCCT
>JALZIC010000068.1 GCA_030860455.1 Actinomycetota bacterium
CGCCACCTTCCGTCCCCGGATGTCATGTGCATGTCCTTACCGGGCTGCGGGGCGGTGGGTGGATAATCGTCGAGATGAGCGGACCCGGGCGTGTCGCCCTGTACCTTCAGGACAAGCATGCGATCCGGGACGGGATGGCCTTCGCCAGGCACGCCGAAGCGGGCGGGTTCGAGGCCGTGTGGCAGGCGGAGTCCCGCCTGGTGCGGGAGGCGACCGTCCCGATGGCCGCCTTCGCCGCCACGACAACCCGCATGAGGGTTGGTTCCGGTGTGATCAACACCTGGACACGCAACGTCGGTCTTCTCGCCGCCACATTCGTGACCCTCGACGACCTTGCGCCGGGCCGGGTGATGCTCGGCCTCGGCGCGTGGTGGGATCCCCTGGCCTCCAAGGTCGGGATCGAGCGCCGCCGCCCCCTCGTCTGCATGCGCGAGACCATCGAAGCTTGCCGCGCACTGTTCACCCTCGAGGAGGTGAGCTACTCGGGGGACTTCGTCCATCTCGACGGTGTCCGCATCGACGTCGTCCACGGTGACGCGTCCCCCCGGGACATACCCATCTACATCGGAGCGACGGGCCCGAAGATGCTCGAGCTCGCCGGCGCCATCGGCGACGGGGTTCTCTTGAACTACATGGTGTCGCCGGGATACAACGACGACGCCATGGAGCACCTCGAGACCGGCGCGCGTCGGGCCGACAGGACGATCGAGGAGGTGGACCGGCCCCAGTTGGTGGTGTGCTCGATGGACGACGATCGACAGGTCGCTCTCGATCGGGCGCGCCTGCTGCTGACTCAGTACCTCGGGCAGCAGCCTCACATAATGAAGGCCTCGGGGGTTGATCCCGGCTTGATCGAGGAGATAAACACAATCGTCGACTGGCCCGCAACACATGAGCAGATCGAAGAAGCGTCATCGTTGGTGCCCGATGAGGTGGTGCAGCTGGTGAGCGCATCGGGCACTCCCTCGGAATGCCGCGCCAAGGTCGGCGAGTACATTGCCCACGGGGCGACCTGCCCGGTCCTCTACCCTCTCGGCGACGACGTCGAGGCGATGATCGATGAGTTCGCGCCTTCGGCTGAGACGTCACCTGTGACGGGCCCGCCGTCCAGGGAAGGCATCGGGCGCCGCGACACACTCCTGTCCAAGAAGGCATCCCCGTGACCGGGCTCGTAGACGAAGCGCGGCGGTATCGAGATGATGTCACGGGATTTCTGCGCGACCTCGTAGCCATCCCCTCCTTCTCGGGCGAGGAAGGAGACGTGGCGCGCCGGATCGTGGCCGAGATGGACGCGCTCGGATACGCAGAGGCGACTACCGATGCGATGGGCAACGTAATCGGACGGATCGGTAGCGGTCCCACCAAGGTGGTGTTCGACGCGCACATGGACACCGTCGGCGTAGGCGATCCGGGCGCATGGGAGCACGACCCCTTCAGCGGCAAGGTGGCCGACGGCGTGGTCTACGGGCGCGGAGCCTCGGACAACAAGGGCGCCATCGCTTCGCACGTCTACGCCGGAGCACTCATGCAGGAGCGCGGCCTAGATGGCGCCGGGGCAACCGTGTATGTGGTCGGAACCGTGATGGAAGAGAGCTTCGACGGACTGGCCCTCGGTTACGTCCTGACCGAGACGCTGCAGAACGTGGATGCGGTCGTGCTGGGTGAATGCACAGATCTTGCCGTCTATCGGGGGCATCGGGGCCGAATGGAGATGCGCACGACGATAAAGGGCCAGTCCGCGCATGCGAGCGCGCCGGAGCGGGGCGACAACGCGATCTCTGCAATGGCCCCCTTGTTGAGCGAGATAGACGAACTCCACACGAGGCTGGGATCCGACGAATTCCTCGGCAAGGGCTCCATAGCCGCGACGCACATCGAGTGTACGACTGCGTCTCTGAACGCCATCCCCGACTCGTGCACCGTCCATCTCGACCGCAGGCTCACCTTCGGCGACACCCTCGAGTCCGCCACGGCCGAGATAGCGTCCCTGCCGTCCGCAGCGCAGGCACGCATCGAGGTCCCCAGCGCCACGGTGACCTCGTATACCGGGCATGAACTGGCCATGGACGCTTACTTCCCCACCTGGGTGCTCGACGCCGACCACGCACTTGTCCGGGCGGGACTGGATGCGGGGCAGACCGCCTTGGGGGCCGTTCCCGCAACGGGGAAGTGGACCTTCTCGACCAACGGGGTGTCCTCGGCCGGTCGCCTCGGCATTCCGACGATCGGCTTCGGCCCCAGCCAGGAAAAATGGGCGCACACCGTGCTCGATCAGTGCCCCATCGAAGACCTGATCGCGTCGATCGCCTTCTACACCGCCCTGCCCGCCGCCATCGAACGTCAGGGGATAGGCCGATGACCGAATCGCCGAACCAACGACTGCAGCTTCACGTGAACGGAGACGCCGTCGAAGTCGACGCGGCCCCCGACGAGACGCTGCTCGACGTCCTGCGCGAGCACCTCGGTCTTCTCGCCGCAAAGGACGCCTGCCAACCCGAAGGTTATTGCGGCTGTTGCACCGTGCTGGTGGACGGCCGCGCTCGGGTCGCGTGCTCGCAGGCAGCATCGAAGTTTGCAGGTAAGGAAATCGTCACACTGGAGGGCCTCGGTGATCGAGAGCGCGAAGCCTTCTCACTTGCATTCGCCGCGACCGGAGCCTCACAATGCGGGTTCTGTTCGCCCGGGATCGTTATGAAGGCACACGACCTATTGCGGAAGAAGCCCGAGCCATCGCGCTCCGAGATCGCAAGCGCCCTGGGCGGAAACCTATGCCGTTGCACCGGCTATGTGAAGGTCATGGACGCCATCGAGATGGCAGGTCGCATAGTCGCAGGCCACGAACAACCGCATCTTGACTTCTCCGGACGATTGGGCACCCGCACCCCCAAGTACGAGGCGTTCGAGATGTCGCTCGGACTGAAGCCGTTCATCGCCGACATGTCGGTCGACGGGATGCTTCACGGAGCACTGTGCTTTTCGGAACACCCGCGCGCCGAGGTGGTCAGGATCGATACAACCAGAGCCGCAGCTATGGACGGAGTGGTCGCCATCGCTCTTGCGGGTGACGTTGCCGGCGAACGCGCGGTTGGATGCATCTACGACGACTGGCCCGTGCTGGTGGCGGAGGGGGAAACCACCCGCTATGTCGGCGACGTCCTCGCGACGGTAGCGGCTACGTCACGTCACACCGCTCGAGCGGCCGCGGCCGCCGTCGAGGTCGAGTACAAGGTGCTCGAGCCGGTGACCGACCCCGAGGCGGCGCTGCAGCCGGACGCACCGAAACTCCACGACAAGGGCAACCTGCACAAGAAATGGGAGATCAAGAGGGGCGACGCAGATGCCGCCCTCGACAACTCAGCACACGTCGTCACCGAGACGTTTCAGACGCAATTCATCGAACACGCATTCCTCGAGCCGGAGTCGTCACTCGCCTATGACACCGACGAGGGCATGCGGGTGTTCTCGGGTGGGCAGGGAGTCTGGGACGACCGCCGTCAGATCGCCCGCATACTCGGCGATCCGGAGGACCGGGTCCGCGTGACGCTCGTATCAAACGGGGGTGCCTTCGGTGCCAAGGAGGATCTCGGGGTCAACGGTCAGGCCGCGGTGCTCGCACGGTTCACCCACCGCCCGGTGAAGCTGACGCTGTCGCGCGACGAGTCGATCCGCATGCACTCCAAACGCCACCCTCTTCGGATGACCTACACGCTTGGGTGCGACGCTTCCGGCAAGCTCACAGCGCTCAAGGCACGGATCATCGGTGACACGGGCGCCTATTCGAGCGTCGGGGACAAGGTGCTGCAGCGCGCTTGCGGGCACTCATGCAGCGCATATGAGGTCGAGCATGTCGATGTCGAAGCCAGCGCGGTGTTCACCAATAACCCGCCCTGCGGCGCCATGCGCGGCTTCGGTTCGAATCAGGCGAACTTTGCCATGGAGGGCACACTTGACCGGCTCGCCGCCGAGGTAGGTCTGGACGGCTGGGATATCCGCTATCTGAACGCTCTGGAAAATGGGTCCACGTTCGGCACCGGGCAGGTTCTCGGCGAGGGCGTCGGCCTCAAGAAATGCCTCGACGCAGTCAAGGAGTCCTACAAAGACGCCCGTTACGCCGGAGTCAGCTGTGCGGTGAAGAACGTCGGCGTCGGCAACGGTTTGCCCGAATACGGGCGTGCATCGGTCGCCGTCGGCGACGACGGCTCCATTCTCATCCGGCATTCTTGGACCGAGATGGGTCAGGGTGTCCACACCGTGCTGCAACAGGTTGCGTGCGAAGAGTTGGCCCAAGCCGGCGTAGAGCTAAAGAATGTGCGAGTAGCGGTAGACACCGAGCGCGAGTTCGCCACCGGACAGACGACCGCGTCGCGCGGGACCTTTCTTGGCGGTCTCGCAGTGAAGCGCGCCTGCGAGAAGCTCAAGGCCGAGCTCAACGGAAGCCTCCTGTCCGAGCTCACAGGGCGCGAGTTCACCGGCGAGATCGAGTTCAAGGTCACCCAGCCGATGGACGATCCCGAGCTCCGACGCTCCCATATCTGCTTCGGATGGGGCGCTCAGGTCGTGATCCTCGACGACGCAGGAAAGATCGCCAAGGTGGTCGCGGCGCACGATGTCGGCAGGGTGATGAACCCGAACCTGCTCGAAGGGCAGATCGAAGGGGCCGTGCACATGGGGCTGGGGCACTCACTGACGGAGGAGTTCGTCGTCAGGGACGGCTACGTTCAGACCCCCACCCTGAAGTCGCAGGGCATCATCCCGGCCAAAGGGATGCCGCCGGTCGAGTGCATCTTCATCGAAGAGACGCAGCCTGAGGGTCCCTACGGCGCCAAGGGCGTGGGCGAGATCGGGCTTGTGCCCACCGCAGGAGCGGTCGCAGCGGCGGTGCAGGCGTTCGATGGCAAATGGCGTACGAGCCTGCCCATGAAGGACACCGCCGCGGCCAAAGCGGCCAACCCCAAAGCGGTATCGAGGTCCGGCGGGCCGAGCGAGCGCCGGGGCCCCCGGGAAGCCTAGATGGGGACCGTCACCGAGCTCGTTTGCGTCGCCTGCGGGACGGCCTACGCGCCCGGCGAAATCGCCTACACCTGCCCCAGGCACGACCGCCTCGAGGGCATTCTCGACGTGCGCTACGACCTCGACGCCGCAACCGCCTCGGGCTTCGGCCCAGAGGGTCTCCGCGAGCGTCCGGTAACCGACAGCCTGCGACGCTACCGGGAGCTCCTACCCGTTCCCGACGAGCAGGCCGAGGCCTACCCGCAGGACTGGATCGGCCGCACCCCCGTCATAGAGGTGCCCGAGGTCGCCAAGCACCTCGGCATCCGTGGCCTGTCGGTCAAAGACGACGGCAGACTTCCGACGGGGTCGTTCAAAGACCGCGCCTCCGCCGTCGGGGCCACGAGGGCGCGCCTCGAAGGGCGCGCCGAGATGACCTGCTCGTCGACGGGCAACGCCGCGTCGTCTCTCGCAGGAATTTGCGCCCACGTCGGCCTGACCGCCTACATCTTCGTGCCCGAGCACGCTCCGGAGGCGAAGGTCGCCCAGCTTGCGATCTTCGGGGCGCGCGTGATGCTCGTGCGCGGGTCCTACGACGAGGCCTATTACCTCTGCCAGGATGCCGCCGAGGCATTCGGGTGGTACAACCGCAACTGCGCGGTCAACCCCTATCTCGTGGAGGGCAAGAAGACCTGCGGCCTCGAGCTCGCAGAGCAGATAGGTGAAAATCCTCCCGACTGGATCTCCGTATCGGTGGGCGACGGCTGCACGGTAGCGGGGATCTACAAGGGGCTTCGCGAGATGGCCCACTTCGGGTTCATCGAACGCATGCCGCGCCTGTTGGCGGTTCAGGCCCAGGGGGCCAATCCGATCTCGGCTGCCTGGCACGCCGATGCCGACGACATCACGGCTCAAGACGCCGACACCATGGCGGACTCCATCGCCGTCGGCCGCCCCCGCAACGCGCAGAAGGCGCTGAACGCGGTGCGGAGCTCGAGGGGCGCCTTCGTCGACGTCACCGACGCCGAGATATCGAAGGCGGCACACGAGCTCGCATCTCTCGGTGGCGTCTTTGGCGAGCCCGCCGGGGTGGCCGGCATCGCAGGGATCGCCCGGGCGCGGCGCGAGGGCGTCGTGGGCGGGGGCGAGCGCGTCCTCCACGTCGTGACGGGCAACGGGCTGAAGGATGCTGGGGCGGCGCGCCGTGCTGCTCCGGAGCCGCCAACCATCTCCCCTCGGCTGGAAGACGTGCGCGCCCTCCTGGAGCAACCCGCCCTTTGAGCCCCGTCCTCCACGGCGGGCTGGTGGCCGACCCGGTCAGAGGTTCGGTCGTCAAGGCGGATCTCGGCGTCTCCGGGGACATAATCGGAGGCGTGCCGGCCGATGACCGCGCCCGAGTCGACGTCTCGGGGTGCGTGGTGATGCCGGGCAACGCCTGCGCCCACCACCACCTCTACTCAGCCCTCGCGCGCGGCATGCCCGGACCGAGCCGCGCTCCCCGCAACTTCGCCGAGATTCTCGAGATCATCTGGTGGCGGTTGGACCGCGCGCTCGACCCAAACAGCATCCGGCTGTCGGCGCTAATCGGCGCGCTGGAGGCCGCCCGGGCAGGGACCACGTCGATAGTGGACCACCATGCGTCGCCCTCCGTCATCGAAGGGTCGCTAGATCTCGTCGCCGACGCGGTGGAGGAAGCAGGCGTGCGTGGGGTCGTGTGCTACGAAGTAACCGACCGGCACGGGGAGGAAAGGGGCAGCGCCGGAGTCGCCGAGAACGCCCGCTTCCTGCGCGCCAACCGGAGGCCGTTGGTGCGCGGCATGGCCGGGGCGCATGCGTCGTTCACCATCGGTCCCGCCACACTCGAGGCGCTTGTGGGTGAGGCGCGCGATCTCGGCGCGCCGCTGCACATCCACCTAGCAGAGGACGACTGGGATCAACGGGACTCGCTCGAACGCTACGGTGAGCGTGTGCTCCATCGTTTGATGCGCGCGGGAGCGCTCGGAGAGGGTGACCTGGTGGCGCACGGCGTGCATCTCGACGACTCTGAGGTCGATGCCCTGGCGACCTCCGGGGCATGGGTTGCACACAACCCGCGTTCCAACATGAACAACGGCGTCGGATACGCGCGCGCCTTCCACATGGGAGAGCGCGTTGCCCTCGGAACCGACGGCCTGGACGGTGACATGTTCGCGGAGGTGCGGGCCTGCTACCTGAAGGGCCGCGAGGTGGACCTGGACATCGGCCCGGGGTGGGCGCAACGCCGTCTATCCACCGGTGCCGGCATGGTTGGGGCCCTGTTCGGGGAGCCGGCGCTCGGCAGCCTCGAGGCCGGCGCGCCGGCGGACCTGATCGTTCTCGACCCCTGCCTCCCCACTCCCCTGTCCGAGGCCAACATGGCCGGGCACCTGGTGTTCGGCATGAACGCGTCGCATGTGCGCGATGTCATGGTCGCAGGGCGATGGATCGTGCGCGACCGGCGCCATCTGCTGATCGACGAGGAGGCCGTGGCGGCGCACTGCCGCGTCGCCGCTCCCGAGTTGTGGGCTCGCATGGCAGACCTCCCGGGGGCCGGCGCAACGAAACTGTGACATATTCAGTTTCTTGACAGGCTTTCTACGAGAGGCACCACATTGAGTCGCGGGGATCTCGCAGGTAAGGACTTCATCTCGACCGCTGACTGGTCGGTCGACGAGCTCGGCATTGCGCTCGATGTAGCGGCCGAGCTCAAGTCGGCATTTGCGTCGGGACAATCTCACCGGCTCCTGGCCGATAAGACGCTGTTCATGATCTTCCTGGACCTTTCCACCCGAACCCGTAACGCATTCGAAGCCGGCATGACGCAACTCGGTGGGCACGCTCACTTCATCGACGCCAACACCTCTCAGATAGCGCACGGAGAAAGCCCGCGCGACATGGGCATCATCCTGTCCTCCTACGGACACGGCATTGCGATTCGCCACGACAAGGTCCCCGGCGAAGGCAACGCGTACATGCGGGCGGTCGCCGAAGCGGCCGGCGCGCCGGTGATCAACCTCCAGTGCGACGAGGACCACCCCACCCAACAACTCGCCGATATCATGACGATCGAGGAAGTCTTCGGCACTCGCGACCTTTCGGGAATGAAGGTGTGCGTGTCTTGGGCTTTTGCGCCCTCGTATGCAAAGCCGATGAGCGTCCCCCAGGGCCTCGCGCTCCTACTGCCGCGCTTCGGCGCCGATCTAACCATCGCCCGTCCGTCCGATTACCGGCTAATGCCGCAAGTCATGGAACGCGCCCACCGGCTTGCCCGGGCGGGTGGCGGAAGCATCACCGAGGTAGACGACATGGACGAGGGCTTCTCCGGCGCTCAGGTCGTCTACCCCAAGTCGTGGGGTGCGGAGCATCTGTTCGGCAACGAGGCCGAGGCCCTCGGACTCAACGCACGCTACCGAGACTGGATTTGCGACGGACGCCGCATGTCCCTGGCCGCCGAGGATGCGATCTACATGCATTGTCTTCCGGCCGACCGGGGGCACGAGGTGACCGACGAGGTCATCGACGGCCCCCGGTCGGTCGTGTTCGAAGAGGCCGCCAACCGCCTCCACACCGGCAAAGCAGTAATGGCGCTGACGATGGGCGGCTACCCGGAGCCGGTTTGACCGGTCCGGCGCGCTCGCGACCCACCAAGGCGGAACTTGCAGCAGCCCACGGCAAGAGGGTCCCCGACGTCATCGCCCCCGGCCTGAAGGTGCTGTTCTGCGGCATCAACCCCGGCCTCTATTCGGGCGCGGTCGGACACCATTTCGCGCGCCCAGGCAACCGCTTCTGGCGAGCCCTTCATGCGGGCGGCTTCACGCCCGAGGTGCTGTCGCCCTTCGACGAGGCGGAGCTTCTCCATTCGGGACTGGGGATAACCAACCTCGTGGAACGAGCCACCGCGCGCGCCGACGAACTGGCCGACGACGAGCTGGTCGACGGAGCGCGCCGGCTCGGGCGCAAAGCGTCGAGAAACGTACCCGAGGTGATCGCGTTCCTGGGGTTGAGCGCCTACAGAGCCGCCTTCGGGGCCCCACTTGCCGTGGTCGGCCCACAGGAGCGAACCATCGGACGCTCGAGGACGTGGCTGCTCCCGAACCCGAGTGGATTGAACGCCCACTATCAGATCCCCGACCTGGCACGCGTCTTCGGCGAGCTGCGAGCGTCACTGTAGCCGGTGGCCCTGCCCGCCTCCGCTCGTCGGTCGTGCACCTGGGAGGCTTCAGCGGAGACGGATGATGTTGCCCGTTACCAGGCGCGCCTCGTCGGAGACAATCCATGCGATCACCTCGGCGACCTCCTCGGGCTGGGCGACTCCCACCAACTCGTCGCTGGCCTCGACCGAACGGCGCACCTCCTCGGTTATCCAACCGGTGTCCGTAACCGGGGGGTAGACGATATTGGCCGTCACTCCGAGGCCGGCGAGCTCGGAAGCCGCCGACATCGTGTAGTTCTCGAGTGCCGCCTTGGCGGCCCCATAGCTCACCTCTTCGGGAAAGCCGAACGGACCGCCCGACGTGAGCCCCACTATCCGTCCCCACGAAGCCCCCCGTTCCACGTGGCGGCGTGCGAACTCCGCAATCAGGAGAGCGCCGGCGCGCGCGTCCACAGCGAACTGACGATCGAAGGTGGCAGCGGAAACGGGCTGCAGCGTCCGGCCCAGACGGTCCGCCGTCGCGGGCTTGAAGGTGTCCGCCAGCCACGCACTGGCGTTGTTGATCAGAATGTCCACAGGCCCGAAGTGGCGCTCCGCTGCATCGAAGAGGGCCGCCGGACTGGATGGGTCGGCCAGGTCGGCCTCGATCGCCGCCGCCCGTCCCCCCGCGTCCGAGATCCCGGCCACGACATCATCGGCGCTCGCCGCCCGGTGCACCCTATAGCCTCCGGGGGTTCCCTCATCGGGCGGCTCATCGAGCCGGAGGTAGGACAGAAGAACCGAGGCGCCACGCGCGCCGAGCACACGCGCCGCGGCGGCGCCAATACCATGGTTGGCCCCCGTGACGATTGCAACTCGTCCGGCGAGGCCTGAGGAGGGGAGGAGGTTCAGGCCAATGCCTCGTCGTGCAAATAGATCACCGACGCGTTCTCAGGTGACGAAGCACTAGGGACCGGCAGAGGGGACGACCGGCATCACCGGTCCCAGCGCCGGCAGCTCGTTGCTGGTCAGCCATAGCTTGAAGCGAAGGAGCTCTGGGTCGACGAGGTCGCCCGCAG
>JALZIC010000118.1 GCA_030860455.1 Actinomycetota bacterium
CCCATCGCCGGCAAAGGTGAATCCGACTGGAGCTACGCATGGGTACCGGTAGTGGCCCCGATCATCGGCGGGGTGCTGGGCGCGGTTTTCTGGTTCAACGTTTTCCCGCAGTAGCCGGGCCCCCGCCCTTGCGGATCGAAGCATCGGAAGGAAAGTGAGGCAAGATGAAGAAACTCATCAACAGTCCCGAAGACGTTGTAACCGAAGCCCTTCAGGGCATAGAGGCCGCTCATGGCGACGCCCTGAAGGTCTCCATTGACCCTCACTACATCTGCCGTGCAGATGCGCCGATAGAGGGGAAAGTCGCTCTCGTGTCGGGGGGCGGCTCGGGGCACGAGCCTATGCACGGCGGGTTTGTGGGCCCGGGAATGCTCGACGCCGCATGCCCCGGCGAGGTGTTCACCTCGCCAACGCCCGATCAGATGCTCGAAGCCACCAAAGCCGTGGACGGGGGGTCCGGGGTCCTCCACATTGTCAAGAACTACACCGGCGATGTCCTCAACTTCGAGATGGCGGCCGACCTCGCTCGAGAGGAGAACATCGAGGTCGAAGCGGTCGTGATCGACGACGACGTCGCGGTGCAAGACAGCCTCTATACCGCGGGTCGCCGTGGCGTCGGCGCCACCGTCCTCGCCGAGAAGATTTGCGGAGCAGCCGCAGAAGCCAAACGACCGTTGAAGGAAGTTGCGGATCTGTGCAGAAAAGTCAACGCCAACGGACGAAGCATGGGCATGGCGTTGACTTCGTGCATCGTTCCGGCGGCCGGGGCTCCGACGTTCGATCTGGGCGAGGACGAGATGGAGATCGGCATCGGGATTCACGGAGAGCCAGGCCGGGAGCGTGTGGCTCTGGCACCGGCCCAGGAAGTCGTGGAGCGTCTTGCGGGACCGATCATCGAAGATCTCTCTCTGCAGGAGGGGGACAACGTCTTGGCATTCGTCAACGGCATGGGGGGCACCCCCTTGATAGAGCTCTACATCGTATTCAATGAGCTCAAGAAGCTGTTGTCGGACCGCGGCATCAACATCACCCGCAATCTGATAGGTCCTTACATCACGTCGCTCGAGATGGCCGGATGCTCCATCACGCTACTGAAGCTGGACGATGAGTTGACGGGATTGTGGGATGCGCCTGTGTCGACTCCCGGCCTTACCTGGGGCGCATGATCGCAGTCATAGCAGCGAAGAGGCTAGGTTTCTAGATGCCCGTGCACTACGATGACGTGGTTGCATGGATCAAGGCCTTTGCCTCTGCGATCGAGGAGAACAAGGGTTACCTCACGGAGCTCGATTCGGCCATTGGTGACGCCGATCACGGCACCAATATGCATCGCGGCTTCCAAGCCGCCGTTCAAAAGCTCGAGGAGTCTCCGGGCGACGACATCGGCGCTGCTCTCAAGGGCGTTGGGATGACCTTGGTATCCAAGATCGGAGGAGCCGGGGGCCCGTTGTACGGAACCTTGTTCATGCAGATGGGGACCGCGCTGGCGGGCAAATCCGAGCTGGAGGCGGACGACTGGGCGACGGCGCTCGAGGCCGGGGTCAAAGGCGTGCAAACGCGCGGCAAAGCGGAGCTGGAAGAGGCGACCATGCTCGATGCGTTGCTTCCGGCCGTCCAGGCCCTCAAGGACGCAATAGGGGCGGCCTCCTCCATGGAAGCCGCGCTCGTCGAAGCAACCGAAGCAGCGGAGAAGGGTATGGAGTCAACCGTGCCCATGGTCGCCCGCAAGGGCCGGGCAAGCTACCTGGGTGAGAGGAGCGTCGGCCATCAGGACCCCGGGGCGACCTCCTCCTACCTGTTGATGAGAGCGGCTTCGGACGTGTTGGTAACAAAGGAAGCCTCGTGACCAGAACCCCAAGGCGGGCAACGGTTCACGAGGTCGAACAGACCGCGTCATAGAGGCGCGAAAGGGAGGGTATGTAATGGCGGACTACGTCGCAGCGATAGACCAGGGGACAACCAGCACCCGGTGCATGGTGTTCGATCACAGCGGACAGGCAGTGAGCGCAGACCAGAAGGAACATGAGCAGATCTACCCCAAGGCGGGCTGGGTCGAGCACGACGCCAACGAGATCTGGGAGCGCACACAAGAGGTCGTACGGGGAGCACTCGACAAGAAGGACCTCGGACCGGACGACATCGCTGCTCTCGGGATCACCAATCAACGAGAGACGACCGTTGTATGGGACAAGAGCACCGGCGAGCCCGTCATGAATGCAATCGTGTGGCAGGACACGCGCACGGACAAGATCTGCCAGGAGCTCAGCAAGGATGGAGGGGACGATCGCTTTCGGCCCAAGACTGGGCTGCCGCTCGCAACCTATTTCTCTGGGCCGAAGATCAAATGGATTCTGGACAACGTCGATGGGGCGCGCGAGAAGGCGGAAAACGGCGATGTCCTCTTTGGGAATCTGGACGCGTTCCTGATCTGGAAGCTGACCGGCGGGCCCGATGGCGGTGTGCATGTAACCGACGTCACAAACGCCAGCCGCACCCTGATGATGGACCTCGAGACCCTGCAGTGGGACGAAGAGATCCTTTCCACGCTGGGGGTCCCGCAGGCGATGCTCCCCGAGATCCACAGCTCCAGCGAAGTGTACGGCGAAGCGGGTGACTTCGGTGGGTTGCAGATCGGCGGAGCGCTCGGCGATCAGCAGGCGGCCGTGTTCGGGCAGACCTGTTTCTCGGTGGGCGAGGCCAAGAACACTTACGGCACGGGCAACTTTCTCCTGCTCAACACCGGGAACGAAGCTGTCCAGTCCAAGAACGGCTTGCTGACAACGCTTGGCTACAAGATCGGCGATGAAGCTCCCGTCTATGCGCTGGAAGGTGCGATAGCAATCACAGGAGCTCTCGTTCAATGGGTGAGGGACAACCTCGGCATGATCAGCGCTGCGCCGGAGATCGAAGACCTTGCGAAGTCCGTTGAGGACAACGGCGGCTGCTACTTCGTGCCGGCGTTCTCGGGGTTGTTTGCGCCTTACTGGAAAGGCAGCGCACGCGGTGTAATAGCGGGGCTCACCCGCTATGTGAACAAGGGCCACATCGCACGCGCAGTCCTCGAGGCGACCGCGTGGCAATCCAAAGAGGTTGTGGACGCGATGAACGCCGACTCAGGCGTCGACCTCACCGCACTCAAGGTCGACGGGGGCATGGTCGCCAACGAGACGCTGATGCAGTTCCAGGCCGACGTGTTGGACGTTCCGGTAATCCGCCCCACCGTTGCCGAGACGACGGCACTGGGGTCCGCCTACGCGGCAGGGCTCGCGGTCGGGTTCTGGAGCGAGCTCGACGAGCTTCGGGACAACTGGGGCAAGGACAAGGAGTGGGAGCCTCACATGGAGGAGGACGAGCGCGCAAAGCAGTATGCGATGTGGAAAAAGGCCGTCACCCGGACGTTTGACTGGATCGAGTAGTAGGTGCTCAGAGACGCCCCCTCCTCCGGATCACGCAGGCTTGGAGTGATCGCTCCGGAGGGGGCGTCTCTTCGCCACCGGAGCCAGGCAAAGGTAAGCCCGTGATTAGCAATGTAAGAACCAAGCACGGAGTTTACTGA
>JALZIC010000120.1 GCA_030860455.1 Actinomycetota bacterium
GTCGTAAGAAGTCGACAGGGCGCAAGAAGTCCACCGGTCGTAAGAAGTCCACAGGGCGCAAGTCCACCGGTCGTAAGAAGTCCACAGGGCGCAAGAAGTCGACCGCACGCAAGTCCACCAATGGACGACGCAAGTCCACAAGCAGCGGATCGAGGTAACCGCCCGGGAGTTAGCTCTTGAGGGTCTCGAGCACAGCCGACTCTAGCGACCGCACTGGTTTCATGAGAAGTCTGGTAGCCGGCTCGTCGGGCGCCGGGAGATAACGGTCGGGTACTAGTCCGACTATCTCGGTGCCCGCGATGCCCGCCCCTTCTTCTCCTGCTGCAGCAGCCACCGCCTCGAACGCTGCGACGATTCCCGTCTGGTCGGGATCGATCAGGTTCAGGGAGACCTGCCCGGAGGAAGGCCCCGGCATGGCGAGCCCGATCGCCCGCACCCCCGGCGGGCCGCCGTTGACCGTGCGCACTCGAATCGCAATGCGTCTTGCGGTCGCCTCGCTGGACTCGAGCCAAACGTTGAAGGCGATGAGGGTGATCCGCGCCCCTACGCAGACCACCCCTCGCTGCGGCTCTATCTCGCAGGGCCCGGCATCGGGGGCCAGACCTCCGTTGGCCCGCTCGATCAGGGCGCGGAGACCGCCACGTCGCAGGGAGGGCAACTCGGACGTTTCGTGTCTGCGGGCAGCGGCTCCGTAGAAATAGACCGGAAGACCGGCGCGAGTCGCAATACCTTCTCCGATAGTGTGAGCGGCGCTCACGGCTTCGGTCATCGGCCCCTGAAAGGGCACGATGGGGCACACGTCCAGCCCTCCAAGCCGGGGATGCACCCCCTCATGCGTACGCAGGTCCAGGTAGCTCATCGCCTGGGCCAGGCGGACCATGCTCGCGCAGAGGGCTTCGGTGCCGGAAGTCACGGTCAGGACGGTGCGGTTGTGGACGGGATCGGAGTGGACGTCCAAAATCCGGCTTCCTGCGCCCTCGATCGCCCTTATGGCGTCCGTGATCTTGCCGAACCGGCGGCCCTCGGAGATGTTCGGAACTGCGATCAACCCCATCCGGCGTTACCGTAAAGCAGGTGAGATGGTCGATGGAGACGCCACGAAGATGACGGAGGGCCCCGAATACGGTTATACCGCCGAGGTCGAACAAGGCTATGACGAAGCCGTCGTGCGGGCTCGGTTGGCGCTGAAGAGCGAGGGTTTCTCGATAATAACGGAGAGCCATGTGGGTGGACTATTCGGTCCGGAGGCGGGAAGCGAACGCCAGTATCTGTTCATGAGCGCATGGGATTCGGCGGCCGGCCGGCGCAGCGTCGGGGCAGAGATCGATGTTGCGGTTCACCTACCGTGTAATCTCGTCGTGCAAGAGACGGGCACATCCGCCATCGTGGCCGCGCTCGACCCGGCCGAGGCCGCGGAGGGCGCGGAAATTGAGCCCGCAACGGCTGCAGAAGCCCGCGAGGCGCTCGCACGGGTCCTGAACAAAGTTCAAATGGGGGTTTGATATGGCCACCGGCGACGAGGTTCGCACGATTGTCGAGGGCCTCCTTGACCGGCTCGACGAAGTGGTCGAGACGGCAGTAGACGTCATTTGGGACATTCCTTCCTACGGCCGGATGACCGAGCCGTTGCGCCAAGAGGTGCGGGATGCGGTTCGGGAGAGTGTCGTGTCGTTGGCCCAGGTGGTGCGCCAGTTGCGCGAGCTCTCCCGCGAAGAGTTGGAGATGATCGAACGGGTAGGTGCCCGCAGGGCTGAGTCGGGGATTCCACTCGACGACGTGTTGAGCGCCTATCGCGCAGTCGTACGTGTGTGTTGGGATGTGCTCGCCGAGGAATGCAGATCGTTCTCCGGGAACGCGCTGGACGCAACGATCGAGCTCGCCGACACTGTCTTGCGCTACACCGATCAGATCTCGACCACGGTTGCAGAGGCCTATGCACGCGCCCAGCGCACAATCGTCAGAGAGCAGGAAGGCGCAAGGCGGCAGTTCCTCGCCGAGCTCCTTTACGGTACCGAGGCCACGCCCGAGGACATTCTCGGTCAAGCCCATACCTTCGGCTATGACCTTTCACTGAGCTTCATCGCATTGGTCGGACTTGGCCCAAAGGAAGACGCTCGCAAAGAGGCAGCGGTTGCGGCGGCTGCGTCGGCGGTGACCGCCTACTCCACAGCGGAGCCCATAGTGATCCAAAAGGGAGGGCAGACCGTTGCTCTAGTCCCGGCAGAGCCGCTAACGGATCCCATGACGATCCCGGAGAAGCTCGTAGCGGAGCTGGGAGGGGAGTGGCGTTTCGGAATGGGAGGCCCCGAGCCCGGCCTGAAGGGGATTCGGCGCGCCTATCTCGAAGCCAGGGAGGCGATCGAGATCGGGACCGCCCTCGGGTTGGAAAGCCGCATCTTTCGCTTCGACGATCTCTTGCTGTACCACTTCCTGCGGGCGGAACCCTTTCTCGTCGAGCGCTTCGTCGAACAGATGCTCGGCCCTCTTATCTCCTACGACGCACGCAGGAAGGGCGAGTTGGTAAGGACACTCGAGTGTTACTTCGCCACCGACGGCAGCGTGAAGATGGCCGGCGAACGACTGTTCGCTCATCCCCACACCGTTACCTACCGTCTGAAACAAGTCGAAAAGCTTACGGGCTGGTCGCTGCGCAATTCAGAGGACAAGCTGCGCCTCCAGTTCGCCCTGCGAGGCCACCGCCTAGCGCAGGCGCGCGCAGAGAACGAGGTCTAGCCCACGACGCCTGGCTGATCATCCGAGGCGGCACCGGCATCGGGTGCTAACCTCGACTTTGTGCCGGAGCGAGTACTGATCATCGGGTGGGACGGGGCCGACTGGAAGGTCCTCGAACCCATGCTCGAGGCCGGAGAGCTTCCCAATCTCGCCGGCCTGATGGAACGCGGCGCCCACGGAGACTGCCTGTCGTCGATCCCCTCACATTCATGGTGCGCATGGCCGTCTTTCATGACTGCGCTCAACCCGGCGGGGCATGGTGTTTTCGACATCCTCGAGCACAAGCCGGGCGCATCGAGACGCCTACCCGTTACCTACCGGTCGATCAAAGCAAGAACTATCTTCGAGGACTTCAGCGACGCAGGAAAGACGTCGCTTGCAATCAACATCCCGCTTACCTTTCCCACGCCGAAGATCAAAGGAAAGGTGATCGGCGGTGGGGTCCTGCCCTCGAGCCGCTCCTATACGCATCCGGTCGAGCTCCAGCAGGAGCTCGATGCGAATGCCCCCTTCCCGGTAAACGGTATGAGCTGGACAACTTATCGAAATCGGCCCGAAGCGTTCATGCAGGAAACCGAAGAGATCACCGCAAAGCGACAGAAATCGTTCGAATATCTTCTCGACTCCACCGAATGGGACTTCGGTGTGCTGGTCTACGTTTCCACCGACCGGATCCAGCACTGTCTGATGGAGTACATAACCCCCGAGAACCCGGCCTATCCCGAGCTCAAGGAAACTCCGGTGGGCCGGCGCATCCGTGCCTTTTACGCCCAACTCGACCAGGGGCTCGGTGAGCTGCTCAAGAGAACGACCGATCGAGACCTTGTCATATTCATGTCGGACCACGGGCACCAGTACTGTGCCCGCACATGCACCATGGACCGCATCCTGCGTCACCTCGGGTGGCTGGAGTTCTCCCGGGGATCGTTCGCTTTCAATCTGATTCGCTGGGGGCCCGGCCGGCGAATCGCGCGGCGCGTCTACGATCTGTTGAAGCTGCACGGCAAGGTATCGATTCCCGCTTCGCCTATCGACTGGTCGAAGACACGCGCCTACACCAGTGTCGTCTCGACCGGCGAAGGGGTGTCGGTCAATCTCAGGGGTAGGGAGCCGGAGGGAACGGTGGATCGGGCCGATTTCGAGAAGGTCCGGGACGAGATCGCCGAATCCCTGTCCGGCTTTCGCGATCCCGAGACCGGCGACGCACCCATCTCGAAGATCTACAGAAAGGAAGAGGTGCTGTCCGGCCGATTCCTCGACACCGCACCCGATCTGCTGCTCGTGCCCGCGCCGCTGTATTCACTGACCCACGCCAAAGGCATGATCGAAAAGGCAGACTGGTTGTCCGGGGACCATCGCCTCGAGGGCGTCGTGGTCGCAACCGGGCCGGAAGTAACCCCCGGCCCCCTGAGAGAGCCCGCCCACCTCATCGACCTTGCGCCCACCGCCATGGCGGCTCTCGGAGTGCCCAGCGCAGTTGCACGCGACGGCGCCGCTTTGTCTGCGCTGGCAGGGGAGGGAGTGGAGCTCGAGGTCAAAGAACAGGCTTCCGATACCAGGATCGATCAGGACGGGAGCGGACTGGATGCGGACGAAGAGATCGAGGTTGAGGATCACCTCCGAGGGCTGGGTTACGTCGAATAGGGCCGGCCGGCCCGTGCAGGGCTAGCTTCGTTGCGCCTGGGACTTGCCCTCCCCCATTACAGTTCCGATTCCGCAGACGGTGCCGCCACCTGGGAACGCGTCGCCCGAGTGGCCAGGATGGCCGAAGAATCCGGATTTGCTTCGGTATGGGTCTCGGACCACCTCTTCGTCGACTGGGGCAAGTACGGAGCCGGCGATGAACCCCAGGGATCGCTCGAGTGCTGGACGACCCTGTCGGCGCTCGCCGCCGTAACCTCGACCGTCCGGCTCGGTTCTCTGACCTTGTGCAACGACTTCCGTAACCCCGCGTTGGTGGCGAAGATGGCTGCCTCCCTCGACGTTCTTTCGGGAGGCCGGTTGGAGATCGGGATGGGTGCAGGCTGGTACAGGCGAGAGTACGAGTCCGCCGGCCTCGACTTCGCCTCGGCAGGGCGGCGGATCGAGCGGCTGGGCGAGGCCGTCCAGATCGTGGGCCGAATGCTCGAAGGGGAAGAGTTGCGTTTCACCGGAGACCACTACTCGATGGATGGTGCCATCGCTCGTCCCCGTCCGGTGCAGCATCCTCGTCCACCCCTGTGGATGGGGGGAAAGGGAGACAGGCTGTTGGAGGTTGCCGCGCGTGTGGCCGACGGTTGGAACCTCTCCTGGCTTGGCACCCTCGAGTGGTACCGGGACCGATTGGGGGCGGCGGAGCGGGCCTGCATGGAGGCCGGGCGAGACCCGGGCACCCTCCGCAGATCGGCCGGCGCCTACGTCCTCTGCGGACAGGACGACCGGGATGTGGCGAGGCGATGGGAGCGCCGCCGTGAGTCAACACCCCCCGGAGTGCTCTCCCACGAGGAAGGGGGACCCATCCGGTTCGAGGACTGGCGCCGAACTAACCTTGCAGCAGGAACCGTTGACGAGGTGTTGGACGGTCTTGGCCGGCTCGCCGATCTCGGGGTCGAGGAAGTGATCGTGAGCCTGGGCGCTCTGCCCTTCCAGGTTGCCGACGAGGACGAGGTGGGCCTGGTTGGTACAAGGATCGCATCGGCGTTACGCTGAGGACAGGAATCGAATATCTAGGAGGTCGAAGGCAATGAGTCTACCGGGCGGCATGGAAATGATCGTTGTCCTGCTGGTGCTGTTGATGCTTTTCGGCGCCTCTCGGCTCCCCAAGCTGGCGCGCTCGATGGGACAGGCCGGCAAGGAGTTCAAGTCCGGCATGAAAGAGGGCTACAAAGAGGAGCCGGTCGAGGGGGCGTGCCCGTTCTGCGGCGTCGAGGTCCCCGCCGGCTCCAAGTTCTGCCCCGGCTGCGCACGTTCCGCCGAGGACATCATCGCCGAGCGGGCGCTCAAACAGAAGACCGCCTAACCCAGGGTTAGCGCGGGCCCCCAGCGCAGAGCCCGCCCGATCACAGGCCGGGCCCGGCCGAGCAGAGGTCCAGTAGAACACCAGGCGAGCGCGAGCCGGCCCCTCACAAGCCCATCGTGCCTGAGCCGGCTCGCTGGGACGCTCTTCGAGGTGCTTACGGGTGGGAATCTCACTTCGAGGGTTTGGGTTGACATAGGGGAATGGCAGGCCTTTACCCCTATTGATAAGGTAGAAGAATGACAAACTTCCGCGACTTGCTGCGGCAGGTCAAATCCGAGATCAGGGAGACAACCCCCGAGGAGGTTCGGGCGAGGCTCGACAGCCGCGAGCCGGTGCAGCTCCTGGACGTGCGCGAGCTGGATGAAGTGGACAAGGGCACGCTGCCGGGCGCCGCCCATCTCGGCCGGGCCCATTTCGAGAGCCGGGTGGAGGACGTGATCTCCGACAAAGAGGCGCCTGTGATCCTCTTTTGCCAAAGCGGCGTTCGGAGCGCGTTCGCCGCCAAGACGCTGGACGAGCTTGGTTACCAGAAGGTCGAATCGATGGCAGGGGGCTTCACGCGGTGGAAGGAGCTCGGATTCGAGCAGGCCACCGTCCGCAGGCTGGAAAACTCACAACGCGAGCGCTACTCGCGCCATCTCCTACTCCCCGACGTGGGAGAACAGGGCCAGCTCAAGTTTCTCGACGCCAAGGTGCTGTGCATAGGCGCCGGCGGGCTCGGATCTCCGGCACTTCTGTACCTTGCCGCCGCCGGGGTGGGCACCATCGGGATCGTCGACGCCGACATCGTGGACGCAAGCAACCTGCAGAGGCAGATAATCCATGACCTCGATCACCTGGATGTGCCCAAGGTCGAGTCGGCCAAGGAAGCGATCGAAAAGTTGAACCCCGATGTCAAGGTGGTCACCCACCAGGAGCGTATAGACGCATCTAATGCCAGAGAGCTCCTGATGCAATACGACCTCGTGGTGGACGGATCCGACAATTTCGATACGCGCTACGTGCTGAACGAGGTTGCGGTCGAGCTGCGAAAGCCCGTCGTGCATGGCTCGATCTTTCGCTTCGAGGGAATGGTCTCGACCTTCGTCCCCTTCGATGGCCCCTGCTACAGTTGCCTCTACCCGGAGGCTCCACCTCCCGAGCTCGCGCCGAGCTGCAGCGAAGCTGGGGTCCTTGGAGTGCTCCCCGGAATCGTGGGCAGCCTGCAGGCGAACGAGGCGCTCAAGCTGATAGGTGGCTATGGAAATCCCTTGATCGGCCGGCTTCTCACCTTCGACGCCCAGGCGACTCAATTCGGCGAAGTCAAGGTGCGAAGAGATCCGGGTTGCCCGGT
>JALZIC010000010.1 GCA_030860455.1 Actinomycetota bacterium
GCGGGGCCCGTGAAGAGTGCGGGCCCCGCTTCTTTGCCTGGCGGAATACCAGGGATGCGGCCCCTGAGCATTCTCGCAGCTGCGTTTCGGGTGGCCCGCCGACACCCTTGAGAAGGAACGGGCTAGACGTAAAGAGGGCGAAACCATCCCAACGTTCTCACTTTCCCCCGGCAGACGCTGGAGTAGGGAATGAGGTTTTGATAGGTCCCCATTTGGGTTGCCGGCTCGGTCCTGCATAGACGGGTGCGCGTCTCGAACCGGGCCTGCCAACCCGGCACGCGGTACACGGTGTGGAAGACACCTGCGCGCTGGGGATGGAACTTCCAGTACCGCCACCGGGTCGTGGCTTTACCTCGGGTCGAGAACACGACCCGGTCCTGCGGATTGAGGATACGCACCTTGAACCATCGGGGCCCGCCGCTGTATGCCTGGTACCAGACTCCCGTCTTGATCGCCTCCCCAACGCAGATGCGACCTTTGGGCTTGTTCACGAGGACGTCCGCCCGAGCGGGACCCATTCCGGCCAAAGTAAGCAGCGACACGATCACTACGAGAACCAGGCGCGATCGGATTCGCCGGGGACCGGCTAGGAATGGGCGGATGCCCAACTGTGGAGCGGTCAAAGCGTTCCTCTCGGCGGACCGGTGGCCGGCCCATTGGTTCCTGTTGCTACTCTAGTCACCACCGGCGTCTAAGTGGTGACATCGAGATGAAAAAGTAAGCCGGGGGCGTGAAATATCCCCTTCCATGTCCGTACGTGTCCCTTCTCGGCAGGACAAGGAGGACAAGGGCAGGCATTGGAGAGACAGAACCACTGGGGACGGCATATGGAGGGCGACTGCCACACTAGGTGCTTCGTCACGCAAGTCACGCCCGCACCGAGAGCGTCCCTGCGCCCCGAGGGCAAGGCGCGAGGAGTTGAGCGTACCTGGAGGTACGTGAGCGACGAGGAACCCAGCCATCGGTGATGCAGGGACGCTCGAATGCGTCGGAATTTGCGCAACGAGGCACTAGGATCACGGGCTGAGGCGGATTCCGGCTCGGAGCGAGAGTGGCGGAATTGGCAGACGCGCCGGCCTTAGGAGCCGGTGTCTTCGGACGTGGGGGTTCGAATCCCCCCTCTCGCACGAAAGCGTCGGAGGATTGGGAACCGAGAGCCGGAACGGAAGTTCGAAACCGAGTAGTAAGGACTCTCCCGCCTGATCGAATCGCCCGGCCCACAGCGATACGGCCGATGGAAGTCTGGTGAAAACTCAGAACCCGAACGCCGTCCCCAGCCGCTGGCCGCCGGGTCAACCTCGCCCGGTGAGCGCCCGCACGGCCAACGACAGCATCGAGCGGTACTCCTGAGCTCGGCCGCCAAGGCCCGGTTGGGACACAAGCGACCTGGGCCGAGCCCTTATCCCTTAGGAATCCGCGCGTTTTGCAGCAAGCTGTACCAGCTCTTTCTGGAAGTTGAGCAGCGGTTCCTCGTCGTTGGGTTCGGGATGGGTCCAGACACCGTCCGCTCCCAACTCCCAGGCAAATACGTTGCGTGAAAACGCCAGGTCGAGCAGTGACTTGATGCGCTCCGACAGCTCGGGGGCCTTGACAGGAGCCAGAACCTCGACGCGCCTGTCAAGGTTTCGGTGCATCACGTCTGCGCTGCCCATGTAGATCTCCTCGAGCCCCCGATTTCGGAAGAAGTAGATCCTCGAGTGCTCCAGAAAACGACCGAGAATGCTTCGAACTCTGATCGTCTCGCTTATGCCCTCGACACCCGGCCGCAGCGCGCAGATACTTCGGACGAACAGGTCAATCTTGACACCTGCGCGAGAGGCAGCGTAAAGCGCCTCAATCACTCTCTCATCAACCATGCTGTTCACTTTGATCGCGATGTGCCCCGGCTTCTTCGGCCTGCTCGATTCGGCCTCTCGTTCGATCATCCGAATCAGGGCCTTCCGCATCTCATCCGGGGCGACGATCAACTCACGATAGCTGTGCTGCCGTGAATAGCCCGTTAGATGATTGAAGAGGTCGCTGACGTCGGCACCGATCTCTCGATCGGAGGTAAAGAGGCTCATGTCCTCATAAATGCGCGCCGTCTTCGGGTTGTAGTTCCCGGTGCCAACATGGACGTAACGGCGGAGTTCTTCCCCCTCCTGCCTTACGACCAAGCACAACTTGCAGTGCGTTTTCAAGCCGACCAGTCCGTAGACCACATGACAACCAGCGCGCTCGAGGGTTCGAGCCCAGTTGATGTTGTTGCGTTCATCGAAGCGTGCCTTGATCTCCACCAGCACGACGACCTGCTTGCCCGCCTCGGCAGCCTCTATTAGGGCGTCCACGATCGGACTGTCACCTGAGGTCCGGTACAGCGTCTGCTTGATCGCCAGCACCGTGGGATCGGCCGCGGCCTGCTCGATAAAGCGCTGGAAGCTCGTCAAGAACGACTCGTAAGGGTGATGGACGAGGAGGTCTTCTTCTCGGAGCAACCCGAACATATCCCGGGGATTGTCTTCTGAGGGCAGCAGCACCGAAGGGGTTACGGGCTGAAAAAGCTCGTCCTTGAGGTCCGGTCGGTCGAGATCGTAGAGATCCCACAACCCTGAAAGGTCCAGGGGACCCGGCAGGCGATGGACATCCTTTTGTTCAATTTGAATCTCGCGCGTAAGCAACTCGAGAACGTGCCGGGGCATGCTCTCTTCGACTTCCATCCGCACCGCCGGGCTGAAGCGGTTCTTCTGCAGCTCGGCCTCCAATGCCTCGAGCAGATCCTCGGCGCCGTCGTCGTTCACCTCCAGGTCCGCGTTGCGAGTCACTCTGAAGGTGTGGTGTTCCAAAACCTTCATTCCCGGGAACAACTTGTTGAGATTTGCAGCGATGACATCCTCTATAGGGACAAACCGCCCGCCCTCAGAGAGTTCGACCAAGCGGGCCAGCAAGGGGGGGACCTTAACCCTCGCAAAGTGTGACCTATTGGTGATCGGATCCCTTACCAAGACTGCAAGGCTCAATGACAAATTGGAGATGAAAGGGAAGGGATGGCTAGGATCGACCGCCAGGGGAGTTACAACCGGAAAGATGCGCTCCAGAAAGAGCTCGTCGAGCTCCTTCCGATGACGCTTCTTCAACTCTTCCCAGCGGAGGATCTCGACCCCCGAGTCTTTAAGAGACGGCATGATCTCGTCTCGGAAAACATGCGCATGCCGCTGGACGATCGGTCCGACCTTGGCATTGATAGCGGTCAGTTGCTCTTTGACGGTCAATCCGTCGGGTGAACGGCTTGTCAGCCCTGCTGCGGCCTGACGTCTGATGCCGGCGATTCGCACCATATAGAACTCGTCCATGGTGCTCGCAAATATCGAGAGGTATTTCACACGCTCCAACAACGGCGTCGCGGGATCCTCCGCAAGAGCCAGCACTCGGGCGCTCCAATCGAGCCACGAGAGCTCGCGGTTGATGAACATGTCCTTCGAGACCTGCGTACCTACGGCCATTGGGACTCCGGACTAGTCGGGTATCTGAGTCTACCCACTCGTCTCGGAAAGATCTCAGGCCCGCAAGACCTCCGGTGGATCGCTCATCGCCTGCCGCCTCAAGGACTACCCTTCGGAGCGTGAAGGACTACTCAGACGAGCTGCAGAGCGCCAGGGAGTTCGCCGAGGCGGGATCCCGGGTGGCTATGGGCCACTACCGCTCCGACCCCACAACCAAACGAAAAAGCGATGGGACCTGGGTTACAGAGGCAGACTGGGCCGCGGAGGCACAGATCAGACTCCGCATCGCCCGGGCATGGCCCGACCACAACGTCCTCGGCGAGGAAGAGGGATTGAGTGGCGCAGGCGGGGGGCCGCCCACACCCGGCGCGCCGACCTGGGTTATCGACCCTATCGACGGGACTCATAACTACATTGCCGGTATTCCGATCTGGGCGACGCTCGTTGGCCTGAGGATCGATGACAGAACCGTGGTGGGCGTATGTGACGCTCCGGCGCTCGGCGAGCACTACGAAGCGGCCCAAGGCTCCGGCGCCCGCATGAACGGTCATCCAATTGCAGTCGACCCGCTCGACACCTGGGAGGATGCCACCGTCCTCACCCCGGGAGCCGAGACATTCGCGCAGCACGGCCTGACTGAGTTTCTCGATGCGTTGATCAGCCGGGCATGGCGGAGCCGGGGGTTCGGTGAGTTCTGGGGTCACATGCTGGTAGCACGAGGCGCCGCACACGTCATGGTCGAGCCAGAGCTCAACCTGTGGGACATCTGTGCGCTCGAAGTCATCGTGGCCGAAGCCGGGGGACGCACTACGTCCCTTGAGGGTAAAGCCTGGACTCCAAATAGTTCCGCGCTCACAACCAACGGCCGGCTCCACGATGACGTCTTACGTCTTGCCGCAAACCCGTCGAGTGGGTGACAGATGTGAACTATTCACACTCACCACCCACTCGGCCCGGTTTCAGGTCAGGGAGCGAGTCGTTCGACCGTCCAGGCCGGCCCGACGCGCCGATAGATCAGACGGTCGTGGAGGCGATCGGGGCGGCCCTGCCAGAACTCGATGGCGTCGGGCATTAGACGCAAGCCTCCCCAATGAGGCGGGACGGGGACATCGGTGGCACCGTACCTCTCGGCCGTCCCCTGCAGACGCGCGTCGAGGACGTCGCGGCTGGCGATCACCCGGCTCTGATCGGAGGCCCAGGCCCCCAGCTGGGCGCCGCGGGGACGCGTTCGCCAGTATGCCGCCGATTCCCTGCCATCTACCCGTTCGGTCCGGCCCTCGATCCGCACCTGTCGCTCGAGCTCCGGCCAGAAGAAGACCAAGGCCGCATGCGGATTTGCGGCCAGCTCGTCGCCCTTGCGGCTTTCGTAGTTCGTATAGAACACGAACCCGCCTCGGCTCACATCCTTGAGTAGAACGACGCGCGCCGAAGGCCGGCCATTCTCTGCGACGGTGGCGAGCGTCATGGCGTTGGGCTCGTAAGGGCCCGCTGACCCGGCAGCCCGGTACCACAACGTGAACTGCTTCAGCGGGTCTGGGTCAAGATCGCCGATCTCGAGGCCCTCACCCCGGTAATCGCGCCGCCCGTAAGCGGGGGCATTGCTCACCCCTTCTCGGTGGGGGCGAACGTCGCCTGCGGTGACATCCCCAGTCGTTGCGCCAGACCTCGGAACGCCCGGCCACGATGGCTGAAGGCAAGCTTCTCTTCGAGGGGGATCTCCCCCATTGTCCGGACCTCACCGGCGGGCATAAAGTGCGGGTCGTACCCAAAGCCGAGCACTCCCCGTCCCTCATCGATGATGCGGCCCTCGCACGCACCCTCGGCTGCGACTTCGCGACCGTCCGGTGTAACCATCACGGCGACGCAACGGTAGCGGCATGTCCGCAGATGCTCGGGAACGCCACCGAGAGCCGCCACCAGCTTGGCGTTGTTCTCCTTGTCGGTCGCAGCCTCGCCCGCATAGCGAGCCGAGAAAACCCCCGGTGCGCCGCCAAGCGCGTCGACCTCGAGGCCGGAATCATCGGCTATAGCGGGATGGCCGCTGACGGCCACCACGGCGCGCGCTTTGGCGAACGCGTTGTCACGGAAGCTGTTCCAGGGCTCCTCGAGTTGGAGGTCGGGGGCGACGGCATCAACCGAGATCAGTTCGATCCCCGGCAACAGCACCGCCGCTTGCTCGGCCTTGTGCCGGTTGCGTGAGGCGAAGATGGCCTTCACGCGCCCGCCGGACTCTCCTCCAGAGCGGCGGACTGGCGGTTCGACAACAAGGCGATGCCATGCGCCGCAAGATCGAGCAGCCGATCCAGCTCATCCCGGTCGAATACGCCATGTTCGGCGGTCCCCTGCACCTCCACGAGCTTTCCGGTCCCCGTCATCACTACGTTCATATCGACGTCGGCCGTCGAATCCTCGGCGTAGTCCAAATCCAGGAACGGTTGACCCCCAACGATGCCGACGCTGATTCCCGCCACCGAATCCTGCAAGGGAGTCGGACTCAGCCCCACCGTCGCAAATGCCTGCGCCAATGCGACGTAGGAGCCGGTAATCGAGGCTGTGCGGGTGCCTCCATCCGCCTGGAGGACGTCGCAGTCGAGATAAACGGTGCGTTCCCCGATCTTCGTCATATCCGTGACGGCGCGGAGAGCACGCCCCACGAGCCGCTGAATTTCCTGCGTGCGTCCGGACGGCCGGCCTTTGTTGACCTCGCGCTGAATCCGTTGGGGGCTCGAACGCGGCAGCATCGAATACTCGGCCGTCACCCAACCGGTGCCTCGGCCCTTCATCCATCGCGGCACGTTGTCGTCGATGGTCGCCGTGCATATCACCTTCGTGTCGCCCGTTGCCACCAGACAAGAACCTTCGGCGTAGGGCATGAAACCCGGAGTCAGTGACACCGGTCTCAGGTCACCCGAGCCACGGTCAAGGCTCCGTTTGAGATCCACGGCCACTAGATCTCGTACCGTTCCCCGTCGGCGGCAAGCACGACATGGACGTCCGGTGCAGCGGCACGCGCCTCGGCAAGTGAAACACTCAAGTCCCGCCCGGGCGGCAGATGTGTCAAGACCAGACGAGATGCCTCAGCATCCGTGGCCACGCCGGCCGATTGGGCAGCGCTCATATGCCCATCAAAGACCGGGCCGTCACATTCCTGCCAAGTGGCTTCACTGAGCAGGAGCTCTGTCCCCTTCGTCAACGGTACGAGATCACCGTCGATACCGGTATCGGCGGTGTAGGCGAAGGTCGATCCATTGCATTCGACCCGTACGCCGACCGTCTCAACAGGGTGAGCCATCTCGAACAACATTACCCGTGCATCCCCGATGGATAGCGCCCCGCCCGCCGTGACGGGGCGGAGGTCGAAAGCGAGATCGATCTGCCCGGCAAAGGCGCACAAGCGCTCGAGAACCTCCGGCGGCGCCCACAGAGGAATGGACGGTAAAGGCTCCGGTCCGCCGTAGGCGAGTGCGTGGTAACAACCGAAGACATCGGTGGTGTGATCGGGATGCGCGTGAGTGAGAATCACTCCATCGACATCCTTGTATTCCACCACGTGAAGCAGGTTACGCCAGGTACCTGGGCCCGCATCGAGCCAGATTCTTCGTCCGTCGACTTCCAGAAGGTACCCGGCGGCAGCGCGTTCCGTCGTGGCGAACATGGCCGAGCTGCCGAGGACAGTGACCGCGAGGCTCATGCTTTGTCCCACGGGCGATGCTCGACTCGACCGAACTCGGGGCCGAGAAAGCGCCGCCCGAGGTCGCTGAAAGCGCCCTCTTCACTCGAGGCCACAAAACGGTGGATCGCCCGCCGGTGCGAAGGGTTGAGCAAATTGTCGTTTTTCAAGCGAGCGAAGACTTCGGTCGCGGTCGCCTCTGCACTCGAGATCAGCACCACGTTGTCACCTGCAACATATTGAAGCACTCCCGAAAGCAGCGGATAATGGGTGCAACCGAGGATAAGCGTGTCGACCTCGGCGCGCGCCAACGGTTCCAGGTACTCCGCCGCTAAAGCCACCAACTCCTCTGACGTCGTATCGCCATGCTCCACGAAGTTCACGAACCGTGGGCAGGCTCGAGAGAACAGTTCAACATCAGCGCGCGTTGCACGCACGGCCGCCTCATAAGATCCGGACGCAACGGTTGCATGTGTCCCTATGAGGCCGACTCGACCATTTCGGGTCGCTGCAATAGCGGCCTTTACGCCTGGCTCGATAACGCTTACGACAGGCACTAGATAGCGATCGCGAGCATCGGCCAAGGCTGCCGAAGCCGCGCTGTTGCAGGCCACCACCAGCACTTTGACATCCTCTTCGACAAGACCATCCATGATCTCGAGTGCGAACTTCCTGACCTCATCGAGGGGGCGCGGGCCATAGGGAAGCCTTGCGGTGTCACCGAAGTAAATGAGATTTTCCCTGGGAAGCAGATCAATGATCGCCCGGGCCACGGTGAGCCCGCCCACGCCCGAATCGAAAATTCCGATCGGGCGGTCAGCCCGATCCAACGTCACCGGCTACCACCACAAAACCTCCTCGACCTGGGCCTCGGCGGTGTCGATCTCCTCTGTCCACGCCTCAGTGGAAAGATACTTCCATCCACCGTCCGCAAGCAGGCAAACGATGTCACCACCCCCGTCCGCGGCCAGACGCTCGGCAACGCGCTGTGCCACCCAAATCACGGCTCCTGCGGAGATCCCGGCGAAGATGCCCTCTTTCTGAAGCAACTCGCGGGTCCACAGGATCGACTCGCGCGCCGTGACCATCACCTTGCCGTCGAGCAGGTCGGCATCGAAGATCGGCGGCACGTAGCCTTCGTCGAGAGAGCGGAGCCCGTAGACCGACTGCCCCAGCGCGGGTTCCGCGGCCACCACTTTGATCGCAGGGTCGTGCTCCTTGAGCCGCCGTCCAACGCCCATGAGAGTCCCCCCGGTGCCGAGTCCGGCGACAAACGCCTTGACGTCTGGAAGGTCGTCGAGGACCTCCCGCCCGGTGCCCTGGTAGTGAGCCTGTACGTTCGCCTGGTTGCCGTACTGAAACGGCATGTAATAGCGCGTGTCCGCGGCGAGCTTCTGCGCCAGGGCGACCGCGCCGTTCGAGCCCTTTGCTCCCTCGGAGGAGATGATGTCGGCGCCGAAGGCCTCGAGAAGGGAAGTTCGCTCGGAGCTCGCATTGTCCGGAAGAACTGCAGTGAAGCGATAGCCGCGCGTCTTGGCGACCATGGCGAGAGCAATGCCCGTGTTTCCGGAGGTCGGCTCGAGGATGACCTTGTCCCTGGTCAGCTCGCCCGACGCCTCACCGGACTCGACCATCGCCAGTGCAATTCGGTCCTTGGTCGACCCGGTCGGGTTCTGGCCCTCGAGCTTCACCCACAGCCGCACCCCGGGAGTCGGGCACAGACTGGGAACCTCGACCAGGGGGGTGTTGCCCACCAGGTCGAGCACCGACTTGTACTTCACCTCACGCCTGCCCACCGGCGACGGATGGGAGGATGGATACGGTGTCGCCTTCTGCCACCTTCGTCTCGAGCTTCTCGAGATATCGGGCATCCTCATCGTTCACATAGACGTTCACAAAACGATGGAGCTGCCCGTCGGGGGTGCGGACCTGGCCTCTGAGATCGGGATAGCGGGTTTCGAGCTGCTCGAAAAGGCTTCCGACGGTCCCGGGCTGGACCTCTACGGCCCCGCTGCCACCCGTGAACTTGCGGAAAACGGTAGGTATTCGCACTTCGACGGCCACATTTCCTCCTTGCAAAGGTTGCTCTCACGATGGTCAACGCTGCACGGACAGCGAAACTTCCTTGATGGCGCCCTCCTGGTCGGTCCAGTTCGCCTTGAAGATCCGGAAGGCTCGGATCGAAGCTGGCTCATCGGCGAGGGAGACGATGATGTACGGCACGTCCTCGCTGGCCAGCCGGACATCCGTCGGAGAGGGATAGGCCTCGGTGTGGGTGTGGGAATGAAAGACGGCGCCCAGCTCCCACCCGTGATCCTCGATCGTCCGGTAGACGGCGAACTGCTCCTTCGGATCGAGCGAGTATCTCAGGGGGCTCGAAGTAGCGTTGGTCATGCGGAAGACCTTGACCATGTCGCCCTCCAGGGAGGCGAGAATGCCACAGGCTTCGTTCGGCCGGCCCGCCCTGCAGTGCTCGATCATGTCCTCGGCGATGTCTGCCGGGAGGGTGAGGGTTTCTATCGGCTCCCCGGCTTCGCTCACGAGCGGCCAACCCTGATGCTCCCACTCCCGGCGGTGAGTCTCCCGATCACCGCCGCCCGTTCCACGCCTCGGCGGGAAAGCTCCTCCAGCAGATAGGTCGTCTTCCCGGGATCCACCGCTATCAGGAGACCGCCCGAGGTCTGAGAGTCGAACAACACGCCCCGGCGCGCCTCGTCGAGTCGGCCGGCATCGGTCCGGGCGGACATCGACTCCATATTGCGCCTGCTGCCTCCAGGAAGGATCCCTCGGCCGGCAAGCTCGATCGCGGCTTCGAGGACGGGGATCGCGTCGAAGTCGAGCTCGGCGGAGGTATCGGCGCCGAGCATCTGCAGCAGGTGGCCGATGAGCCCGAAGCCCGTGACGTCGGTCGCCGCCAGGACGCCCGTGGCCTCCATGGCCTCGGAGGCCGCGAGGTTCAGGCTCGCCATCACGGCGATCGCCTCTTCGGCAACGCCGGGGGGCGCCTGATCGTCCTTGATGGCGCTCGAGATGATGCCCGAGCCAAGTGGCTTGGTTAGCACCAGATCGCTTCCCGGCGGCGCTCCGGTCTTGCGGATGATCGCATCCGGATGCACGGTGCCTGTTACGGCAAGCCCGAAGATCGGTTGAGGGTTCTCGAGCGAGTGGCCGCCGGCCACGGTGATGCCCGCTTCGGCACAGGCTTCGCCGGAGCCCTCGAGCACCTCGCCCAGGATGTCCAGGTCCAGCGATCGGGGCCATCCCACGAGGTTCAGCCCCAGCATCGGGTGTGCCCCCATGGCGTAGACGTCGGACAGTGAATTCGCCGCGGCGATCCGGCCCCAGCTGCGCGGGTCGTCGACCACAGGAGTGAAAAAGTCCACGGTCTGGACGAAGGCCACCTCGGGGGCGATGCGGAAGACCGCCGCGTCGTCGGGAACGTCGAGGCCTACCAGAAGATCGCCGTCCAAGGGCTTGGTTGTCACGTGACGCAGGACCTGCGCCAACTCCCGGGTGGAGAGCTTCGACGCTCAGCCCCCGCCCTGTGTATAGGAGGTAAGCCTTATTTCGTCGCGCACGCCTTCACCTCCCTCCCCCGGTTGCGTTGCACAAGGTGTCTGCTCGGTGCCGGTCAGTCCGGCGGCGTGTCGGCCTCGGTCATGCGTGCCCCGATGGGCTCGGCAGGCCCTCGGCCCAGAACGGGGAGCGGCGCCGACACGCTCCCGTGGCCTTGGTGAGCGGCGAGCGCCTCACGGTGGTAATCCTCCGCTATATCGGAGAAGACGGCCGAGTGATAGACGCGCCCGTCGATGAGCGGTCCCGTTCGTCCCTCGATGATCGCCTCGACGTCCTCACCGGTCACGGTCTTGTTCGTTTCGAGGGCATGGGCGACCGCAAGGATGTGCAGGCGGTTGTCCTTGACGAGGTCCTCGGTCCGCTTGAGCAGCTCGTCCAGCTTGGACTCGATGCGCTCACCGAGCCCGCCCTCGAGCAAGTCGTGGTCGGACTTGCCCTCGCCCTTACCGGGCCGCCCGCCACCGCCGATCCCAACCTCGTGGGTGACGCCGTGCGAGGCGACCGTCGAGCCCATTCCCCAGTAGCCCTCCATGAGGGTCGCGATGCGTGTGGCCCCCTCGAGGTCGCCCGACACCCCCGACGAGCTGTCTCCTTCGAAGAACAACCGTTCACCGACGAGGGAAGACAGGCTCACGATGATGTCGGCTTCGTACTCGGACCGCCAGCGCGTGAACTGATCCTCCGGTGGAATGGAGGCGACCATACCCAGATAGGTCCCGCCCTTCTCGATGGTTGCGATGTCAATCGTGAGGTGCTGCCGCACTTTGTACGCCGCGACTGCATGACAGGCTTCGTGAACGGCAACTGCGTGACGCTCGCGCTCGATGTACTCGACGTCTTCGGGGGGGCCAAGATCTTTGAGTTGCTTGGCCTTGATCACGTCTTTCCAGGAAATCGCCTCGCGGCCATCGCGAATGGCATTCACGAGTGCTTCATTCACCAGATCTTTGATCGTTGCACCCGTCGCATAGGGAGTGATCGTTGCAAGCTTGTCGATTTGCTCTGTGCTGAGCTCGTGGCTCACCTTGTCGAGGTATCCCTCGTAGGTACGGATACGCCCTGCCTTGGAGGGATAGCCGACTTTGTAGATGCGGTCGATGCGGCCGGGTCGCAGGAGCGCCTCATCAAGCGCCTGGGGCATATTGGTCGCCATCATCACCAGCATGCGGTACTTGGGCGGGGGCTTCGGGCGCATGCCGAGCGACCTGCGGACGACACGGTTGAAGAAGCCGCGCGGCTTCTTGAGGCCGGATAACTCGGTGAGCAGTGCTTGCAGCGTTCCCATGCCGCCGCCGCCCCCGCCCCCCATCATCATCACCCGATCGCGGACACCGCGGCGCGGTTCCACTACGCTACTGGCATCCAGACCGCTTCGAAGCAGCAAGGCAGCGCTGTCCTGGGAGATATACGAAAGACCGTTGCACGGCGGATCCGAGGACCACGGACTTGGCGTCGTCATCTGTCCGCCCCCCCAACCCCCCTGGGCCATGGCGCCGCGATTCCCGAGAGAGTCGGCCTCGTCGAAGAACACGATGACTCCGCCGTATTTCACGGCGAGCTTTCGCAGCTTGCGGAAAAGTCCTTTGACCTTCAGGATGCCGACGCCCATGAACATATTGATGAACGCGCCCGGGTCGACGAACACATAAGGCTTACCGGTTTCGCCGGCCACAGCCTCCGCCATCAGCGTCTTTCCGGTTCCTGGGGGGCCCCACAAAAGGATGCCCCCGGGCACGTAGCCGCCGCGCTTCTCTATGGCCTCCGGGTTGTCGAGAAAGAGAAGGTTCTCTCTAACTTTGTGGAGGACGTTGTCCTGCCCCCACACGTCGCTGAAACGCGTCTTGATGTCGTCGGGGAAGTAAACGTCGACGCCACCCCGGGACAAGAACCAAAAAAGTGCACCAAACTGGGCTATGAGGACGAACATGGTTATGAAGATCTGGAAGAAGAACGGAAGGGCTGAAAAGAGAGCCAAGGGCAACTGCACCAGCGCAACTGCGGGCGACAGGCCGGAGAGGCGGGCGAAAATCAAGTCGACGATCAACAGCAAGAACAGCCACTTGATCACCCGACTCAGCCGGTAACGGTTCCAGTCGTTCATGTGTGATCTCCGGCGGTCGAGCGAGCCGAAGACTTTCTGAGTCCAGAAGCGGTGATACCGGGCCGAGCGCTCGCTCACGAAATAGTGGATCTGGCGGAGGAGCTCGACGCCGGCCAGGAACAACAGCCATCCCTGCGACCGCAGCGTCAGGTTGACGGCGTCGTTGAAGGGCAGGAATGGGTTCTGGGCCATGGCAGACCACAGCAGCAGCAGCCACGCGCCGACGAGGAAGATGAGCAGTTTGATTCGGTCCCACCACGCCATTGGCTTGCGGGTCGTCCGGTCCTCGTCCTTAATCCTGCTCGGAGCCTCGCGGGTGGCGTCCAGGCCTTCGTCGATCTTGGTTCGTCTCAGAGGCATACGCGCTCGCCCGCCGGCCCGTGGCCTTCGCCCCTCCTGCTCATATCAGCTCTCCTCGATCGTCCATGAATCGGCCACCTGGTCGATCACAGACTTGTTCGCCTCATAACAAGCAGCCTTGCACCCGATGACCAGTACATAGACCCGGTGAGTCCCCGAGTCTACGAGGCCGGTTTGATCGAGGGTGAAGAACTCCTCCCCTACTTTGATCTTGTTCACCAACCGGCTCCCGTGGGCACCGCCGTCCAGCTCGATATCCTCCTCGGAGACGGCCTCGACGCGTCCATCGGCCTGCTCTAGCCGATCCAGCGGAACCACCTCGTTGCGCAGCGAGGCCAGTGAGTAGGTATCTCTCTCCTTCTCGGAAAGGGGACGGACCAACGCATATCCGGTTGGATGTTGAGAGGAGGTGGCGAGAACGTTGTCGAGATCCGGGCTCGGAGCGGCATCGAACGCCACCACCCAGAGGTCGGAGGCGCCCTGGAGGCTCTGCAGCGAGACTGCAGGGGATCCGCCGGACATCATCTCGTTTCGTTCGAACAGCTTCCATTCCTCGGGCACCTTGAAGTACGTCTTGGTGCTGGAGTTGGAGATGTAGGAGTAACCCGACCCTTCGCATGCGAACAGGGTCAGGGCAAGCCACAACAGAGCCGCCTTCGCCGCTTTCGTTCGGCGCGCCGATACTCTGAGTTGTCGCCGGACCATAAGACATTATCGACCCAATTTCAGGCTCCCTCACCCGCGAGCCTCACCCCTCCAGGTCGAATCGTTGGGGAGGCCCCGTCGGACGCCGCCGAGAATGGATGGCCGAGGGTCGGGGGTGAGCCCGTCCCCGGTCCAGGGGGCTGGGGGCGCCATCGTGAGCCGGGCGAGGGCAATCAGGACCGCGTCGTAGTTGACCCTCCACCCGGCAAAGTCCCGCCAGGCCTGATCGGGCTCGGGCTTCATGGGCAGGCCCTCCCGTGCGAGCCTTTGCCACACCTCGTCGAACTCCGCGCGCCGGATGGAAATGGGATCGTCAGACGCAGGGTCCGGATCGTAGGAGATGGCGAAGAAGTTGGCGATGTGGCGAAGGCAGAGGTAGCCCGCCCTGATGCAGAGCTCGGCCTCGGGCTCGCGCTCCATATCGAGACAGGAGGCGTGGAGCGCAGCCGCATCCAGGGTGCATCCCGCAGCCGTGACCCACGATCGATCCGGCTGAGGAGAGCGAAAGAAGCACAACGCCGCTATCGAGGTGTGGCTCTCCTCGACGTCGGCAAACCACGTCTGCCAGCTGAGCCAGTTGTCGTCCAACCGGGCAAGGCCGCCGATGCGGTAGTGGCGCAATAGGAACTCGCACGACGATGGCGGGCTGCCGGCGAAGGCCTCGAGCAAGGTAACGGAGATCTCGCGGCGCGTGAACGCCGCATAGATAACCGGCAAATAGGTAATGAGGAGGGCGATAAGCAGCAGCCCCAAGGCCGCCTCCGAGAATGCCAGCAGCACCGTCGATGTGACCACAGGCCGCTGGAACCCAAGCGTCAGGAGGGATGAGCCACTTGTGATCACCGCCTCCGAGAGCGGTCTGATTCCGGCGGCCCAATACATCAAGGTGTACCCGAAGCCGACCAGGAGCACCCACGTGGTCGCCAGTGAGAGCAGAGCCAGGGGGCCGTAGAGGGCCATGATGCGGTCCCGATCGGCGTAGGGCCGGGAGGGCCGGGCGAAGAGATCGAACACGGACCTGAGCCCAAGGAAGACGAGTCTGCCGATGAGGACGGGCGCGGCCCGGGGAAGTACGAAGGTTCGGATCGCCGAGAGAACGGTGCTGACGACGATGACAGCGCCGAGGAGGAAGACAATTATCCGCAGAGCGGTCACGGTTCAGATGGCCCTATCGGGGCCTTCCCAGCCGGCCGGGCCGTCCATGCTTAGCCCGACGCCTCCTCGGCCGCCCGCTTCGCCATCTCCTCTTGGGATACATCCTCGATGTGAGTCGACACGTTCCACCGATGGCCGAAGGGATCCTCGAACTGACCCGACCGGTCGCCGTAGAACTGGTCCTCGATGGGGCGCAGGGCGGTTGCGCCGGCCCCCACCGCGCGCTCGACAACACCGTCGACGTCCTTGACGTAGACGCTCAGGGTGACCGGCGTCCCCCCGAGAGCCTTCGGGCCGCGGATGTTCAACTCGGGAAACTCATCCGCTAGCATGATGACCGAGTCGCCGAGCTGAAGTTCCGCATGCCCTATTTTTCCTCCGGGCGCAGGCAGTCGCATGCGCTCGGTGGCGCCGAACACCATGCCGTAGAAATCGATGGCCGCCTGAGCGTCGTGGACGCTCAGGTAGGGCGCGACTTGCGGGTAGTTGTCGGGAATCGGCTTGACACTCGCCATTCGAACCTCCTGAGTCGATCGTCACCGACCTCCGGCAACACTCCCTGCGGAGCCTAACGGCCCGGCATCGTCCACCGGTCAGGCTCCCAGGCGCCGAACGGCGTAGGTGAGATGCGCGGGCGCGGTTTCGGGCCGGTCGGGCGAGCGGGCGATGGCTGCCGAAGCGGCAGGACGGCTCGAGATCCCAGGGCTCACCCCCCTCAGCCTGCCTTCATACGAGGAGCAGGCCGCCAAGTGCTGACAGAACGCGTGCTCGGCTTCCTCGATCGCGTCGGCGGCGGAGCCGTTGGTGACGCCTGAGGCACTCTCTCACGCGAGCCATGCTCAGCAAGTCCGCCGGCCACCCGATCGGTTCTGCCGGCGAGAAATCCTCGCGTCCCCCTGCCTGCGTGAGACGTCGTGGAGCTGATTGATCGGTGCGCACCAACCGCCTCGACAAACCCCTCGCGCGAGCCTTCTCGCTCCAGCTCGCTGTTTCGAGCAGGTCGCTCCGGCCTTATTGACCAAGGGGTCGAAGGCTTTTAGACTAAGTGGACTAAGTCCGATAAATGGGAGCGAAGTCATGCTGGTGAACGTCCACGAAGCCAAGACCAACTTCTCGCGACTCCTCGATCGGGTGTCTCGGGGTGAGCAAATCGTGATTGGAAGAGCAGGGAAACCCGTTGCCAAGCTCGTCCCCTATTCGGAGGCGTCAGGGCCCCGCTCCCCGGGTGCCTGGAAGGGACGAGTCAAGATTACTCCCGACTTCGATGACTTGCCCGCCGAGCTCACCGCGGCCTTCCTCGGTGAAAGGGCATGAGGCTGTTGCTCGATGCACACGCTCTCCTCTGGTGGCTTGCCGATGACCCAGCGCTCTCTGAGGGGGCAAGCAGGGCTATCGCGGATCCACAATCCACCGTGTTCGTGAGCGCAGCCACTGCCTGGGAAATCGCGATCAAGCAAGCGCTCGGGAAACTCGACGCGCCCTCAGACCTCGAACGCCAGGTCGAGTTGAACCGGTTTGAACCCTTGTCGATAACTATTGGTCACGCCTACGCCGCGGGTACCCTGCCGCGACATCACGACGATCCCTTCGATCGAATGCTCGTGGCGCAGGCGATGGCCGAACAACTGGCGGTTGTGACGAGAGACACTCAGATTCCTTTGTACGGAGTATCGACCCTATCGACCTAGCAGCCGCTGCGCGGCGATTCGCGTGGTTTTCTTAAGCGATCGGTGCGCTAACCGCTGCCTCGACATCGGCCTCGGTCCCACGGGATCCGGCGCCGTAAGCACTTCCCCGGCGCAGTAGTTTCGAATGTAGCATGTGGTGTGGTCATGGCGACCTTGAACGACGTCCGGATCTAGCGTTGAGACGCGGCTTGGTGCCGGAGAAACTCCTCGAGCGACGTCAGCCGCACGCCGAAATTGCCCTGTGCCTCCGCCTGCGGGGTGGGCATGGGCGAGTCGTAGGTCTCCAAGCCCGCCATGAGCCCGGACACAGCCTCCGGGAATCCGGGCATCGTCTCACCGGGCTGCAGCCTGGTGACCTGCAGCTTCACGCCGTTCACGCGCTCAAAGACGGCGATGATGTCGCGCCACGAGAGAGCCTCAGGTCCCCCGATCAAGAGCTCGCGATTACGCGCAGCATCGTTGCCTACGGCCGCCACTGCAAATCCCGCGACATCGTCGACGGCCATCAAGTAGTGTTTGCCAATGCCCTCCCCGACGATAGTGACCGGTCTGCCTGAAGCCACGGGCGCCAACATGACCAGCGGGATCCACACGTCCATGTAGAGGTTTGGCACCAGCACCGTGTAGGCCATGCCTGACTCGCGCAGCCGCTTCGATGTAAAACCCTTGGCCCGCAGAAAGGGCACGGCGCTCTCGGGATCCGCTCCCTCTGCCGAGACGAAGACAAAATGCTCCACCCCCGAGCGTGACGCAGCCTCGATGAGGTTGTGATTTCCCTCCAGGTCGACGGTTTCGACGTTGTCGGCACCACCTCTGCCGGCAGAGTTAGCGGTAGTGATCAGCGTTGAAATTCCATCGCAGGCCGGCGGGAGAGAGGCGGGGTCCTTGAGATCGGCCAAGATCGTCTCGGCTCCGGCGTCCTTAAGCGTCTGTTCGGCAGATGAGTCTCTTACGAGCGCGCGTACCGTCTCGCCTCGCTCGAGCAGGCGACGAAGGATCGTGCCCCCCAGCATGCCGGTAGCTCCCACAACGAGGATCACGACGCCTCCTTCCCGCTGCGTCCAGAGCGCAGCACTCGACTGCCCAGCTAACCGGTTCGTTCACAAGATCACGACTCATCTACGCGCCGCGCGGCGGCGCTCTCGCTGCCCACCACGCGGCCAACTGCGGCGTCGACATCGCCGCTGGTCTGCTCAACCGGCTCGAGGTAGAAGCGAGCTGAGGCCACCGCGTCCTCTGCGATGCTGAAGATGATCACGCCACGCATCAAAAAGATGGCCCCGTCGCGCCGGGTGCCCGACATCTCCCACTCCGTCCACACGCTGTCTCCGTCGACTGCCATGCGTGACACTCGGGCGCAAATATCAGGCACGCTGGCAAAGATCGTGGCCCAGTTGCGACGCACCTGTTCGCGGCCCCGAAATCCGCGCTGGGGATGAGCCGGCGTCTCGTTGATGTAGGCCCCGTCGAAGCACGCGACGAGCCCTTTGAGGTCGTGGTCGTTGGTCGCCCGCACCAACCTCTCAATCACCGCGGCTGGGTCACGCTGAGATGAGCTCTGCCTGTTCATTGACCGCCCGGGTCCACTTCGATTACATTTGTCTGTACTAAATACAGGAGTATGGACCGAATTTATGGAAAATGTCAAGGGCACACGCCGGTACGATTCGAGCGGCCGCCGGGAGCATGCCCGCCGCAATCAGGAGGCGGTCCTCGACGCCGCCCGGCGGCTGTTTCTGGCGGAGGGGTACGCCGCCACGACGATCCCTGCGATCGCAGGTGAAGCGGGCGTATCTGTGGAGACGGTCTACAAGGCGTTCGGGGGCAAGCCGGAACTGGTCCGAGCGATCTACGAGCGGGGCCTTGAAGGACGAGGGCCTATCCCCGCGTACCAACGCTCCGATGAGATGCGCGCACAGGAGACGGACCCGCGGACGATCATGCGCAAGTGGGGGACGCTCACCTCCGAGGTCGCCTCACAGGTCACGCCAATCCGCCTGCTCATCCGCGCGGCTGCGGCCGTCGATCCCGACATAGGCGCGCTGCTCAAGGACAGTGACGACGAGCGCTTGAAGCGAATGCGCCACCACGCTCGCTTTTTGGCAGACCGCGGCTACCTGCGTGACGGCGTTACGATCGCCCAGGCCACCGACATCCTGTGGAGTTGCAGCTCAGCCGAACTCTACGAACTTCTTGTCCTGCGGCGTGGCTGGTCCCTGCCCCGATTTGCACGGTTCGTGACCGAGTTCATGATTGCCGCACTACTACCCAATTCCGAATGACAAGGGATGCCCGTGATGCTCAATCGGACGCCGCGAGGCCTCCCCGAGCATTTGGACGGCTGGTACGCGCACCAGGAGATCAAGTGGAGCTGCCGGGAATCGAACCCGGGTCCTCCGATCTCTGGGCAGGCCTTCTACGAGCGTAGCTCGCGGTTGGGATTTCAGCGCCTGCCGGCCCGCGAACAGCAGCGGCCGGCGCCTAGCTCGGAGAGATGTCCCGTTTGGCGCGCCGAGCGCGCCCCAAGCGGTAAGCCTGCTTCATGACGCCGGGCCCCCAGGCCGCAGGCAGAGCCCAAGGCCGGCGTCGCTGCTAGTTAGGCAGCGAGTGCGTACTCGTTAGAGTCAGCAGTTGTTGTTTTTCCGAGCGGTTTAGCGAGGTGACCCGGAACCTCGGCTCGCTTC
>JALZIC010000026.1 GCA_030860455.1 Actinomycetota bacterium
TACCACCGCATCACGGCGATTCATCGATCCGACGGCGTCGTCACCGGAGCGACTGCAGTCAACGCCATTACCGGCCAAGAGGTGGGCATCTCGACCGGCTTCATTGTGAACGCCAGTGGGGTGTGGGCGGGCGACGTTGCCGACCTCGCAGGGTGCGCGGGCGTCTCCGTGCTACCCGGCAAGGGCATCATGATCGCAATGAGTCATCGTCTCGTCCATACCGTTGTCAACCGGTGCAAGAAACCCGCCGACGGGGACATCCTGGTCCCCATCCGAACCGTGTCCGTGATCGGCACAACCGACACCGAAGCCGAGGGTCCCGACGATGTAGCAATTCCGCAGGACGAGGTACAACTGTTGCTGGAGGAGGGCGAGAAGTTGGTGCCGGGCTTCCGGCGCGCTCGGGCGCTGCGCGTCTGGGCGGGCTCGCGCCCGTTGGTCAAAGACGCCAAGGCCGATGATGCGGACACCCGCGAGATGAGCCGAGCTTTCGCGCTCATCGATCACAGGGAGAGAGACGGCGTGGAGCACTTCCTGACGATCACGGGGGGAAAGTTCACAACGTTTCGCAAGATGGCCGAGGTCACGGTCGACAGGATGTGCGAGCACCTGGGAACCGCTCGTGGCTGCCGCACCGCCGAAGAGCCGCTGCCGGACTCGGGCCACCATCGCTTCTACTGGCTGGGCGCAAGGTTGGCGCGCCGGGAGGAGGCACTCAACGACGATCAACTCATCTGCGAGTGTGAGCTCATCTCGAGGCGCCGGCTCGAGAAGGCAATGGAGCACCGCCACACCCAGAACCTCGACGACATACGCCGGACACTGCGTTTGGCCATGGGACCTTGCCAGGGCGGTTTTTGCATCTACAGGGCAACCGGCATCCTGCACTCGGTAGAGCGGCTCGACTATGGCGCCGCTAACTCCGCGCTGCTGCGCTTTCTGCAGGAGCGATGGAAGGGCGTGAGGCCCATCCTCTACGGAGACCAACTGCGGCAGGCCCGCCTGGACGACTGGATTTTCCAGGGGCTCCTCGACGTCGAGCACCTGGTATGACCGCAAGGCCGGAGCGGGTTTACGACGCTCTCGTGGTCGGCGCCGGAACCGCCGGACTTCTGGCCGCTCTGCGGCTCGCTCAGGAGGGCGCAGACGTTTTGGTTGCGGCAAAAGGTGTTGGAGCGACACATCTCACGGGCGGGACCGTGGACGTCCTCGGCTACACGCCGGAGCGCGTCGCCAATCCCGCCGCAGCGCTCCCCGGCTTCATCCGGGACCATCCCGGACACCCCTATGCCAGGGTCGGAGTGCAGGCAGTCGGCCATGCCCTCGAATGGGTCAAGGCACAGGTGGCAGGCGGCGCACTCGTGGGAAGCCTCGAGGCCAACTTCCTGCTCCCCACGGCGGTAGGCGTTCCCAAACCATCCGCCCTGGTGCCGGACACCATGGCCCGGGGCGACCTTCGGAACGGCGGTCGGTTCACCATCGTCGGCCTCTCCTCTCTCAAGGACTTCTATCCCGCTTATCTGGCCGACAATTTGAATCGGGCCGGCCGGGTCGAGGCGCGAGCCATCACGATCTCCCCCCCTACCGGAGGCGAAGCCGACGTCAACCCCATGGGGTGGGCGCGCCGGTTCGAGGATCCCGAATTCCGAAAGGCGGTGATCGCCGAGCTCGAGCCCTCCTTGGACGGCGGTGCTGTGGGCTTTCCCGCAGTGCTGGGGCTCGACTCAGCCCGAATGGTGTGGCAGGAGCTAGGCGACACTCTGGGGGTGCCGGTGTTCGAAATCCCGACCCTTCCCCCATCGATCCCGGGGAACCGCATGGCGCGCGCTCTGCGTGCAGCGTTGACCCGCGCCGGAGGACGGGTGGTGATGGGTGGCCGGGTCATCGGAGTGCGCGCAGCAGGCAAGCGCATGGAAGAGGTGGTCGTGGACGCGGCGGCGCGACCGAAGACCTACCGGGCCAGGCACTTCGTCCTCGCAACCGGCGGCTTCGCCTCCCGGGGACTCGAGATGGATTCGTTCGGGACGGTGAGGGACACCGCGTTCGGCCTTCCGGTAGCGGGCATGCCGGCGGACGCCGATGCTCGCTGGGCGGACGAGTACCTGGCCGATCATCCCGCTGCTCGTGTGGGGATAGGGGTCGATGACGAGTTAAGGCCGCTTGATTCGGGGCGCGAGACCGTCTACGACAATGTCCGCGTGGCCGGCGCCGCCCTGGCCGGCGCAGAGCCGTGGCGGGAGAAGTCGGGCGAAGGTATAAGCCTGGCAACCGGGCTGCGCGCCGCGGAGCTGATACTGGGACAAAGAGAGGCTTGAACCGATGGGCATGATCGAAGACCTGGTTGCACCGCCCGAGGAAGAAACTATGCGCGGTTCGCTCGATCACTGCATTAAGTGCACGATCTGCGAGACCTACTGTCCCTTCTCGAAGGCCACCCCGCTGTTCCCCGGCCCCAAGTACGTCGGTCCCCAAGCCGAGCGCTTCCGGGACGACGGTGGCCACTCCCCCGATATGTCGCTGGACTACTGCTCTGGATGTGGCATTTGCACGCAGGTATGTCCCCAGGGCGTCAAGATCGCCGAGATCAACGCCAGGGCCAGGGCAAAGCTATGGGACGAGCGTGGGGTCCCACTGCGGAACAAGATTCTGGCCCGGCCGAGCGTCGGAGGGCGCCTTGCCACGCCGTTTGCCCGCCCCACCAACTGGGCGTTCGGCAACTCTGTCGTCCGGAGCCTGGTTGAGACGGTCACCGGCATCCACCGGAAGGCGCCGCTCCCCCGATTTGCAGGGCGCACGTTTCAGAGCTGGGCGCGCCGCCATCCTTCCCCGGTAACGGACAAGACCGTTGTCTACTTCCACGGATGCAGCACCAACTATTTCGAGCCGCGCCTGGGCGAGATGGCAGTGGCGGTGCTCGAACA
Organism: Actinomycetota bacterium; assembly: GCA_030860455.1. Taxonomy (GTDB): domain Bacteria; phylum Actinomycetota; class CADDZG01; order CADDZG01; family WHSQ01; genus JACDDL01. The sequence continues at coordinate 2,922 of JALZIC010000026.1, forward strand.
CAACGGCTTCCGGGTGATAGTCCCGCCCCAGGATTGTTGCGGACTGCCGCTTCAATCCAACGGCTCCTTCGGTCCGGCGCGCAAGTACGTGCGCCGGCTCGCGGGCAATCTCGCTCCCTACGCACGCCTCGGACACCCCATCGTGGCGACCTCGACGAGTTGCAGTCTGATGCTCAAGCGTGAGGCGAGGGAAATCCTCGATGTCACTGATCCGGAGGTCGAGGAGGTCGCCCGGCAGACTTACGACATCTGCGAATTCCTCCTCGAATTGAACGATCGGGGCGAGCTCAAGAAAGACTTCGATCCCCTGCCGATGACGGTCCCCTACCATGCACCTTGCCAACAGCGCGGACACGGGATGGGGAAGCCTGCACTTGACTTGTTCGGCCTCATCCCGGAGCTGGGCATCGAGGAGCTGGACGTCGACTGCTGCGGCATCGCCGGCACGTACGGGTTGAAGAAGGAGAAATACGACATCTCGATGAGTGTGGGCGACCGGCTGTTCAAGTCCATCGGGGAGATGGGAGCGGAGGTCGCCGCCTGCGACAGTGAGACCTGCCGCTGGCAGATAACCCACGGTTCGGGCGTCGCATCGGTCCATCCGTTAGAGCTGCTGTACCGCTCCTACGGGCTTTAGCGATGGTCGGCATCGTAGTTGTCTCCCACAGCGCGACGCTCGCCGAAGGCGCAGCAGAGCTGGCGCGGGAGATGGGCAGCGGTGCTCCGATCGAGGCGGCCGGCGGGCTGGACGAGCCCGACAGGCCTCTCGGCACCGACGCAACATTCGTGCTCGCAGCCATCGAGCGGGCCTACTCCGACGACGGTGTCCTCGTGCTGATGGATCTCGGCAGCGCAATCATGAGCGCCGAGATGGCCGTAGAGATGCTCGAGCCCGGCCGGCAGGGCCGCGTCAAGCTGTCGGCGGCCCCGCTGGTCGAGGGAGCAGTCGCCGCTGCGGCAACGGCCGGGACCGGGGCGACGCTCGAGGCGGTATCGCGGGAGGCGCAAAGAGGCATCGAAGCCAAGATCGCCCATCTGCGCGAAGCCTCCGCAGGCGCAGAGAACGTCGAGGGCGAGGAGGGTGGAAACCACGACGAGCGGCAGGACAGGCCCGAGGAGGACGTCGTCCTGCAACTGGTCGTCCATAACCCGACCGGGCTGCATGCGCGCCCGGCGGCGCGCTTTGTCAAAGCTGCAAGTAGCGGCGACGCCGAGGTGACGGTTACGAATTTGACCAAAGGCAGGGGGCCCGCCAACGCCCGGAGCCTCGTTTCGGTTTCGACACTCGCCGTGGCCCCCGGCGATGTCATCCGAATCGAGGCGCACGGAGACGGTGCCAAAGAGGTCATTGCCGCCCTCGAGGCTCTTGCCGGGCGCAACTTCGACGAGTAGGAAACGGTACGGCTCCGGGCCCTCCTCACGTTCTCGGTAAGCGGTAGGGTCGCTCAAGTCCCGAGACCAATGGAGGGTGTCGCCGTGCAGAGAACCCAGAGCACCTCGGGGACGGCCTCGACTCTGTGAGAACCGGGAACCGTCGATCTGTGTCGCTCCTGAGCGGCATCACCTACACGCGCATGGTCCTGGTGCCGGTCGTGATGGCATTCATTCTCGCCGAGGCGTTCGTGCCTGCGGCCGTACTCTTCGTGTTCGCTGCTTCGACCGACTGGCTCGACGGTTATCTTGCGCGCCGATGGGACACTGCGACAACCCTCGGTTCGTTCCTCGACACGACGGCCGACAAGCTGCTGGTGTCGGGGGCGCTAATCACTTTGGTTGCCGTGGAGCGCGCCTCTCCCTGGGTAGCGACAATCATCGTCGGACGCGAGCTGCTGATACTGGGCCTGCGCGGGGCCGTCGCGATGATGGATGGCTTCGCCTTCAAGCCGTCCATTTGGGGCAAGCTGAAAGCCAACGCGCAGTTTGCGGCGATCTTGCTTGCCATACTCCGCTACCCTCTGCGCGTTGGACCGTTGCTCCTTGATGAGTGGGCGATGCTGGCTGCAGCGTTGATCACAGTGATATCGGCGGTCGAGTACATAGTCCGCTTCTCGTCGGTCTTCGCCCCGAGAGCAGGTGATCATTGAATGTGACGAGCCGGGTATTCATGACCGGCGCGAGTGGTTTTCTGGGGCAGGCAATCTGCATCCTTCTTGTAGAGCAAGGGCGGGACGTCGTTGCCCTGGCACGCAGCGACGTCGCAGCCCATGCCGTCGCGGGCCTGGGAGTGAACGTACACAGGGGCGACATCTTGGACGAGGAGTCACTCTCAGGGGCAATGGAAGGTTGCGAAGTCGTTTACCACGTCGCCGGGGTGAACGCCTTTTGCCTCGCCGACCCAACGCCCCTCTATAGGGGCAACGTGCTCGGCTCGCACAACGTCGTGGCGGCAGCTCACAAAGCAGGGGTGAGCCGGATCGTCTACACATCATCGGCCGCCACCATCGGCGAGGCCAAGGGAACGGTCGGCTCCGAAACCTCCGCCCACCGGGGGTTCTGGCTGTCCCAGTACGAGCGGTCCAAGTTCGAGGCCGAAGCTGCGGTGTTCCTTACCGCCAGACGTGTGGGGATCGACGTCGTCTCGATAAACCCGGCGTCGGTTCAGGGGCCGGGCAGGACTTCGGGAACTGCCCGTCTGTTGATCGATTATGCAAACGGGCAGCTCAAGGTGGCGCTTGACACGACCATGAGCATCGTCGACGTGGCCGACTGCGCCCAAGGCCATATCCTCGCCGAGACTCGAGGCGCGCCCGGCGGGCGCTATATTTTGAGCGGCGCAACGCTGAAGGTGTCCGAGGCAATCGCTCTGATGGCAGAGATCACAGGGATCGACAATTCGCCGGTGATGCTGCCATCCAGCGCTGCGCGGGGTGCAGCGTACGGAACCGAGATCTGGGGGCGCCTCCACCGGCGTGACCCCTCTTACTGCCGGGAGATGATCAACACGCTGCTGCACGGCCACGCGTACGACGCCTCGTTGTCTCGCCGGGAGTTGGGGCTCGTCTACTCGCCCGTCGAAACCAGTGTTGCAAGGACAGTCGCGTGGTACCGCAACCAGGGCTTGATAGCGTGAACCGTCAGGAGGCTATCGACTTCCGCCTTGGTTGATGGGTGTAGGGCAGGGCAGGACGAAGGCTGGCGACCAGCGCAGATATCCGACCCATAAGCTCGACGCCGGTTGCACGCCATTCCTCGGGCGTGTCGCTGCGACCCGTCATGTCCATTGGCTCCCCCACCCGCACGCATAAATCCTGTCTCGGCCACCACCTCATCTTGTAGTCCTTGAAATGGCGGGGGAGTACGTTCGCAGTGCCCCAGATCCCGGCCGGAATCAGCGGCGCGCCGGAGCGTATGGCGAGTCGGACCGCCCCCGTCTTGGCAGGCATGGGCCGAAGGTCGCGGTCGAACGTGACCGTCCCTTCTGGGAAGATGACGATGATCTCTCCTCGCGCCAGAGCCAGCAGGGCTTGCTCGAGGGCCAAGGGCGCTGAGGGCGTACCCCTCCTGACCTCGATCTGATGGGTCCCCCTCATGACCCAGCCGGTCAAAGGGCTCGCGAACAGCTCCGACTTCGCAAGAAAGCGAGGCCTTCTCCCTGCGTTGTCGACCGCAAATGCGGCGGCAAAAGGATCGAGATAAGAGATGTGGTTGAAGGCAACTATCGCCGGTCCATCCTTGGGGATACGCTCCAGCCCCTCGAGCGACCACCGAAACCACAGCCGGCAGGCGGGAATGACGACGTTTCGGACTCCGACGAAGGTTGGCTCCATGCCACTATCATACGGAGCCAATGCCAGGATCCCGGCTCACCATCGCTCAACTCTCGGACATTCACTGCGGACACGTGATGTTCGACGGGGAATTGCTCACCCATGCAGTGGATGAGATCGTCGAGCTGGGCCCCGATCTGGTTGTGGTTGCCGGTGACTTGACCTCAGAAGGATACGCCCCGCAGTTTCGTCAGGCCAAGAGATTCCTCGACCGACTGGGGAGCCTCGAGAGGGTGGTGATTCCAGGTAATCACGACCTCATGAACGTGGGATTCTTGCACTTCAGAGACTCCTTCGGTCAATCGGACAGAGTGATCCGCGTTCCCTTCGCGAACCAGAACGGCGCTGACCCCCAGAGATTTGCCACGGTCACCGCCATCAATTCCGCCAAGCCCGACCTCGCCGAAGGCGAGATCGGTCAAGGCAAGTACGACTGGATCCGAGAGTCCTATAAGTGGCCGGACGATTACAGGATCTTCATCCTCCACCACCACCTCGTCCCCGTTCCCGGGACCGGCAGAGAGCGCAACATCGTCTGGGATGCGGGTGATGTGTTGGCCCTTCTCGACGAGCTCAAGGTCAATCTCGTCCTCGCCGGTCACAAACACGTGCCCAACGTATGGCAGGTGGGCGAGATGCTGCTGATCAACTCGGGCACGGCCTCGACCTACAGGGTGCGCGGTTACACAAGACCCAGCTTCAATGTCATCGAAGTGTCCGAGGATAGGGTCCGAATCGTGCATCGTTACCCCGGTCTGGGGGAGATAGTGGCGGCCACCTACGAACGCGGAGAGCGTCGCCTGTCGCTCAATCCTCAACTAGCCGGCATGTGGAACCGGGGGCGTGGAACGTTTGAGCCAGTGGCGCCGAAGCATTAGGGGGGCACAGTGATCATTCGGATCTTCGATACGGCCATCGATCCGCAGGAGGTGGACCGAGCCAGGCGGCTTCATCGGGAGGTGATAGTCCCTGCCTTCGGGCGCTTCGCCGGATGCCACGGGATCGAGATGGGCCTGAGTCCCGAGGAGCACTCGCGCGACCTCGTCCTCTTGGTCGCGATCTCGCGATGGGACTCCGTGGCGGCGATCCATCAGGCGACCTCGAGCCCCGAGTATGACGACGCCGTTTCGGAGTTGAGGGAGCTTTTCCGGGAGAATCCCATTGTTCGCCATTTCGAGTTGACCGACGGCTGAGCTCGCCCCCCGGCCGGGGGGGGGGGGGGGGGGGGGGGGGGGGGGGGGGGGGGGGGGGGGGGGGGGGGGGGGGGGGGGGGGGGGGGGGGGGGG
>JALZIC010000031.1 GCA_030860455.1 Actinomycetota bacterium
CGGACGACGGTTCACGACGGGACAGATCGATTCCCAGCTCCTCCGCGGTGCGGAAGATGTCCTCGTCGATCTCTTTCATCTCGATCTCTTCGCCTTCAGCCGAGAGGACCTCGACGTTGAGGCACAGCGACTGCATCTCTTTGATCAACACCTTGAAGGACTCCGGTATCCCGGGCTCGGGAATGTTTTCGCCCTTGACGATTGCCTCGTACACCTTGACCCGGCCCAGGACATCATCCGACTTGATCGTGAGGAGCTCCTGCAGGCAGTAAGCCGAGCCGTATGCCTCGAGCGCCCACACCTCCATCTCGCCGAAGCGCTGACCGCCGAACTGCGCCTTTCCACCCAGCGGCTGCTGGGTGATCATCGAGTACGGCCCCGTCGACCGGGCGTGGATCTTGTCGTCCACGAGGTGAGACAGCTTCAGGATGTACATGTAGCCCACGGTGATGTCGTTATCGTAGGGCTCGCCGGTGCGGCCGTCGTACAACGGCGCTTTTCCGACGCCGTTGACCAACGGGTACTCGGTGTCGCGGTCGGCCGTCGTCGCCAGTGCATTGAGAAGCTCGTCTTCCTTGGCGCCATCGAACACCGGCGTCGCTACCCATGCGGGCTCCTGGTTGCGCCAGGCGCCTGGCGAGCCGTCCAAGTCCGCGCCGTCCTCCCAACGCTGCTTGGCCACCCATCCGAGGTGAGTCTCGAGAACCTGGCCGAGGTTCATACGGGAGGGAACGCCAAGTGGGTTCAAGATGATGTCTATGGGAGTTCCGTCGGCCAGGAACGGCATGTCCTGCTCGGGGAGGATCTTCGAAATCACACCCTTATTGCCGTGACGGCCGGCGAGCTTGTCGCCCTCGGAGATCTTGCGCTTCTGGGCAACGAACACACGCACCAGCTCATTTACGCCTGGCGAAAGCTCGTCGCCGATGTCTCGGGAGAACTCCCGGACACCGATGACCTTGCCCTCTTCCCCGTGAGGCATCTTGAGCGATGTGTCTCGCACCTCGCGCGCCTTCTCGCCGAAGATCGCTCGGAGCAGACGCTCTTCGGGAGTGAGCTCGGTCTCGCCCTTGGGAGTTACCTTTCCAACCAGAACGTCCCCGGGGCCGACATCTGCGCCCACCCGGATGATTCCCCGTTCGTCGAGGTCGGCGAGCACGTCCTCGGAGACGTTGGGGATGTCACCGGTTATCTCTTCTGCACCCAGCTTGGTGTCGCGAGCGTCCACTTCGTACTCTTCGATGTGGATCGAGCTCAGGAGGTCTTCCTTGACGAGGCGCTCGGAAACGATGATTGCGTCCTCGAAGTTGTAGCCCTCGAAGCTCATGAACGCGACGAGGAGGTTGGCGCCGAGGGCGAGCTCACCCATATCGGTAGAGGGCCCGTCCGCCAGGATGTCGCCCTTCTTGACCCTCTGTCTCTCGCGAACGATCGGACGCTGGTTGATGCAGGTCGATTGGTTGGATCGCTGGTACTTGTCCAACTTGTAGGGGACATGCTCGGCACCGTGCGCAATCACGACTTGGTCGGCGGACACCTCTTCGACCACACCGTCCTGTTCCGACAGGATGACGTCACCTGCGTCGACGGCCGCCCTGTGCTCGAGGCCCGTGCCCACATAGGGGGCCACCGGACGGAGCAGAGGAACAGCCTGCCGCTGCATGTTCGCGCCCATCAGGGCCCGGTTCGCGTCGTCGTGCTCGAGAAACGGGATGCAGGCAGCAGCTACCGAAACCGTCTGTTTCGCCGAGACGTCCATGAAGTCGACCTCTTGGGGCTCGACATAGTCGAGCTCGTTGTGGCGCCCCCGCACGAGAACGTGGTCTTCGGTGAATTTGCCGCCTTCGTCGGTGATCGCGTTCGCCTGTGCAATAACCGCTCGGTCCTCCTCGTCGGCGGTCAGGTACTGGACCTTCTTGGAGACCTTGCCCCCCGATGCCTTGCGGTAAGGGGTCTCGATGAATCCGTAGCGGTTGAGGCGCGCATAGGTCGAGAGCGAGGCAATCAAACCGATGTTGGGACCCTCGGGGGTTTCGATCGGGCACATACGCCCGTAGTGGCTCGGATGCACATCCCGCACCTCGAAGCCGGCGCGCTCACGGGACAGCCCGCCCGGGCCAAGCGCGCTCAGACGCCGTCTGTGCGTGAGCCCAGCCAGCGGGTTGGTCTGGTCCATGAACTGACTGAGCTGCGACGAGCCGAAGAACTCCTTCAGTGAGGCGACCACCGGCCGGATGTTGATCAGCGTCTGGGGGGTGATCGCTTCGACGTCCTGGGTCGTCATGCGCTCTTTGACGACTCTTTCCATGCGCGACAGCCCCACCCTGATCTGATTCTGGATGAGCTCGCCGACCGGTCGGATTCTCCGGTTGCCGAAGTGATCGATGTCGTCGACCTCGTAGTCAGAGTCATCCGCATGGAGCTTCACGAGATACTGAATGGTTGCAAGGATGTCCTCCTTGCGCAGGACCGTGCCCATCTCCTCGATGGTCTCCTCGTCGGACTTGAAACCGAGCTTGCGGTTCGTCTTGTAGCGGCCCACCCTGGACAAGTCATAACGGCGCGGGTTGAAGAAAAGGTTGTCGAGAAGGGCGCGTGCGCTCTCGACCGTGGGCGGCTCGCCGGGGCGCAGCTTGCGGTAGATGTCGATCAGGGCGTCCTCTTCGGTTTCTATGGCGTCCTTGTCGAGGGTCGCCTGAATCGAGTCGGCGTTGTCGAAAAGCTTGAGAATCGCCTCATCGTCGCCGTACCCAAGGGCCCGCAGAAGCACGGTGACGTTCTGCCGGCGCTTCCTGTCGATCCGAGCACCAACCATGTCCTTCTTATCGGTTTCGAACTCGAGCCAGGCTCCGCGGGCCGGAATGATCTTGCAGGCAAACAGCGGCTTATCGGAGGTCTTGTCGATGGACTGGTCGAAGTACACCCCGGGTGACCTGACGAGCTGCGACACGACGACGCGCTCGGTCCCGTTGATGATGAAGGTTCCCTTTTCGGTCATCATCGGGAAGTCGCCCATGAATACGGTCTGCTCTTTGATCTCGCCGGTTTCCTTATTGATGAAGGCAGCCGTCACAAAGAGGGGCCGTGAGAAGGTCATGTCCTTCTCTTTGCACTCGTCCTCGTCGCCCTTGGGCGCTTCGAAGCGGTGGGACAGGAACTGCAGTGCGAGGTTGCCGGTGAAGTCCTCGATCGGCGAGATGTCCTTCAGAGTCTCTCCAAGCCCGACTTCTACGAACCAGTCAAAAGACTCTTTCTGGACCGCAATCAGGTTGGGGGGCGGAAGAACTTCTGCGAGCTTGGCGAAGGTCCGGCGTTCGCGCAGGACGTTTGACGACAAACGAGCCTCCTAAGAATCTGTTTCGGACGGGGACGCGTAAGCTGTCCGAAAGGGTCCCCTTTTACACCTTCCGGACATGCCTCCACCCGGATCGCCCTGGGCGGTTCTTAGCCGCGCGACAGAGCGAAGAGAGCGGATGGGGGCGGACACACCAAGGAGGCAGTATAGGCCTAAGCCCATACCGCCGTCAAGCCCCGAGGCGGTTTGAAGAAAAAACTATGCGTACTCCTCTAACTAGCTGCCATGAACCCTAGTGCTTGCCCCCTCACTCGTCAACCGGCCCGGCCGGCCCGGCCTTCCCGGGAAGCGAGATTACTTGACCTCGACGCCCGCCCCGGCCGCCTCGAGCTTGGCTTTGGCCTCTTCCGCCTGTGCCTTCTCGACCTTCTCCAGCACGGCCTTCGGCGCCGAGTCCACCAGATCCTTGGCCTCTTTCAGGCCGAGACTCGTCAGCGCTCGGACCTCCTTGATCACCTGGATCTTCTTGTCACCCGCGCCGGTGAGGACGACATCGAACTCGTCTTGTTCCTCGACCGCTTCCGCGGCGCCGTTGCCGCCGGCCGCGGGCCCCGCTGAGACTGCGACGGGAGCGGCCGCAGTGACCTGGAACTTTTCCTCGAAGGCCTTCACGAACTCGGACAGCTCGAGGACCGTCCAGTCCGCTATTGCGTCGAGTACCTCTTGTTGTGACAGCGCCATCTTGGCTCTCCCTCCTGAGTGTGTCGCCGCCTAAGCCGCGGCCTGTGATCCCTCTTTTTGAGCTACAACTTGAGTCAGCATCGAGCCCAGGTTCTGCAGAAGTCCGGCGGCGACGCCGGCCATGCCTTGAGCCGGGGCATTGAACAGCCCTGCGATACGGGCCAATAGCACCTCGCGTGAGTCGATCGTCGCAAGCCGGGCCACTTGGGACTCGGTGATGACCTTGCCGTCGAGGATTCCTCCACGAACGACGAGCACCGGGTACTTGCGCGCCGCTTCGTCAAGAGCCTTGGCGGCACCAATGACGTCCCCCCGCACGAAGGCCATTGCAGTTGGCCCGCCGATCATCGAGGCGAACTCCTCGAGCCCTGCGTCCCGAGCTGCGATCCGGGCCAGGGTGTTCTTGAGCACCTTCAGGTCCGCATCGACGGCCCGGAGTGAATCGCGCACATCGGCGATCTCCGAGACGTGAAGGCCGCGATACTCGGTCAAGAGCACGGCGCCGGCCCCCCGCAGACGCTCACTGATCTCGCCTACTGCCTGGACCTTCTCGGGTTTGGCCACCGGGGGTTCTCCTGACTTCGTCGGGCATGCAAAAAGCGGCCACCCAAACCTCAGACGGCCGCCACTGTCGAAACCTGATGGTCGCCTGCACCGGTCCCGTCATCGGGCTTAAGGGTTACCGCCGGTGGTCTGGGGCTGCTTCGCCAACAGGATACCAGGGTCGGCGCGCCCGAGGCCGCCGGTCAGCCGCCTGCGGGCTGCAGTTCCTCTTCGAGCTCCTTGGACCTCGCAGGATCGATCCGGATCCCCGGGGTCATGGTGGCGGCCAGCGTTATCCCTCTGAGGTAGCGGCCTTTGGCCGCCGCCGGTTTCGCCCGTTGCACCTCATCCAGGACGGCGGCGTAATTGATGACCAGGTCATCCTCGGAGAAAGACTTTTTCCCGATTACAAGATGAAGGTTTCCGTGTCTGTCGGTTCGGTACTCGACGCGCCCGCCCTTGATGTCATCAACCGCCCTGGCGACGTCTTCGGTCACGGTTCCCGATTTTGGGTTGGGCATCAGGCCCCGTGGCCCGAGCACCCGGCCGAGACGACCGACTACGGGCATCATGTCGGGGCTCGCGACCACCGCGTCGAACTCGAGCCAGCCTCCGGTTATTCGCTCGGCCAAATCCTGCTCGCCGACGGTGTCGGCCCCCGCCTCGCGCGCCTGTGTTGCCGCCTGGCCCTTTGCGAACACCGCCACCCGGACGGTCTTGCCGGTGCCCTTGGGAAGCGACACGGCCCCCCTGACCATCTGATCGGCTTTGCGAGGATCGACCCCCAGCTTGATGGAGAGCTCGACGGTTTCATCGAACTTCGACTCCGGAAGCCCCTTTAGAACCTTGATGGCTTCCCTGGCGCCGTAGAGGCGCTCCCGGTCCACCGCCCTGAGGGCCTCGGCATACCTGCGGCCTCGTTTTGCCATCTTTGCTACCTCCTCGTGGTCCCGACGACGGCGTTCTGCCGTCTCCCACCTCTAGGTACGTTTAGGCGACGCTGATTCCCATGCTGCGCGCCGTGCCCTCGACTATTTTCATCGCCGCATCGACATCGTTGGCGTTGAGGTCGGGCATCTTTGTCTCCGCGATCTCGCGGATGTCGTCACGGCTCACCCTCCCGACCTTGTTCCGGTTTGGTTCACTCGAGCCCTTCTCGATCCCCGCCTTCTGCCGCAGCAGCACTGCCGCGGGAGGGGTCTTGGTTACAAAGGTGAACGAGCGGTCCTCGTAGACCGTGATCTCGGCGGGGATGATCGTGCCCATTTGCGCCTGCGTGGCGGCGTTGTATTGCTTACAGAACTCCATGATGTTCACCCCGGCCTGGCCCAAGGCCGGGCCGATCGGCGGGGCTGGAGTTGCCTGACCCCCGGGGATCTGTAGTTTGAGTACCTGCGAGACGCGCCGACGGCGACCTCCCGGCTGTGTCATATATCGACTCCTCTAGAGCTTGGCCACTTGATCGAATCCGAGCTCGACAGGTGTCTCACGGCCGAAGATGTTGACCAGCACCTTGAGCTTGGATTGATCGACGTTGATCTCCGAGATGGACCCGGTGAAGTTGGCGAAGGGGCCGGAGATCACCCGCACGCTTTCCTGCTCTTCGAACTCGAGCCTCGGCCTGAGCTTCTTCTGCTCCGGCTTGACCTGGAGGATCTTGTCAACCTCCCGAGTCGAGAGCGGAGTCGGCTTGGTGCCCGAGCCGACGAAGCCGGTTACCCCAGGGGTGTTTCTGACCACGTACCAGGAGTCGTCGTCGAGATACATCCTCGTCAACAGGTAGCCCGGGAACACCTTCTTCTGCACGATCTGCTTCTTGCCCTGCTTGATCTCCATTACGTCTTCCATCGGAATGACGACCTCGAAGATCTTCTCCTCGACGTTCATGGACGAGATACGCGACATGAGGTTGGTCTTGACCTTGTTCTCGTAGCCCGCATAGGTATGGACCACGAACCAGTCGCCCGAGCGCTCGTTCGGAGGGATCACCGGGGCTTCGTAGCCCTCTTCCCCGACATCCGGACCGGCGATCGTCTCCGACTCGGATTCGGGTTCGGCAACCGGGACAGAGGGAGGGGGTGCCGCTTCCGGCACGGCGTCGGTCGGCGCGTCCGCTTTGAGAGCGGCGGCCACGGCCTGGGCGTCTTCATCGCTGAGGTCGGATGGAGGAGAATTGAGGGACGCGCTGTCGAGGCCCTGAGACGGCGCCGCCTGTGATTCGAGGGCGGAGGCCTCTTCCTCGGGGGACGCCTCCGCGACCGTGTCCTGCATCTCTGGCTGGGTCTCGGTCACGTCTGGACTCCGAACAGGGCGAGGACCGCCTTGGTGAAGACGAAGTCCATCACAAAGATGATGGCCGCGATCACGACCGCGCTCACGAGAACGACAATCGAGTAGGCGACCACCTCTTGCCTCGTGGGCCAAGCGACCTTCTTCAGCTCCGCCATCACTTCCCGGAAGAACTGCAGGGGTGGAGTCCTCTTTTTTTGGGCGGCTGCAGCGGCCGATTTGACCGCCGGTCTCGGCGCCCCCTTCTGGGCTGATTCCTGCTTTTGCATCATTCGTTTGTACTGCCTGTTCACACGCGCCCCTTCCGTGGCCGCTGCCGGACGCGCTTCGTAAGGGTCCGGGACTGCGGGAGGTAAACAGAAAGGCAAGGGTAACACGCTTGTGAACGTGCCCGCAGGGCCGTGCCCCGGCCCGCCTTCTCTAGGATGGTGACCATGTCACCTGCAGCGCCCCCAGGGGAATCCGAGCACATCAAGACCAACCGCGCCGGGTGGGACGCCTACAGCGCCGAGTACGAGCGGCAGCACGGCAGCCAACTCGAGGCGAGTCCGAGGGCATGGGGAGTGTGGTCGATCCCGGAGTCGCGCGTGCATGTGCTGGGCGATGTCGCCGGCCTCCGGATCCTTGAGCTTGGCTGCGGAGCGGCGAGATGGGCAACGGCACTGGCCTTAGACGGGGGGCACCCGATTGGGCTCGACCTATCCGGGGCCCAGTTGGCCGCGGCGCGGCGGACGGCGGAGCGACAGGCGATCACGGTGCCGCTGGTTCAGGCAAGCGCCGAGTCCCTGCCCCTGACAGACGGATGCTTCGACCTGGTCTTCTGCGACCACGGAGCGACCTCCTTCACCGACCCCTACCGGACGATTCCCGAGGCGGCCCGGGTGCTGAAGCCGGGAGGGCGTCTGATCTTCAACATGAGCAGCCCTCTTCACGATCTGTGCTACGACCCCGCCAGGGAAGCCGTGGCCTCGTCTCTTCAGCGCACCTACTCCGAGATCCGCAAACAAAGCTGGGATGACGAGGTGACCTGGCAGCTTCCCTACGGGGAGTGGATCCGCCTGTTCCGGCATAACGGGTTGGAGATCGAGGATCTCATCGAGCTGACTCCGGAAGAGGGGGCGAGTACCACCTACGACGACTACGTCCCTCGGGCCTGGGCGCGCCGCTGGCCTGCCGAGAACATATGGAAGGTCCGCAAGGCCGGGTGATAGCCGTGCTCGGGGGCGCCGCCTGGTCCGCCGATGGTGGAGCGCAGGCGACGCGTGAATGAGGAGCGGCGGTGGCTGACTCCCGGAGTAAGAGGGATCGGAGCCGCCAGCCTGCTTTCCGACCTCGGCCACGAGGTCCCGACCGCTCTGCTCCCACGGCTCATCACATCTCTGGGCGGCTCGGCTGCCGCGCTCGGGCTCATCGAAGGATTTTCGGACGGGCTTTCGGGTCTCATGCGACTGCTGGGCGGGGCCGTTGCCGATGATCCCGTACGCAGGCGCAGCGCAGCGGTCGGCGGGTACACGACGACGGCGCTTCTGAGCGGCCTCATCGGCGCAGCGACCTCGGTCTGGCAGGTCGGGTTTCTGCGCGCCGGCGCCTGGGCGGCCCGTGGCTTGCGCGGTCCTGCGCGTAATGCGCTCCTCGCCGAAGCCGTTTCGCCCGAAGCCTATGGGCGCGCCTATGGGTTCGAGCGGGCAATGGACAACCTCGGAGCCGTAGGCGGGCCGGTGGTGGCGCTGGCCCTGGTCACTCTGTTGTCCATACGCACAACGATCCTGCTGACGATGATCCCTGGCTTCATGGCCGTGGCAGCGATCCTGTACGCCGTCCGCCACCTGCCCAGCTCGTCCGTCCGGAAGCGGGAGCACCTCCGCCTCCAGGTGGGCCCGGTGATCCGGGGCCCCCTTGGACGGCCGCTCGTAGGCATCTCCGCTTTCGAGCTCGGCAATATCGCAGCGACTCTCCTCATTCTCCGCTCGACCGAGTTGCTCGAACCAACCTGGGGAGCCTCTGCCGCCACGTCCGCAGCATTGCTCCTCTACCTCGCCTACAACCTGTCGGCAACGTTGACCAGCATTCCAGCAGGACAGGTTAGCGACCGGATTGGACCGGTGAGGGTACTGGCCGGCGGAGTTGGTTTCTTCCTGGTCGCCTACCTCCTCTTCATCTGGTCCGGCCCTGATATCCCTTGGCTTGCCGGCGGATTCGTGCTGGCGGGGATGGGAAAGGGGTGTGCGGAGACGGCCGAGCACACGATGGTCGCAGCCTTTTCTTCCGATGAGGCACGCGGCTCCGCGTTCGGCTTGTTGGCTGCCATTCAAAGCTTCGGCAACCTCGCCGCAAGCGGCATTGCAGGAATCGTTTGGTCAGTTGCCTCCCCGGAGGTGGCCTTCACATATGTAGCGGCATGGATGGGCATCGCTCTGGCCAGCCTCCTCCTCATCTCCCCGCCACGCGCCCCCGTCTAAAGGGCCCTGCCGTTTGGGTCGATCCTGCTGCATGAGGAGTGCTGAGCGCTTGCCCGATGCCCACGTTGCAACCAGAGCATGAGCAACGCTGCCTCCTGTCCCGGCCTGGTCCTCATCTCCAGGCTGGCCGCCACATGCCTGTCTGTGACCTTGGCCGTGGCAGGCTGTGGCAACGACGCACCTGTGCCTTCTGTCGACCCAGGTGTGCGGGCGGACACCACCCGTAGGGCCGACTCGCAGGACAGCACCCGGACCGCCGAGCACCGACCCGAGCGCAACGCCGCGGACCGAGCCGAGCGCAACGCCGGGGGCCGAACCGAGCGCGTTGCCGCGGGCCAACCCGAACGCGGAGACGAACGCAACGCCGGGCCGCGAGCCGAGCGCCGGGTGGACGCTCGTGCCGAGCGCCGGGCAAGTCGGATGGTTCGGGTGTCGCGCGTGATCGATGGAGACACGATCGAGGTGCAGCAGCACGGCACGACGGGAATCCGTCTGATCGGCATCGATACACCGGAGACGGTTCATCCCACAGAACCCATCGGTTGCTTCGGGATCGCTGCATCGAACTTCACAAAGCGGATGCTCGAAGGACAGATGGTCCGGCTTGAATACGATGTCGAGCGTTCCGATCACTATGGGCGCACGCTCGCCTATGTCTTCGTCGACGGCCTGCTCTTCAACCAAACGCTCGTCGCTCGTGGATATGCACAGGTGACCACCTATCCCCCCAACGAGAAGTACGTGGAACGCTTTCTCGCCGCCCGTCAGGGTGCACGTGCATCCAGTCGAGGCTTCTGGGGTCAATGTCCCAACCGTCCGGACGGTGATGATGGCCCTGCTTTGAATGGAGGTCGAGGCGGAGACGCACCCGGGACGGATAACGGAAGGTGCGATCCCGGCTATTCCGGAGCGTGCATCCCCGTCTACCCTCCGGACATCGACTGTCCGGACGCCGGGGCCGAGGGGTTCAGATCAACGGCTTCCGATCCACATGGCTTCGACGCAGACGGAGACGGCATCGCCTGTGACTAAGGAGGAACAGTTGGGGCCTACTCGCGGGCCGTGCGGCGTCCCGGGAAGTAGCCCCCGGTTAGTCGCTTATTTCATTCGATGGCATAGGTGAACAAGACGAAATCCTCTCTCTTCGCTCCCGTTGTCTCATAGGTGCGAATGGCCGGTGTGTTTTCCTTTTCGGTGCCAAGCCACATCTCCGAGCAACCTCGGGACCTGCATAGCTCAATCAATTCCTTGATGAGGGCTGTTGCTATGCCTCGGCGTTGAAATGCCGGATCGACCCCCAACTCGTTGAGAAACATCTCGGGATTGGGTTCGTCGGGATGAAGAAGCTCCACCGCACTGACGAAACCGGCCGGCTCATCTTTCTCGGTGAAGGCTATCAAGAGGTGATGGCGTTCATCCGCAAGGAAGGCTCGCGTGGCAGCCAGGTTCACAGGGTCATCAAAAAGTGGTTCTGCCCTCTGGATCGTTGCCTCGTCCCCAGGCTTCATGAGGACGATCCGGACCGGGGTTTTGGCGATGCCGCCTCCCATGTCGGGGCGCAAGTCGAGTTCCTCCCTCTGCTGTAGCAATTGCCTTCGAGGTGCCGCGGTATCGACCCTCGAATGGGTACAACCTAGTACGAGGGTTTGGCCCTAATCGGGGCATATTCAGCATGCGGGCAGAAGAAATCTCGCCCGCCGACGCCGCCCTGGCGCCTCTGGACTCAAGAAATTCTGGACACCTGCCGACTGGGATGGTGTGAATCGCCAGACCTTGTACCAGGAGCTGTGCTGTCATTGCACCTCGCCGGCGATCGGCTATTTCGAGCGCCCCATCAAGTACAGGGGGGACGCCAACGCGGTGTCGTGGCTGTGCAAGGTCCACGCACAGGTTTATCCGTTGGACCGCGTGGTCTTCACCCGGGTTGCCGCTAGAACCACCTAGAACAGCAGTCCGGGGGCAGGCGGCCGCTACGCGCTCCCTCAGAAGGAAGTAACGTTCTGGTGATCGTATCGACATTTCTCCAACGAACGGTTACGAGCGGAGGCCTGTGGATTCTCTGATCGAGGACATGACCGGCGGTCACGTGGCCGAGGTCAAGATCGTGCTGACGTCGATCGTCGCGGCGCTCGCCATCTACCAGGCCTTTCTCATGGCAGTGGGATACGGCAAAGTGCGGATGCGGCTTCTGGGCTCCCGTGCTGCTTCCTTCACACATCGGAGCACCGGTGACGCAATCGTCCCGCTCACCTTGCTGATCTCCATCATGTGTCTGGGATACTTCGGCATCGAAGACGGCCTCGAGCATGCTCCACCGCCAGTGGCGCTCCACATGATCAGTGGACTCCTTCTCCTTGTAGTCCTTGCGGTCAAGATTGCAGTGGTGCGCTGGTGGCACAGCATGGGCCGCTTCCTGCCGGTCCTCGGGATCTCGGTGCTTACCCTGTTCTTGATTACATGGCTCAGCTCAGCAGGCGTCTATCTCTAAGGGACTCCATGACCGAAGAATCCGAACCTTCTCAAGCCACTCCGTCGCACGCTGTTCAGCTAGGCCTTTCTCTGGCCGCCGCCGCTCTGATAGTCGCCCTGGTCGTGGTGCTAGTCATAGCGCGGCTCCCGCTCGATCGCGTGCCGCATGAGCAAGAGGACGGCGGTGGCTCGGAACGAGTCGATAACAGCGGCCCAGGTAGCGACAACAGCGAGTCAGGCAATGGCAATGATGAAGACGAGGACTGAACCAGCGCTTCGCGGGTAGCAGAGCGGCCGGCACCGAGGCCTGAACCAAGAGACGAGGGAGGCTCACCACGCAATACTTCGCTGCGGCGATCCCGGGGTTGGGCCCCCTCGTTGCGAAAGACCTAGAGCGTCGAAGATTGACGGTAGCAACATTGGAGTCGGATCGGCAAAGCGACATCATCCCGTTCGTGGGTAGAGGAGATGTTCAACCGAGCTCGTTGCTCGCCGAGGACATGTTCGTGCAAGTAGGGGCGGCTAAAGCATTCGCGGAGACTGGATCTCTGCTCTCCCAGCTTGCCGACGCCCAAATGCTCGAGCAGGGGCTATCGGTATGGGTGGGCGCTAGACAACCCTTGCAACGGTCGATGACATATCGAGTCATCGCGCGCGTGCAGGACGAACGTAATTTTCTTCGGACGGAGCTTCGAAGCGCCTGCGAGGAGCACCTTCACCGTCTCCGGCCGAGGTGGCGTCTGGGGGATCCGGCTCAACTCGAGTTCTGGATCCTTGAAACCAAAGTGGGGTTCTTCCGGCTCGGACTGCGGTTGTCCTCTCCCGCGATGCGTCAGCATGGAGGAAGACGCACCGAACGCCGGGGGGCGCTCCGTCCCACCGTTGCAGCGGCAATGGTGAAAATGGCCGGTCGCCCCGGCCGGCTGCTGGACCCGTGCTGTGGCTCCGGAACCATCCTCAGCGAGGGGCTTGCTGTCGGGTGGCAGGTCGTCGGCTCGGACATCGACGCACACGCCCTAGCCGTCGCCAAAGTTAACGTCCCTCAGGCAGAGGCCATCCTGCAGGCCGACGCCAGACAGCTCGATTGGCCGGACGCCAGTTTCGACGCCGTTGTTTCCAACCTCCCATTCGGCAGGCAGTTCAAGGTTTCCGATGAGTGGCACGCGAGTGTTTTCCGAGAGATTGGTCGGATCACCAAGCAAGGTGGCTCAGCGGTATTCCTGAGCCCCGTTGGCGAAACGCTATCGAATGCGGCCGCGCTGGCGAGATTACGGTTGGTCGAGACGCATCCCCTGATATTGCTGGGAACGCAAACGGCGATCTCGCGCTATGGCAGAGAACCGTGAAGCGCTGTTCGCCGCCCGGTACCTCGTAGTGTGAGATGCCGGGAGTTCATCTTCCTATGGCGCGCTCTGACGCGCGTGCCAGTTCGACGATTTGGCCGGTTTTGAACAGCTGCTTGAAACCTTGTACGGCCGCGAATCGCGATTTCGGACCCATTGAGGGCAGCAGAAGCGCCTGTTCCGCGAATGCCACTATATCCTGCACCGCCCAGGCAT
>JALZIC010000037.1 GCA_030860455.1 Actinomycetota bacterium
CACCACCCCTCCTGAGGGCCGGCCGAGAAACAGGTCCGAGGTGAGCTCCACCGCTGCGATGAACACGGGCACGAGGACGGGGAAGGCAAGCACCGGGAGCATGAGCTCGCGGCTTCTGGTCTGCGCAGCAAGCGCGGCGAAGAGGGTGCCGATTGCGACAAAACCGACATCGACCAGTGCGCTAACCGCCACGAGGCCTGCACCGAGGGCGACGGGGAAGAGAACGGCAAAAGCGGGGAACAGAAACAATTCGACCACGACGATGAATACCAGATTGGTTGTGGCCTTCGCCAGGTAGAGCCCCGAGCGGTCGAGAGGGACGAGCAGGAGCGCGTCGATCACACCTTCGTGACGCTCGATCTCGAAGCTGCGGGCAAATCCCACAAGCCCTGCGAAGAGGACGGTCACCCACAGGAATCCCGCCAGCACGTCGGCGACCGAGGCGGTGCCGGCGGGCAGGACGACCCTTGTGGAGGACCGGGAGGTGTCGGGGAGGGTGAATGCCAGCAGCAATGTCACCGCCAGCGAGAAAACCAGCATGGGCGGCAGCGTGTCCCGGCCCCTCGCTTCGACGACGAGGTCCTTGCGCGCCAACAGCATCGTCTTTCCGGCCCAACCCCGGTTTCCTGTGATCTGAGGGGCAGCGCTCATGTTGGCGCCTCGGCCGGCGTGCGGACTCTGTAGCTGACGATCCTGCCGTGCTGGAGGATGATGGAGGCGTCGGCAAAGGCTTTGACCCTCTTTGCACCATGTGTGGCGACCAGCCCAACTCGTCCGGGCCCCCGCCATGCACCGATCGCATCGGACACCCTGGCGGCGCCGTCGTCGTCGAGGTTCGCGTACGGCTCGTCGAGCAGCAGAAGCTGTGGTTCGTGAAGCAGGGCACGCGCTACTGCGGCGCGCCGCTTCAGCCCTGCGGAAAGCTCGCCTGCAGGGAGGCCGCCTCTGTCCCTGAGGCCCACGAGCTCGAGCATCTCCTCCACCCGGACCGCGGGCACCCCGTGCAACTCGCCGAACAGCCTGAGGTTCTGGCGGACCGAGAGGCGATCGTACAGCCCTGAGCCGTGCCCTGCGTAGCCGACACGGGCTCGAAAGGCCTCATCCGAGATGGTCATGGGGACGCCGTCCCAAGTCAGGGTCCCTCCGCCCGGGGGGAGGAGGCCGGCGAGAACTCTCAAAAGGGTTGATTTCCCGGATCCGTTGGGCCCGAAGACACCGGTCACCCCAGGGAGCAGCAGGAGATCGATCCCGTGGAGTGCAACGGTCCGGCGGTAGGTCACACGCACCCCCTCGAGGGCGATCAACGGGTCCGTTCCGAGGTCGATTCGCCGAGCAGCTCCTTCAGCGCGCCTCGTCTCCCCCGCCATTCCTCGTCACTCAGCCGGCCCGAGTCATGATCGAGATCGAGCCCCGCAATGGTGGCGATGACCTCTTCCCGGGAGGGAGCGGTCGATGAGGAGGCGGCCGGCCGAGCTGGGGAGGGAGGAGAAGAGGCCTGGGTGACCCGGGTGGGAAGAAGCGCCGGCCGTGTGCGCCTCCGGCGAGTGTAGGCGAAGGCCCCCGCGGCCACGAATAGCGCGACTCCGGCGGCGAGCCCGGCGAGGAGCGGGACATCGAGGCCTGCCTGCGCCGTTGCGGCCACCTGCACGATGTCTCCGGCCTCGATGCCCTCGGCCGTCGACCACCTTCTGTAGGTGCGGCCGGCGACCCGGACCGAGCCGTCGGCGGCGAGCCGGTTGCCTTCCACCTCCAGGGGCTGCACCGCGTGGACGACCAGCTCGGAGGTGGGATAGAGCGCGGTGCGCGACGCGTCGAACAGCCCGCCCGACCCGGTCAACCGATAGGAGAACGTTGTCGAGGACTCCCCCGGCGGGATGGCCACCGTCGCCCCGAAGCCGAAGTCCGTGGCGACGGGAGCAGGCCCCTCCCAGCTCGCGTCCACGAGGACGACGCTCGATCCGTCGGCCCCTGAGGGAAGGCTGAAACCGAGCGTCGGCGTACCTCCGGGGGCGGGCCCCCCGTCTTCGGCCATGCTCGCCCCCCGCCCGATATAGGCGCGCGGAGAGGTGTTCTCGACCACGACCGACTCGATCACGCCCAGGCCGTCATCGGACGGTGCCAGGAAGATCGCGTCGCGCTTGACGAGGATCGCAGCCGGGTCGGAGGTCGTCCTCCACACCCTGAGGGTGCTGTCTATCACCGGGGGCGCCTCCGTCACCCCGGGGATCTGAATCGGTGCTCCCGCAAAGAGACCCCCGTCGAAATCGGCCTGGACCGAGTAGACCCGGCCCCCGCCGGGAGTGAGATCCTTGAACCTGAAACGGCCCGACCTGTCGGTCACGACCTTCTCGGTCGTCCGCTCCGAGCCGTCCCGCCGCACTGAGATGAGAGTCACCTGGACCCCTGGCCGGGGGTCGCCGCCGGACCCATCTATAACCGTTCCCTTCAGGGTTCCATTTGGCCCCGAAGTCCCTGCCACTGCAGGACCGGGCCAGAAAAGGCCGCCGACCAGGCCGGCAGCCAGGAGTCGGAGAGCGGTTCGGGAGGCGGTTCGGGAGGTCGAGCTTGCGGGCGGCGCGGGCCAGGTCCGGCGCGCCGCTAGGCGCCGCATCGGGGGCAGGGCTCGCCCGGAGGTCGCGCCCCTCCGCATGACGGGCATTCGAGGCCCGCTCTCACGGCGGCGATCTCGGCCTCCAACGCCTCGTCGGTGCGGAGAGTGAAGTGAATGTCGTCGAGCTCACGAAGGGCGGCCATGGCCTCGGCTTCGTACTCCTGTCTGAGCAACTCGAAGTCGGCCGCGGATAGCTTCCCCATTTCGCGTTCGTCCTCGATGTCGACCAGTGCCGTGAGGGCACCCTTCTTCTTGTCCTCGGCGTCGGCCTCCTCCGCCGCCTTGGGGTCGGGGCTCCCGGGCTCGTCGGCGGCGCGTCTCAGAGGAGTCAGGATGTAGGCAAGGGCGAGGCCGAGCAACAGAACGACGAGGATTACGGCGACCATCATCTCCCCTTGAAGGCGGCGAGCTCATCATCAAGCCTACGCCGTTCGGAGGGCGAAAGGGAAAGGGAATTCGGCTCTGGACCTTCGCCGGGCCGGGCGCCGCGTGCGCCGGCCGACCAGCGACGCACCAGTGCGAGTGCGATTCCCGCACCGGCTGCAAGAACGACCGCGGGCATAACCCAGGCGACCAGTCCGGTCCCCGAGGCAGGGGGCACAGCCCGTATGGCAGGTCCGTAGTCCGCTTCGAGCCTGGCCATGATCCGGGTTCGCCCCCAACCTGCCTCGGCCCAGGCAGCGATCTTGCTCCGAAGGTCCGCTGCGGCACCCGAGGGGCAGTCGTGGAGCGTCACGCCTGGGCAGAAGGGCGATATCACCCGCCCGGCGATGTCGTTGGCGACATCCTCCTGCGTTCCCGTCGCTGCGTGAGCCGGCGCCATGGCCAGGAAGGTCCAGCACATCAGGAGAACGAGCAGTCGTGGACTCATCCAGGGACCGCCACCGTCTCTCGGACGGAGCTGCGTGCACCGGCCGGAGCCCTCTCTCCCTTGCCGCCGGATAGAAGCACTCCCATCCCCAGCGCCATCACGGCCGCACCCGCCCAGATCCACCACGTGAGCGGGTTGACGAAGGAACGGATGGCGGCGCTCCCATCGGAGTCGAACTGCGTCACCACCACATAGAGATCGTCCACCGGGGTCGTCCGGATGGCAACTTCAGATTGCGGCTGTCTCTGGGCAAAGTGGAAGTTGCTCTGGGGGCGCATAGCTCCTAGACGGGAGTCCCCCCGCCTGACGATCACCGTCGCTTCGTTGATCTGCTTCTCGGGAGTGCGCTCTTGTCTCAAGCCCTCGTAAGTCAGGCTGTAGGCGCCTACTTCCATCGTCTCGCCCGGTTTCAAAAAGGCATTCCGTTCGATCTTGAAGGCGCTTCCCGCAAACCCGATGACGATGAGCAGAACCCCGAGGTGCACGACGTATCCTCCGTACCTCCGGCGGTTGCGCATCAGGGTGCGCACCAGGGCCGGCCCCCATCCCAGCCGGTGCCTCGACCGGTAGACCCGGCTGCCTCGGACGAACTCCCCCGCGATCGCCGTTGCGGTGAAGGCGCACAAACCGAAGGCGAGCAGCGCTCCGACGCTCCGGACGCCGGCAACCGCCAGTCCGACTGCGACGGCCGATCCGGTGATCGCAGGCGGGCGAATCAGCCCTCTCAATGCGCCCTTGCTCATCCGGCGCCACGACAACAAGGGGCCGATGCCCGTCAACGCCACGATCGCAAGCCCGAGAGGCGCAAACACGGCGTTGAAGAATGCGGGCCCAACCGACAACCGGGCCCCGGTCACCACCTCGGCGATGATCGGATACACGGTTCCCCATAGGACCGTGAAGGCGGCGGCGACAAAAAGCACGTTATTGGCCAAAAATGCCGATTCACGCGACACGAGCGCGTCGAGCCGGTTGTCGCTCTTCAAGTGGTCTAGGCGCAGGGCTATGGCGGACAGACCGGCCAGAAGCATCGCCGCGAGAAACGGGAGAAACCAGATTCCGGTGTCCCCCTCGGTGAAGGTGTGGATACTCGACAGGATGCCCGACCGCGTCAGGAAGGTCCCGAACACAGCGAGCACGTAGGTGGCCAGAATCAAAGCGACGTTCCATACCTTGAGCATCTGACGTTTTTCCTGGATCACGACCGAATGAAGGTACGCGGTTGCGGTCAGCCAGGGCATGAACGAAGCGTTCTCGACCGGATCCCATGCCCAGTACCCGCCCCAGCCAAGCTCGGTGTAGGCCCACGCGCCTCCGAGCACGATTCCTATGGACAAGGCACTCCATGCGAACAGCGTCCACCGGCGCGTCGAGGCGAACCACCGGCTGTCCGCGTGCCCCGACAGCAAAGCCCCCATGGCCCAGGCGAACGGGATCGAGAAACCGACAAACCCGGTGTAGAGGAGCGGCGGATGGATCAGCATCCCCGGGGATTGCAACAGCGGGTTCAAGCCCCTTCCGTCGGCCGGAATCTCCGCCATGGTAACGAACGGATCAGCGGGAACGACGAGCAGCAGGAGGAAGAAAGCGGAGATGCCGGCAAGCACGAAACCCGCCCACGCCACCACGACGGGACGCGTGCTCCCGACGCCCCGGATCGCCACCGTCGAGAACAAGGTCAGAAGGAGGGTCCAGAACAGCAGGGAGCCCTCCATACCGCCCCAGAGGGCGCTGATCGTGTAGGGGCCGGCCAGTGACCGCGACGAGTAGTTCACGACATAGGCGAGCGAGAAATCATGAGCGAAGAGTGCCGTGATCAGAGCTGCCGCGGCCAGTGAAGTGAATGCCGCGGTTACGGCTAGGGCGCGGGCCGCCGCCTCTGACAGATCGCGCCGGTCCTTGCGGGCTCCCAGGAAGAACAACACCAGTGCGCCGGTCGCGGCCAGCAGCGCACACAACAGCGCCGGGCGGCCAAGCATCCCGAGCGACCTCACGTTGGACTCAGGCCTTCGCCTTGAACTTGGATGGGCACTTCGCCAGGACCTCGGACGCCGTGAAGGTGCTCCCGTCGTAGCGGCCCCGGGCGACTACATCCGAGCGATCCCTGAACGTGTCGGGAAGGGGCTCGCTGGTGACCACCCTCACGTCGGCGCTGCCATCGGTGATGGCAAAGGAGGTTCGGAGGCCCTGCTGTTCGACGGAGCCGGGAACGACCCGGCCGTTGACCCGGTACTCCTGCGCCGTCGAAGGCGGACCGTCCTTCTGAAGCTCGCTCACCTCGAGGTAGAAGGAGGTCGATCCGGGGCGGCTCATGGCCCATCCGACCAAGCCGAAGAGAGTGATGGCCACGACGGCGGTTCCTGCCAGGAACTTCGTACGCCGCTGCCTCGATGCCGGCGAAGACGATTGTGAGGACACGACACCCAAGCCTAAGTGACGCGTTGGGCCACGGGAGCCCCCGCCTACCGGGTCAAGAGATAGAGGGCGGTGAACACGAACAGCCACACGGCGTCGACGAAATGCCAGTAATAGGACGCCGCCTCGACGTGCCCGTGATCGGCGGCGCTGAAACGATCCGCTCGCAGCATCACGAGGATCAGAATGACGACCCCGGCCGCGACGTGGAACCCATGGAAGCCGGTGATGGTGAAGAAGAGCGTAGTAAAGACATTGTCGGCGGGGCCGAATCCAAGAGTCGAGTACTCGTAGAGCTGGCCCGCCAGGAAGGCGAGGCCGAGGCAGACGGTGACTCCGATCCACCTGGCCAGCCCCCGGCGGTCGTCTCGGTTGATGGCCGCCACTGCAAGGTGCTGGGTGACCGAGGACGACAACAGGACCGCGGTGAGCGCGAGGGTCACGGCTATCTCGATCTCCGGAGTACCGGCCGGGGGCCATTCCTCGAAGCCCGCCCGAATGTTGAAGTAGGCCCCGAAGAGGCCGCCGAAGAACATGACCTCAGAGGCGATGAACAGGATCATGCCGAGCAGCGACGGCGATACTTTGGACTCCTGGTTGGCTGGAGGTCCCCGCTCTGTCAGTGCCTCGAGCTGAGTCATGGCCGCACTCGCCTTCTCATAGCAGGGCTTCGATTCGTCGCTCGAGCGCGGCGGACTCCAAAGCGCCCAGGTCCACCGTAGCGCCATCTCTGCCCCTGTTGCCGCTCGCGGGCGCGGTCGAGAGGTGGCCGTCGCGTTTCACGAAGAAGGTCTGCGGCCATCCCACGATGCCGGACATCTTGTGCATGAGATCGAGGTCGTCGTCGACGATGACCGGGTAGGTGATATCGAACTCTCGCACAAATCCCTTCGCGTCGGCTGCGGAGTCCCGGGCGTTGACGCCGATGACCACGAGTCCCTCGTCCCGGTAGGTGCGCCAGGCCCGTTCCAACAGCGGCGCCTCCTCCCTGCAGGGAAGACACCAGGAGGCCCAGAAGTTGATCACCACCGGAGAGCCCGCAAGTGATTTGCCAGACACCTTGCCGTCGCCCGACAACAGAGGCAGGGTGAAATCGGGGAGCCTCTCAGGAGGACCGGCCTGATCCCCGGCCGGCGTGAAGACGGCACGGGCGAGCGCGACGCCCACCGCGAGGGCAACCAACGCGAGCAGAAAAGCCCGGCGGGACCTCGGCCGCGTCCGGTGACCATCGAGTTCATTGGAGGGGACCACGGGGCTTAGATTATGGGCTGGTGGTCAGATATATGGTCCTGCGCGAAGACGAAGCGGCCGTGGAGGAGCTGTGAACCTTCAAACTTCCCGACGGGGACGGGCGCGTTTCGTCGCGCTTGCGGTCGCAGTTGGATTGTTCCTGGCGGGGTGTGAGTCGGACGCCCCGCAGAATGTGCTCGAGCCGGCAGGCGAGGCGGCGCGCAAGGCGGATGGACTGTGGAACCTGACCTTTTCGATCGCGGTCGCGGTTTTCGTGGTCGTTCAGATCGCCTTGCTCTACTCAGTCATTCGCTATCGCGCCAAGCCGGGGCGTGAGGCGCGCCAGTTCGAAGGCAATCCCCGCCTCGAGGTGATCCTGACGGTCATCCCTGCACTGATTCTCGCCGCCATCGCGGTGCCGACGGTTGGGACGATCTTCGATCTCGCCACCGAGCCCGACGGTAAGGGCGTCCTGCAGGTCAACGTGGAGGGCCGGCAGTACTGGTGGATGTACGAGTATCCCGATCTCGATGTGGTCACGGCCAACGAGCTGCATATTCCGGTCGGGACACCGGTCAACGTGACGATCGAGGGCTATGACGTGAACCACAGCTTCTGGGTACCCCGCTTGGCCGGCGCGCAGGATGTCGTCCCGGGCCGGGTCAATCGGCTTACGCTCGAAGCGGACGAGCCGGGGACCTACCGGGGGCAGTGCAAGGAGTTCTGCGGTCTGTCACATGCGAACATGGCATTGCGCGTCATCGCCCACGAGCCGGCCGCCTTCGATGATTG
Organism: Actinomycetota bacterium; assembly: GCA_030860455.1. Taxonomy (GTDB): domain Bacteria; phylum Actinomycetota; class CADDZG01; order CADDZG01; family WHSQ01; genus JACDDL01. The sequence goes on from JALZIC010000037.1 coordinate 7,920, forward strand.
GGTCGCCGAGCAGCAGCAGCCGTCCGCCGAGCCGGCGGATTCGCTTGCCGCCGAGGGCGCCAGGTTGTTCGTGAACGGCTCGGGCGACGGCCAGTTCGCCGACGGGCCCGCGTGCGCGTCGTGCCACGCCATCGAGGGCCTGGATGGCGCGGCGGGTGTCATCGGGCCGAATCTCACTCATTTGCAAAGCCGAAAGACCTTTGCGGCGGGGCTTTTCAAGACCAATGAGGCAAACTTGAAGGCATGGCTCGACGATCCGCCGTCCAGGAAGCCGGGTTCTCAGATGCCAGACGTCGGGTTGACCGAGGGAGAGATCGACTCCTTGGTTGCCTACCTGGAGACTTTGAAGTGAGGACAGTCAGCGTCAGAGGAGAGGGTTGATGGCAACCGCCGCAGCAGGAACCGATCGCAGACTCTTTGCACGTCCCTCGGCCAAGACCGGCTGGTGGGCGTGGATGACGACCGTAGACCACAAGAAGATAGGCATCCTCTATGGCTACACGGCATTCGCCTTCTTCATCATCGGCGGCGTCGAAGCGCTCATCATGAGATCGCAGCTGGCCACGCCCGACGGGGAAGTGGTGACTGCGTCGATGTACAACCAGCTCTTCACTATGCATGGCTTGACGATGATCTTTCTCGTCGTCATGCCAATGGGAACGGCTTTGGTCAATTTCCTTCTGCCCCTGATGATTGGCGCTCGGGACGTGGCATTTCCCAGGATGAACGCCTTCAGCTACTGGGTGTTTCTCCTCGGCGGGCTGTTTCTCTACTCGAGCTTCATCTTGGGCGGAGCGGCAGACGGCGGTTGGTTCGGGTACGCGCCGCTCAACAGGGAGCTTCCCGGCAACGGCATGACCTACTATTCGTTGGGATTACAAATCCTCGGGGTCGCCTCCCTTGCCGGTGCGGTCAATTTCATCGTCACGATCCTCAACATGCGCGCCCCCGGCATGACGCTCATGCGAATGCCGGTCTTCGTTTGGATGACCCTGGTGGTTTCCTTCTTGCTCCTCTTTGCTCTGCCGGTGATCGGTGTCGCCCTGTGGGAGCTCATGTTCGATCGCCTGTTCGGCACGAGCTTCTTCGACCCTGGCGCCGGAGGGGACCCCTTGCTGTGGCAGCACCTGTTCTGGCTCTTCGGTCACCCCGAGGTCTACATCATGATCCTTCCCGCCATGGGCATCGTGTCGGAGGTGCTGCCCGCGTTTGCGCGGAAGCCGCTCTTTGGTTACCCGGCGATCGTCTTCGCCGGCGCTGCGATCGCCTTCATGGGGTGGGGGGTCTGGGCGCACCACATGTTTGCTACCGGCCTGGGCCCGGTTGCAAACTCCGCCTTTGCCCTGTCGACGATGCTTATCGCAGTCCCGACGGGAGTAAAGATCTTCAACTGGATCGGGACGATCTGGGGCGGTGCGGTTCGCCTCACGACGGCGTTTCTGTTCTCGGCGGGCTTCGTCTCGATGTTCATCATCGGCGGCCTGTCCGGCGTCACCCATTCGATAGTGCCGCACGATTTCCAGCAGACCGACACCTACTACGTCGTGGGGCATCTGCACTACGTGCTCTTCGGTGGCTCGATCTTCGGGTTATTTTCCGGCCTGTACTACTGGTGGCCGAAGATCTTCGGACGGCTGTTGAACGAGCGGATCGGCAAGATCCACTTCTGGCTGATGCTCATCGGCTTCAACCTCGCCTTCGGCCCCTTCCACGTGTTGGGTCTGCTGGGCATGCAGAGGCGTGTCTACCGGTACGATCCCGGCTTGGGCTTCGATATGTGGAACCTCGTATCGACGATCGGCGCCTTCACCATCGCCCTTTCTATAGTTGTCTTCCTGGTCAATGCGATCTTGACGATCAAACGAGGGGAACGGGCTACCGCCGACCCGTGGGATGCCCGGACGATCGAATGGATGATCCCGTCGCCGCCTCCCGAGCACAACTTCGATGAGGTCCCGGTCATCCGCCATCGCGACGACTGGTGGCATCGCAAATACATCACGGACCCGAAGGGGACGCCGGCACCGGTCATCGCAGGCGGGGCAGATGCCCGGGAGATCCCTGCCGAAGAGCGGGACAACGCGACCGCTACCGAGGAAGAGCAGTCGCACGGCATCCATCTGCCGTCTCCCTCCTATTACCCGCTGATCACTGCGGCGGGCCTTCCGATCGCCGCCTACGGCATCATCTATCAGCCGCTGCTGCTGGCCGTCGGCTTCCTGGTCGTGCTCGTTGGGGCGTTCGGCTGGGTCCTCGAACCGCCTGCGGAGCCGGTGTGAGCGGCGCTCACGCCGCCCACGGGGCAACCGAGCCGCACACCTCGACCGGTGTCGACAACGTCAAGATGGCGATGTGGGCTTTTCTCGGGTCGGAATGCCTGTTCTTCGGTTCGCTGATCTCGACCTATCTGCTCTATCACGACACGACTGGGAGCGGGCCGACGTCGATCGATGTCTACGACATCCCCTTCACATCGATCAGTTCGTTCGTCCTGTTGATGTCGAGCCTCACGATGGTGCTTGCGTTGTCTTCGATCCAGCAAGGCAACGTCCGAGCAATGCGAATTTGGCTGTTGGCGACCGCTTTTCTGGGCCTTACCTTCGTGGGCGGCCAGATATTCGAGTTCACAACCTTTGTGGAGGAGGGGCTTACGCTGCAAACCAGCCCTTTCGCGAGCGCCTTTTTCGTGCTGACCGGCTTTCACGGCGCACACGTGACCATCGGCGTTCTTATGCTGCTTGGCGTTGTGGCCATGTCCTCATTTGGGCGTCTCGGTCCCGATTCAGCACGTCCCATCGAGATGGTGGGACTCTACTGGCACTTCGTCGATGTCGTCTGGATCGTGATCTTCACGGTCGTCTACCTGATCCCTTGACCGCATGAGCTCTTCAGAGATCCGCCACGAAGAAGGCAATCACCCAGGTCCCGCGCAATATGTCCGCATAGCGGTGATTCTTTTCGTTATCACGGTTATCGAGGTCGCGATCTACTACGTCGAAGCCTTAGAGGGCGTGCTCGTGCCCATGCTGATTGTGTTTTCGCTGCTCAAGTTCGTCCTCGTGGTCCTGTGGTTCATGCACCTGCGCTTCGACACGCGCGTCTTCACCTGGCTCTTCGTGACGGGAATTGTGCTCACCTTCTCGGTGTTCGCCGTCGTGCTGCTCACCTTCTTCCTTCAGGGGGGCGCCGCACCGTCGCCTCCGAGCCTGGGTGGTTGACGGGTGCTCCTTGCGGGGGTGACCGCGTCGACACCATGGGTGTGGGTCCCCCATCCCGACGTGTGGCTTCTCATCGCCGGCCTCGGTGGGGGCTATCTGTGGGCCTTGCGAACCATGGGCCCGCGCCTGGCGCCCTCCGGCGAGCCGGCGGCTACGAGGAGGCAGAAGAGTGCGTTCTTCCTAGGGCTGGCCGCTCTGTGGATCGGCTCGGACTGGCCGATGCACGAACTATCCGAGGGCTTCCTATACAGCGCTCACATGATCCAGCACATGCTCTTCACCTTCGTTGCGCCGCCCCTGCTGCTTCTCGGCGCGCCGAAATGGATGCTTCGCGCGCTCCTGTCGCCGCCGCGCCTGATGGCCGTCGTGAAGAGGTTGAGCAAGCCCTTCGTAGCCCTGCTGCTCTTCAACGGGTTGATCGCCCTCACACACTGGCCCGCCCTGGTCGACGCGTCGCTGCGATCCGAACCATTGCACTTCGCCGTGCACGCGACTCTGTTCGGCGCTGCTCTGTTGATGTGGACGCCGGTGGTTGGGCCGCTCCCCGAGCTCTCGCGCTTGTCGGACCCCGCCAAGCTCCTGTACCTCTTCGGGCAGTCGATCCTGCCAACCGTCCCTGCCTCGTTTCTGACCTTCGCCCAACGGCCCATCTACAGCTTCTACGAGACGGTGCCCCGCCTGTGGGGGGTGCCCGTGCTCACCGATCAACTGATCGCCGGATTGATCATGAAGATCGGCGGGGGCTTGTTGCTATGGTCCATCATGGCCGTGGTGTTCTTCAGATGGCATGCTCGTGAGCTGTCCGACAAGCCCGATGAGGTCACCTGGGACGACTTCGAGATCGAGTTGAACGCGTTGGGACTTCGCAAATGAGCCACGAGGAGCAGGGCTCCGAGCCCTCGTCCATGATGGACGAGGTACGAATCCGCGTCCCGAAGCCAAACCTTCCGGATGAGATCAAGTTCCGCGCGCCGCTCCCTATCCTCATCCCTCTGGCCGCACTGGCGGCGATTGCCGTTGGCGCCTTCTTGTTCTCGCGCGTACTGCTGGCGGTCCCACGTGAGGCAGCGATTCTCATCGCCATCGTCATGGCGGCGAACATCCTGGGCGGATTTGCCTTCGCTGCGCTGCGCCCCAGGCTCAGCCGTTCGCAGCGGATCGAGCTCGCAATGGTGATCGCGTATCCGTTGCTGATCGGAGTCGTCATCGCCCAGCTGGGGTTCGGCGCGCCGGCCGAGGAAGCGGCGGCCGAGGCCGCAGGAGGCGGAGGCGCAGCAGTCGGCGGTGACGCAGTGCTTGTAGCCGACAACCTCGCCTTCGACACGGATGAGTTCGAGCTTGCCCCGGGCAAGTCCCAGGTCATCGGACTGGACAACCAGGACAGCGCGCCGCACAACGTCGCGATCTATAAAAACGAAGAGGCGGGGGTGGCTCAAGAGGGCGCGTTGTTCGACGGCGAGGACATTCCCGCTGGATCGAGCACCGAGTACGAGGTCGACCCACTCGATGCCGGGAAGCTGTATTTCCAATGTGACATCCACCCCAGCATGAAAGGCGATGTCGTCGTGTCCGGAGGCGGCTCCGGTGACTCGGGCAAGACCAAGACCGGTTAGCCAACCCCCGGTCTGCGCCGCGGATGCGGTGCACCTCCTCCGCCGGTGACCCACTGGCCCTTCGACCCCGCCCCCTGGTTGTTCGCCGGCCTGTCGCTGTGGGGCTACAGACGTGCCCAGGCTCGAATCGGAGGTTGGCCGTCGAACCGGCGCGCCTGCTTCATCGGGGGCCTGGCGGCGGTTCTGCTGGCCCTGGCGACGCCGATTGCAACGTATGACGGGACCCTCTTCTGGGTGCACATGGTCCAGCACCTGCTGCTGACGCTCGTCGCCGCGCCCCTGATCCAGTTGAGCGCGCCGGTGACACTTGCGCTTCGTGCGGCGTCACCGCCGGTCCGCGCCTGGATGGTATCCGTCCTTCACTCACGGGTGGCGAAGATCCTCGGCCACCCACTGGTGGCGTGGGTGACGTTCGCCCTCGTGATGTGGGTGAGCCATTTCTCCCCCCTGTTCGATCTCGCCCTGGCGAACGAGGTCGTTCACGTCGTCCAGCACGCGGGCTATCTGATCGCCGGATTGTTGTTCTGGTGGCCCGTCGTCGGTCTGGACCCAGGCGCTAAACGCCTGGGGCACCCTCTCCGGATCGTCTATCTGGTCACCGCCCTGCCCCAACAGTCGTGGCTCGGCCTCGCCATCTACTCGGCCTCGCAGGTGCTGTACGACCACTACAGGGTGGCTGAGCGCTCCGGCGATCTGTCGGCATTCGACGATCAGCGGGCGGCCGGGATCATCATGTGGGTTGGGGGTGACTTCCTGTTCATCATCGCCCTGGTCCTGGCCATCGGGGCCTGGGCGAGGGACGAGCGAAGGGAGGGCGAACGCGTCGACCGCCGCCTGGGGGGCACCGTGCGGGGGCCGGGTCGGCCCGGCTGATTCTCCCGGCCCTGGTTGACATACACACTGCGCGTGTCGTTTCCTGCAGTTACAGGCCGAGCGTTGCCCGGCCGGGAAGGCCTACCAAGGGAGCCATTCATGACCGATCGTGACAAGGCGAACAACAAGGGCGAAGAGCTTCGGGGCAAGGTGAAAGAGGGCGCCGGGCGCGCCACAAACGACCCCGAGCTAGAGCGTCAGGGACAGCGGGACCAGAGCAAGGCCGACGTCAAGCAGGCCGGCGAGAAGGTCAAGGACTCGATCAAGGACCTGGGCGGGAAAAAGGACCGCTAGGGCGTCACCCGAACCGCGCGCATCCCCCCTCAACTTCGCCGCTACCGCCGGGCAGGCGCGACGGGACGGGCGAGGTGGAGGATGAAGAGGTAGTGCTTTTGCACGCGCCCGCCGGGCCGAGCCTGGATTCGCCCGCGTATCTCCTCGTACAGCCACCGGCGCGCCCCGGGTTCCATCGCGCGATGCCCTGAGTACGTGTCCAAGAGAGCGACGTATTCGTCGGCCGTGTACCACCTATCCCATAGGTATCGGGTCACGGTCACGTCGGTAAAGGGACCGGCGGCTTCGATCTCATCACGGTCGTCGGCGATGCCATCGGGAGGTGAGTCGCTCGAGCAGGACCAAGCCGGCGGCGGCGGGCTGTCCTCTTCGCCGATCGCACTGTAGGCACTCTGCACGTCCACGAAGAAGCCGTCGCCGTCTCCAGGAGGAAGAACGTGATGCGTGGAGATGACCGCCAGCGCTCCATGCGGCCTCAATGCTGCAGCGGCTCTTGAGCACCGCACCTCGGGATCGATCCAGTGCCATGACGTGGCCGCTAAGACCAGATCGAACGACGACCCCCCTGGATCCCAGTCCTCGAACGGAGCCGTAACCACCTCCACTTGGGGATACGCCGCGAGGTTCTCACGTGCTACCGCCGCGAGAGCGTCACCCACCTCCACGCAGACGACCCCCAGGCCCCGCTTGGCGAGCGGAACCGTGGCTTGGCCGGTGCCGCAGCCGACCTCGAGCACCCGTGTTCCAGGATGGAGGCCGGCCCCCTCGACGAGGTCGTCGAACAGCCGGTCCGGATAGCCGGGCCTGATCGAATCGTAGAGCGCTGCGTCTTCGTCGAACGTCTTCTTCAGGCGATCCCGGTCCGCATCACCCATCAGAGCACTCGGCGTATTGAGCGGGCGCTTGGATTGGCGCGTGTGGCTGGAGGCGCACAAAGACTTCTCGGCAGGACCCAACCCAGCATGGTGTGGTCATCCGCCCGAGTTCGGTTCTCGGCCCGTCCAGCCGCAGGCGCCACCTGGGAGACCTACAGAATGATGAGGCGGTCGGCGGCCATGGCCGCGAACAACAGCGCCAGGTAATAGATCGAGTACCGGAACAGGCTCCACGCAACATCGCGCTCCGGACGCCTCCATAACCTCACCGCCATTGCGACAAAGACGCTGTTCAGCGCGATTGCGGCCGCCAGATAGATCATGCCCATACGGCCGACCGCAAAGAACACGAGGCAGATGGCAAACAGCAGCAACGAGTAGAGGAGTATGTGCTTGGCCGTCTCGGCCCGCCCGTAGACCACCGGCATCATCGGCACGCCGGCGGCGGCGTACTCCTTCTCGTAGCGCATCGCCAGCGCCCAGAAGTGCGGCGGGGTCCAGTAGAAGACGATCGCGAACAGTGCAAGCGCTGGGAGATCTACCCGCCCCGTCACCGCGCTCCATCCCACCAGTGCCGGGATAGCACCCGCCGCTCCCCCGATAACGATGTTTTGTGGGGTGGATCGCTTCAAGCCGATGGTGTAGACGAACACGTAGAACAACAGCGCAGTTGCCGCCAGGACGGCCGAGATCAAATTCACGGTGCTATAGAGGAACAAGAACGCCGCTACACCCAAGGTCACCCCGAACACGAGGGCGTTGCGCGGCTCGACTTTGTGGGACGGCAACGGCCGCTTTCTCGTCCTGGGCATCACCTGGTCGATATCCCGATCGACATAGCAGTTGATGGCATTGGCGCCGCCCGCCGCAAGTGCGCCTCCGGTAAGGGTCGCAAGGATGAGCCACGGTGAAGGCCAACCGTCGGCGGCGACAATCATCGGCGGAACGGTCGTTATCAAGAGGAGCTCGATGATGCGCGGTTTGGTTAGGGCGAAATAGGCGGCTGCACGGTCGCGGGCCGTTACGGCTTCACCTCCAGGGCCGGCGCCCTGGGGGAGTGGTTCGACCAAGGCGGCACCGGACGCGCGGCCGGCGGTGGCCCCCATCAATCTACCCTTGTGTGGGACCGGAGCAGCGCTCTCATTCCGTGGCCGTTTTCAACGCCGCCCGCCGCCCCCCGGACGGCTCCGCCAGCCCCGCCTTCTCCACGGAGGGATGCACGACAACGGAGATGCCGACCAGGCCGCCGAACAACAGAGCCCCGACCAGCAGGTGTGAGGTGACCACGGCCGCGTTTAGCCGGCTCCAGACGTTGGCAGCCCCGATGAGGATCTGCAAGATATAACCACCGGCCACCGCATGTGCGAGGCGCGCCGCCCCCGGCATGGTGTCTTTGCGCCGTGCGACTTTGACGGTGAAGAGAACAACGACGACGCCGACCAACCCGGCGAGAAGGCGGTGCGCCCAGTGGATGGCGTTTAGCTCGACCCCCAGATCGGGGACAAGGGTGCCGTTCATGAGAGGCCAGTCCGGGAACACGTAGCCCGCATGGGCCCCGGTTACATAGGAGCCGCTCAGCAGGAGCAGCCACACGGCTCCGGCCAGCGCCGCCGCCTGGCGGCTGATCGACCCGTCGGTCTGTGCAGGACGGTCGTCACCGGGCGATGTCGCGGCAACCAGGTAGACGAGAACACCCACGAGCAGCAGAGCGGTCCCGAGGTGAAGCACGACCGACACGGCTTGGAGCTCGAGCTTAACGACCACCGCCCCAAGCAGGGCCTGGAAGACGACGAGCCCGAATGCGGCGACCGAAGGCCACATCAGGGCCGGCGAGGCTCGGTGTCGCCACACCGCCAGTCCGGCCAGGCTCGCAAGGAGAAGAAGGACCACCGAGGCCATGAGCCGGTGCGAGTACTCGATTGCGAGGGCGCGCGAGACGAGCGACGGTATCAGCTCACCCGAACAGTCCGGCCAGTCGGTTCCACAGCCCAATCCGGATTTGGTCGCGCGCACGACTCCCCCAATCGCAATGAGGAGGAAGGTGGCGACGGTCGAGGCTACGACTAGCCTCCGGAAACGTTCCATCTCGGGCGATGTTACCCGCATGGGATAGCGCGGGAATCGCGTCGGGCTCGTACGCAGAAGAGCGCTCCCACAAGTCCATGGTCGGTTGCACCGGCGAGGCACTAATGTCGAAAGCATGAAGCGGTTGCAGTGGCGAGCAGTTGCATTGATTGCGATGATTGCTCTGCTCGGCGCGTGCTCAGACAGCCCACCCGACGAGAGCACCGGCGCCGGGGGATCTTCGTTCAACGAGGACTTCACCGATGTGGAGGCGTATCCGGTCTTTGTGTCCAGTGAGATCGTCGTGGGGCGGAACCGCTTACTGGTCGGCCTCCTCAGCGGAGAGAACGATGCTCCGATCGCGTCGCCCGGGATCGACATGGCTATCTCCTTCTTCGACCTCGCCAAGTCGGCACGCACACCGGTCACCACCGAGAAGATGGACTTCGTGTGGACCCAAAAGCCGAGGACGGGGCTCTACGTAGAGGAAGTCACCTTCGACTCCGCAGGACGATGGGGGGCAGAGGTGACGCTCGACGGGGAGGGCGTGGATGAGATCGTCCGGGCGAACTTCGATGTCACCGAGCGGGCATCGACTCCGGCGGTTGGTGAGCGGCCCCCGGCGGTCGACACACCGACGGCCGGCGACGTCACCAGGCTCGGGGCCATCTCCACTGATTCCCACCCGGATCCTCGCTTCTACAAGATGTCGATCGCCGAGGCGCTTCGCTCGGGACGGCCGTCTGTCGTAACCTTCGCCACCCCCGAGTTCTGCGAGTCCGCCACCTGCGGGCCGACCCTGGATATCGTGAAGAAAGTGTCGAAGGGCTTCCCCGACATGAGCTTCGTCCACGTTGAGCCCTACAGACTTCCGATCCGTGGCGAGCGCGAGGTCGTGCCGGCAGCCATCAGGTGGGGTCTCCCGACCGAGCCGTGGGTGTTCGCCGTCGATTCGGAGGGGCGCGTGGCGGCGAAGTTCGAGGGCATTGTCGGCGCGCAGGAGCTGCGGAAGACCCTGAAAGCCCTCTAGCCGGCCTCAGGCGTCATCTATTGCCAGCGCAACCAGCCGCCGCCCCCTCCGCTCGAGCCTGACCTGCACGGGGGCGCCGCTGACGCGGTGCCCGTTCAAGTGATCGAGCGGGAAGCTGTACTCGACCCCCCGGTCGATCGCGATGTCGTAGGTGCGCCCTCCGTCTTTGATCACGAACCCGGTGACCTTCCCCAGCCCGCTCGATTCCACCTCCACCACGACTCCCGTGACGAGGGCAGGTGTCGTCGAGGCGGGAGTGCCCGTGCACCCGGCCCCCACGACCGAGGCCAGGACGCAGAGGACGAGCAACCGGCGCCTGTGCACGGGGCTAGGGTAGCGGCGCGCATGACATCGTTCTGGCCGGGGATCGACCTGTTGAGGGCACAGATCGACGCGCGACTCGGAGATTTTCTGACGGAGCGCCGGCGCGAGCTCGAAGAGGCCGGGGACCTCATCGATGAGATCGAGAGAGTCATCGCGTCGGGAGGCAAGCGGCTGCGCCCGGCCTTTTGCTATTGGGGTCACCGGGCAGCGGGGGGTGAGCACTCCGAGGCCATCGTGTTCGCGGCGGCGAGCCTGGAGCTCCTCCACACCTTTGCCATAGTCCACGACGACATCATGGACGCGTCGCAGGAGCGCCGGGGAGTGCCAACCTCGTATGCAGAGCACGGGGTCAACGTCGCGCTGCTCGTCGGGGATCTGGCCCTGGTGCTGGCCGATGAGGCCATGATGGCGTCCAGCTTCGACCCCCGCACGCTCTGCAGAGCGTTCGAGGCCTACTCCCGCATGCGACAGGAGGTGATCGCCGGCCAGTACCTGGACCTGAAGGCGGCCGGGAAACCCTCCATCACAGAGGCCGAGGCGCGCCGCGTCGCCCTGCTGAAGTCCGGCCGCTACTCGATCCAGGAGCCCTTGGCCATCGGGGCCTCGCTCGCGGGAGCACCGGCCGGTCTCACGCGGCAGCTGTCGGACTTCGGAGAGCCCCTTGGGGAGGCGTTTCAACAACGCGATGATCTCCTTGGCACTTTCGGGGACCCCGCGAGCCTCGGGAAGCCCATCGATTCCGACATCAGAGAAGGCAAGCGCCATGTGCTCTACGCAAAGGCTCTCGCCGGCCTGCACGGAACCGAGCGCACGACACTCCAGAGGCTGTGGGGAGGAGGGGACGCCCTCTCCGATGACGACGTGAGGGGACTGCGCCGTCTCATCGACACCTCAGGGGCTCGCCGGGGGACAGAGGCCCTGCTCCAGAGCCTTGCAGCCGCGGCTCTGGGTCGGCTCGACGCCCTCGCCATCGATCGCGACTCCCGGGCCGCGCTTCGAGAGCTGGCCCTCGAGGCGACCGACCGTCAGTCATGAGCCCGGGGGGCCTTCCGGGCCGGCGGGGAGGAAACTCGTTGCGCGTTTGAGTTTGCCCCACCCGATCGAGCGTGCGCGATACATTTGCACTGATTTCAAGCTGCACGACTTGCACTGATTTCAAGCTGCACTACCAGGAGAAATGGTGGCCGACCCAGAACAGGTATATGCAGAAGTGCAGCAGGAGGAGCAGCAGAAAGGCTCCAGCCCTGCCGTAATAGAGGCGCGCGCCAAAGCCGCGCGCCAACGCGCCACGGAGGGTTCTCCGCATCCCAAGGAGCCCAAGTGGTGGCCGGGCGCGCAGCCACAGTTCGATGGGAATGGAGCGGCCCCCGAAGGCGAGGCTGCCCCCGAAGGCGAGGCTGCCCCCGAAGGCGAGGCTGCCCCCGAAGGGCCCACCGCCGAGGAGTCAGCCGAACAACCGGCCGCCCAACCTGCGGCCCCCGCCCCCGCCGAGCAACCGGCCGCCCAACCTGCGGCCCCCGCCCCCGCCGAAGAACCGGCCGCCCAACCTGCGGCCCCCGCAGCGCAGGCC
>JALZIC010000054.1 GCA_030860455.1 Actinomycetota bacterium
AAGGGGGGCCGGCGGAAGAACCTGTTCGTCCTCCTCCTCCTGCTCCCCTTCTTCACGCCCTTTCTCATTCGGACTCTGGCGTGGCAGCTGGTTCTGTCGGACCAGGGGATCTTCCTTGGAACCCTTAAGGATTGGGGGTTGCTGAGCGCGGACTTCAAACTCCTGGCCTCACCGTTGGCCGTCATCAGCGGAATGACCTACAACTTCCTTCCCTTCATGGCGCTGCCCCTGTACGTGGCACTGGAGAAGCTGGACCCGTCGCTTCTCGACGCCGCGGCCGACCTCTACTCGAGTAAACGAGAGGCCTTTTTTAAGGTGACCCTTCCTCTCACATTGCCCGGCGTCTTCGCGGGGTCCCTGTTGACCTTCATTCCCAGCATCGGGGACTTCATCGACGCCGAGATACTCGGAAACCCGAACACGACGATGATCGGCAGTGTGATCCGACGTCAATTGCTTGTCAATCAAGACTACCCAACCGGAGCAGCGCTCTCCTTCCTACTGATAGCCGGAATCCTGGTGGCGGTTTTCCTCTACGCCCGAGCACTCGGCACCGAGGAGTTGACCGGCTGATGGCTACGGCAGGCGCCCCCGGCAGAAAATTCAAAAGGGAATGGATCCTGCCTACCTACACCGGCCTCGTGATCGCCTACCTGCTCATCCCGATCGTCGTGATGATGCTTTTCGGGTTTAACGATTACCCGGGCAAGTTCAATTTCGTATGGGAGGGTTTCACGCTCGACCATTACCGGAACCTCTTCGACATCCCCGAGTTGACCCAGGCCTTGCGCAACTCCCTGATAATCGCGGCCATCACCAGCCTCTTCGCCACCACGCTGGGAACACTGATTGCGTTGGCGTTGACACGCTTCAACTTTCGTGGGCGCTCTGGGATGAACCTGTTCATCTTCATTCCCATGGCGACACCCGAAATCGTTCTGGGGGTCTCACTACTGTCAATGTTCGTCGCCGTCCAGTTCGCACGCGGCTTCCTCACGGTGCTCATCGCACACATCATGTTCTCGATCTCCTACGTCGTGGTGACCGTCAAGGCGCGCACCTCAGGATTCGACCGTAGCCTCGAAGATGCTGCTCGAGATCTCGGCGCGGACGGATGGACGACTTTCTGGACAGTGACCTTCCCCTTGATTCTGCCGGGAATCGCTGCGGGAGCCCTCCTGGCGTTCGTGCTTTCGTTCGACGACTACGTCGTCACCGCCTTCAACGCCGGAGCGACGATCACTTTTCCCCTTTGGATCTACGGCGCGTCGCGCTTCGGCATCCCTGCGCAGGTGAATGTCATGGCGACGCTCATATTCCTGTTGGGGGTGGCTTACGTGATCTTCAGCCTTCTGCGGGAACGCCGCATCTCCGCAGCACCCGATCCCTACGAAGCCTGATAAGCCTTGGTTAGATCGGACGGAGGGTGTGTGCTCGCATCACAACCCCCGTCCGAGACCAGCTTTCCCGTTGAAGGGCTACGAGCCTCCCTCAGGAGCTACAAGCTCGCAGTAGTTCTCGAACACATCAAGCGTGTAATCGATGTCGGCTTCGGAGTGCTGCGCCGAGATAGTCCACTGCTCCTCTTTGCCCGGGGTCTGGTAAAGGTCGCGGTTGACCGACCAGAACCAGTAGGCGTCAAACAGCGAATCGTCGACCTCGGCGAAGTCCCGGTATCTCTCGATTGGCTTGTCCCGAAAGGTGATGGACCCCTTGCACCCAAGGTCCGTTGTGACCGCCTTGATCCCGTGCCGGTCGAGGATCTCCTGGGTACCGCCCGCCAATCGCGTGCCAAGCTTCGCAAGGTGCTCGTAGGCGTCCGGCGTCAGGACTTCGGTCAGAGTCGCCAGCGCCGCACCCATCGACAGCGGGTTTCCGTTGAACGTCCCCAAGGCGGCAACGCCTTTGGTGATTTCGTCCATGATATCGGCGCGCCCCCCGAAGGCGCCGATTGGAGTCCCGCCGCCGATCGATTTTGCGAGGCACAGTAGATCGGGCTGCACGCCGAAGAGCTCCGTTGCGCCGCCCGGCGCCACCGTCACCCCCGTCTTTACCTCGTCGAAGATCAGCAGCACGCCATGCTCGGTGCAGAGCTCACGCACCCGTTCGAGGTAGCCCGGCAACGGCATAACGATGCCGATGTTCATCATGATCGGCTCCATGATCAGGGCGCCTATCCGATCGCCGTGCTCCTGGAGCGTCTCCTCGAGCGCCTCCGGGTCGTTGAAAGAGACGACTTTGGTGCCATCGGCTTCGCCCGCGGGGATCCCGCGTGAGAACGGCACCGTCCACGGCCGCTCCGAAGGTCCGCCTGAATCCATCGACGGGATGATCGAGTACATGACTGCATCGTGGTGCCCGTGATACGAACCCTCCATCTTCAGAAGGATGTCTTTGCCGGCCGCCGCCCGGGCCAGCCGGACAGCATCCATGGTTGCCTCGGTCCCCGAATTGGTGAAACGCACTTTCTCGATGCCGAACCGGCGCTTGAGCTCCTCCGCCAGCAGGACGGCCGTCTCGGTGGTTGCGGCGAAGTGGGTTCCGGTTTCGGCCGCCTTCTCTATTGCCTCCCGCACCTTGGGATGAGCGTGTCCGGCCGCCATCGACCCGAAGCCGTTGTGGTAGTCGATATAAGAGTGTCCGTCGACGTCCTGGACTCTGCTGCCTTTGCCGCCGGTCAGATAGATGGGGTAAGGGTCGCCTGCCTGGAACGACGAGGTAACGCCGAAGGGCATCGACGCCTCCGCCCGCTCGTATAGGGCCTTTGATTTGGGCGTGCGTTCTTCGAAGCGCCGGCGTTCCTGTCCCAGCAGCTCTTCCGCGCGTTGATCGATCACCTGATTGGGGACCGACATAAGCAAACAGCCTCCTTGGATTCCGCAGTTCGGGTGATTCCGCAGTCCGGTGGACCTTCATCCTAACTGCGTCCGGAGCCCAACCCTTTAGACTGAATGTCCAAAGGACTGCCTTCCGCAGCGCCATAGGGGCTGCCCCTTATATCCAACCCTTGGTCTTGAAGAGCAGATACAGGGACAGGGACGCGCCCACCATGATCGTTAGGGCGAAGAAAAATCCGAAGAGCTCCCCGGAAGACGGAACGAGCTCGAAGTTCATCCCGTAGATGCCGGAAACGAGGGTGGGCACCGCGATGATGGCGGCCCATCCCGTGAGCTTCTTGGTGATTTCATTCTGCCCGGCGGTCTGATCCGCGCGCCGAAGGTCGAGGATCGCATTGGCCAGATCATCCACGTTGTGTATCTGTTCGGTGACGCGCATGAGGTTGTCGTGCACCTCGCGGAACCTCTTGGCTTCTTCGGCCGTCTTGGCCTCTCCGGTGTGGCCCTGCACGTACAGGTCGAGCACACGACCCCCAGGCACGGCGTAGCGCCGGAGCCGGGAAAGTTGCTGTTTTAGCTTGTAGAGCCTGCGATCGAGGTCTCCCGAAACGTTCGAGTGCGAGAGAGCGGAGTCCTCCAGATCCTCCACCTCCTCCTCCAATCTCTCGGCAATAGCCTGGTAGTCATCGACAAGCGTGTCGAGCAGGACGAAGAGGAGGTACGCGGGACCACGCTCGAACTCGAGCCGTCTCACCCCCTCCCACCGGGCCTTGGCCTTGTCCAAAAGCCTGTCGGCGTCGTGATGGAGCGCGAGTACGTAGTTGGCGCCTACGAACAGGTAGAGCGCCCTGGCTTCGAGCTGACCGTTGAGCTCATCCAGCTGTTGGATGACGACCAGGAGATGGCTCTCGTAGGTCTCGAGTTTCAGGCGGTGGTTGCTCTCCTGGGCATCCTCGACTGCAAGTGGGTCGAGACCGAACTCTTCGGCTATCAGGGTGATCTGCTCGTCGGTGAGGTCGTCCACGTTGGCCTCGCCCCAGACAACATTCCCGGACTCGGTCCGGTAGTCAGAGATCTCGGCGAGGTCTCGCACCTCGACCCAGCCTTCGGCGATGGTGTGACACTGCGCGCTCAACATTCGCCGAACTCTAATCTTCGTCGGGAGGGGCGCAGGTGCCGGGCCTTCGGCGCTCTCCGGGCACTACCGCCGAGGTGGCGCGCGGAGGCTCGATCTCGAGGGCTGGAGACCAACCGTCGGGCTGCTAAGGTCTGGACATGGCCGACGGCAAGCAAAAGAAAGTTACCCAACAGATCAGGCTCGACGTCTATCTCAAAGCCCCGGGCGAGGGTCCGCGCAAGAATCATGCAGGTGAGCTCCGGCGTTTACAGAAGCTCGGCTTTCGGGAGGTCAACCGGCAGACCAAGACGCGCGAGGATCATGTCCTGATCACCTTCGAGCGCGACGTCGATCGTTATCCGGGTGTGCCCCTTCCACCCGTGCCCCCGTATATCCAGTAGCTGCGGATCATACGTCGCAGATCGCCAATCCTTAAGCGCCCTTCGGCCGTAGTCTTTTCTGTGATGAAGAACGGGCTTGCGTTGATCGTTGTTGTGGCCACGACCCTGCTCCTGGCCTCGGCGTGCGGGGCCGAGCCGGAGGCAACGTCCTCCGGTGGGACCAATGGGGGGGACGGAGCCGGGGGTGGAGGCGGAACCGGCGGAGGTGGCGCCGCCGAGGTGGTGGCATCGGATTTCACCTTCAGCCCGGGGAAGCTCGCGCTCGAGCCAGGCGCCGAGGTCGAGCTCACGTTGAGGAACGAGGACAGCACCACACACTCCTTTACGTCGGATGATCTCGGCATCGATATAGAGGCGGAGGGGGGAGCGTCCGCCTCAACCAGCCTCACCGCTCCCGAATCGGGGACCGCTGAGTTCCATTGCAGGTTCCACAGTCAGATGACCGGAGAGATCACGGTCACCGAGGGCGGCGAGACCGAGTCCGGCGACGACGGGGGCGGGGAGACCGAGGGCGGGGAGACCGAGGGCGGGGAGACCGAGTCCGGCGACGACGGGGGTGGGTACTAGGCGCCGGGGTGGCATCGAGATCCGGGCGGGCTTTGACCCAACGACCCCATGGAGCGGGACGCCGTGCAGGTGCGAACCTGCGGGGCGACAGACAACCGCCCCGGTTGCGCTACCTGTGTTCGCTCAGCTCCGGTGGTGGCGGTGGAGCACTCTATCCGGGAGACCCCCTCCCCTCGGGGACCCTAGCCGCCGCCGACCCAGGGATTGTCGCGCTGCTCCCCCTCCACGGAGGTTGGCCGGCCGTGGCCGGGGAAAACCTGCACATCGCCAGGCAACGAGAAGAGCTTTGCGGTGATCGAGGTGACCAACACGTGCTGGTCACCTCCGGGCAGGTCGGTTCGACCAATCGAGCCCGCAAACAACGTGTCACCGCAGAACACCGCCCCGGGGGCGGTCAGGCTGATCGAGCCGGGCGAATGTCCGGGTGTGTGCAGCACCTCGAGCTCGAGTGAACCGACGGTCAGAGCGTCCCCCTCCTGGGCTCCTAGATCGACCTCCGGAGGGGGCGGAAGCTCCACGCCTAGAAACAATCGGCCCGAGGCCTGCATCCAATCGAGCAGGAAGGTGTCGTCGGCATGGAGGTGGAACGGTGCGCCGGTAAGCTCACGCAGGCGCTGAGCTGCAACGATGTGGTCGAAGTGGGCGTGGGTTGCGACGATAGCGATGACGCTTACCCCCCGAGCGGTGGCCGCCTCCGCGATAGCATCGGCGTCGTCGCCCGGATCTATGACGACGGCCTCCTTGGTGACCGGATCTCCGACCGTGTAGCAGTTGCAGGCGAGTGGTCCCACCACACGCCGGTCGAAGATAGTCCATGACGAACTCGAGCTCATGGTCTGAGCGTATGCGGAGACGTCACTGCGACCAAGCTGTACGGATCGCTTGCCGTTGTCCCGGGCCGAAGTGCCTTGATCCGGAATCGCGAAACCCGGGCCGGCCCTGTTCGGTAGCTCGCGGGCCGTAGAAGCCCGACGACCGAGATCCACAACGTCGATCGGGATTCCCCCTAACCCTGCATGGTCCTGTTGGCGGCGCCACCCATTCTCCGGTCGCGCCTCCCCCGGCCGGGCCGGCCGTCGGAGAACACCCCGAGCCCGTTCCTGGGATCATACGAACCATGACCCAGGGCGCTCTTGGCTTCGGTTTTCGGATCGGGCACTGGACCGAGGCCGGGCGGCGGACCGGGTGCACGGTGATCCTCCCCCCGGCGGACAACGTCGCCTCCTGTGACATCAGGGGCTCATCCCCCAGCTCTCGCGAGCTCCCGTTGTTGGACCTGGAGAGGAGGCTGAGCGAGGTTCATGCCGTGCTCCTCACTGGTGGAAGCGCCTTCGGCCTGGCGGCCGCGGAGGGGGTTGTGTCGTGGCTCGAGGAGCGCAACATCGGCTACAGAACCCGTATCGCCACGGTCCCGATCGTGCCGGCTGCGGTCATCTTCGACGCGGCGGCCGGCGCCCCCGGTCTGCGTCCCCGCGCCGAGGCCGGGCGCGCCGCATGCGAGACGGCCACGGACGGACCGGTGGAGATCGGACGTGTCGGCGCCGGGGCCGGAGCCACCGTAGGAAAATGGGCCGGCTTCTCGCGGGCCCGTCCGGGTGGACTCGGCATCGCCTCGGCTCGGGCGGAAGGGCAGTCTGTCTCTGCGGTGGTCGTGGTGAACTCCGTTGGGGACGTGGTTGGCGCCGACGGCTCCGTCGTAACCGGTGGAGACGCGCCGCAGGCCGGGACTTGGCCCGAGGAGCCGGCCTCATCGCAGGAGGACGTTCCGACCAATACGGTCATCGGGCTCATCGCAGTGCAGGCCAATCTGGACAAGCGCGAGGTGCGATGGCTTGCGGCCCGTGGGAGTGACGGAATCACGGTATCCGTGCGGCCCGCCCATACCCGGTACGACGGCGACGTCGTGTTCGCCGTGGCGGCACCTGCGCCGGGCGACGTTCCGCCCGACCTCGACCTGCTCGGCCGGCTCGCAACCGAAGCGGTGGCGGCAGCGGTGCGGGCCGGGGTCGGTGCCTAATTGGCCTGGGGACATTGGTGCTCCGGGTGGCGAACGCGGGGCAGCGCCTTGTGGGCGCCGGTGGCCTCTCCGGGTCGCTACCCTCCCCGGACGAACTCCAGCACGACCTTTCCGAAGCGGTCCTGAGATTCGAGGTACGAAAATGCCTCCGAGGCCCGCTCGAAGGGAAAGGTCCGATCGACCTTGGGGCGGAGCTTGTCTCCGGCAACGGTTCGGAGCATGTCCGACACGTCCTTGTGGGATCCCATGGTTGCGCCGATGACGCTCAGCTGGCTCCAGAAAACCCGCCTGAGATCGATCTCGGTCCTGGGGCCGCCGGTCACTCCGGCGAGGACCACCCGTCCCCCCGGTCGCAGGGATCTGAGGTTGGCGTCCAGTGACGGACCGCCGGCCGAGTCAAAGACCGCATCGACGCCGCGTTTGCCGGTGAGGCGACGGACGGCTTTGGCGACGTCCTCGGAGGTGTAGTCGATGCCCTCGTCGGCGCCGAGCTCGGCAGCCTTGGCGAGTTTGCCGCCCGAAGATGACGTCACGAAAATGCGGCCGGCAACGGGCCGGGCCAGCTGCAGGAGGGAGAGGGCCAGTCCTCCTCCTATCCCCGTGATCAAGGCCCACTCCCCGGGCCGGAACTTCGCCTGCGAATACAGCATCCGGTAGGCGGTCGTGAAGGTGATCCCCAAGGACGCCGCCTCGGCCCAGAGAAGATGTGATGGAAAGGGAAAGACGTTCTGGACGGGCACCTTGATCTTCTCCGCAAAGGTGCCCGGGACGTGCTCGCCGAGGAGCTTGAAGTTGGGGCATTGCGACTGCTCCCCCGCGCGACAGAGCTCGCATTCACCACAGGACAACCCGGGGTTGACCATGACCTTCGCTCCTCGCCGGAGGCCCTTGACACCTTCACCCACGCCGTCTATCTCGCCGGCGGCATCGGCCCCCAGCACGTGGGGGAACTCGAGCGGGAGTCCAAGCGATCCACCCAGGGTCCAGACATCCAATCGGTTCAGTGCAGCTGCAGCGACGCTCACCACGACTTCACCCGGCCCGGGTTCGGGCTCGGGCAGGTCCCGCACGGAGACCTTGTCGGCCCCTCCGTATTCCTCGATGATGACTGCCTTCATGCCTCGAATGGATATCGCAAAACTCGGGGGCTCGCCAGCCGGGACCGCCTCGTCGACGATCCCTCACTCCAGTGACAACCTGATTTCACCCCACCGATTCCGGGAGCCGAACCGATTCCGGGAGCCGAATGAAGACCGCGTCCGAAGAGGGATGTCACACCCCCTCTCTAAAGTTGTTTTCGAGCCGCGATCCCGGGCCGCAGGAGGCAGATATGCCGAAGGCAAAGCCCGAACCCTCGAAGAGGCGCAAGTTGCCCAGGTGCCGCACATGCGACGCGCCGATTCGGGTGCCGAAAGAATGGAGCACGGGTGCCGCCGTGCGCCGCCATTACTGGGCGAAACATCGCTCGGTCATGCAACCGAAGGACGGGGGTCGATGAGGGCGGGGCACGGCGGTGCTCCGGACCTCGGAGACCTCGTGATCGTGCTTTTGGCAAGCACACTTGCGGGGCTTCGGGATCGCCTGGCGCACGACGGCTTCGATCCCGCTGCCGAGCTCGTGGGGGATCTCGTCGAGATCACCGACGACTACCTCACCTCTGTGTCCGAGTGACCGAGACCGGCGCGCCGAAGAGAGGCAGGCGGCGCGCCGGGGTGGCCTCGAAGCTTCGTTGCACCGTGTGGCCCGGAAACCGGGTCCGAGAGTGCAATGGAGCCTCGAAGCTTCGTTGCACCGTGTGGCCCGGAAACCGGGTCCGAGAGTGCAATGGAGCCTCGAAGCTTCGTTGCCCCGTGTGGCCCGGAAACCGGGTCCGA